>JACRKA010000243.1 GCA_016219905.1 Verrucomicrobiota bacterium
CCGCGGCACGGGCGGATGGTGTGGTGGTCAGCGTGCCGGCGCAGGCGCCCGATCCGAACGCCAGCGTGGTGGTGTTGCAGGTGAAGGGTGAGGTGCCGGCGCAGCCCTACGTGGTCGCGCCGACGAAAGAGGGTGCGCTGGCGCTGACAGCAGCCACAGCCACGTTGAATGGCAGCACGCTTCGGGCGGAGCCGTCGGGGCCGACGGGGAACATCGGATTTTGGAACAAGCCGGACGAGACCATCCAGTGGCTGGCGAAGGTGCCCGCCGACGGCAAGTATGCGATCCGCTTTGAGGCCGCCAGCCAGAAGGACTCGAAGCTGGCGTTGACCGCAGGCGACAAGTCCGTCGCGCTCGCCGTCGCGCCGGCCACCGGCGACTTGAGGAAATACAACAAATACAAGGCCGGGGAGATCGAGCTGAAGGCCGGCAGGCAGGTCAAGTTCGTGCTGGCGCCGGTCAAGGAAGGCTGGCAGCCGGTCAACTTCCACGAGCTGCGGCTGGAGCCGGTGAAGTGACCTGTGGCGGGCGCGCCATGAACAAGGACAAGTGACACGACGATGAGATTGTTCGCGGGAGATTCCTCTGGCAGGTGTTTCATGCGGCTGTTTCTCGCCGCTTGCGTTTTCTTGCAGCCGGCGGGCGCGCAGGAGAACGACGCGCGCTTGCAAGCCGACGGCAAAGGCTGGCGGCTGGACCAAGCAAAGGTGGTTGACGCGAAACGGCCGCGCGTGTTGTTGATGGGCGACTCCATCCTCAACGGCTATCTCAAACAGGTCACGGCCGCGCTGGCTGGCCGTGCCTATGTGGACGCGTGGGTGAATCCGTATTCGCAGGCGTCCTACAAGCTCGACCAGATGATCGCCGAGGTCCTCGCGCACGGTCCTTACGACGTGGTCCATTTCAACATGGGCCTGCACGGCTGGCAAGAGGGGCGCATCCCGGAGGGCAAGTTCGAGCCGCTGACGCGCCAGCTTGTCGAGAACCTCCGCAAAGGCGCGCCTCACGCAAAACTCGTTTGGGCCAGCAGCACGCCCGTCACCGTCAAAGGCAGGCCCGGCGAAGCCGACCCGGAGATCAATCCCGTCATCGTCGAGCACAACCGGATGGCGGCTGGCGTCATGAAAGAGATGGCCGTGCCGGTGAACGACCTCTATGCGTTGCTCGCGCCGAAGCTCGAACTTGCCCGCGGCGACCAGTTCCATTGGAACACGCCGGCTTACAAGATTCTGGCCGACGCGGTCGTCGCGGCGGTCGGGCGCGCGTTGCCTCTGGCGCAGAAACCGGCTGCCGCCGCCATCGAGCCGGGCAATGCGAAGCAACTCGCGGAGAAGAAGGCGGCCGAGGACAAGGCGATTGACGAAAAGTTTCAGTCATGGAAGGCCACGTTGCCGCCAGAGCAACGGAAGTGGGAAGAGACGCTCGAAGCGTGTCTCGGCTCGTTCTACCTGCCTCTCTACAAGAAGGAAAAAGTCCGCGGCAGCGTCAGCGCGTGGGACTACGTGAAGGACGACCCAAAGCTGCCGCGGGTGCTTCTCATCGGGGACTCGATCTCGCGCGGTTATACGCTGGCGGTGCGGAAGGCGCTCGCGGGAAAGGCCAACGTCCACCGCGCGCCGGAGAACTGCGGCCCCACTGCCAACGGCCTCAAGAAACTCGACATCTGGCTGGGCGACGGCAGGTGGGACCTCATCCACTTCAACTTCGGCATCCATGACCGCGCGACGAAGCCCGACGACTACGAGCAGCGGCTGGAGACCATCGTTGCGCGGCTCAAGCAGACCGGCGGGAAACTGGTGTGGGCCAGCAGCACGCCGTTGCCGTCCAAGAGCCAATACGGTTCGGACGCTGTCATGGTTGAGCGCAACGCCATCGCGGCCCGCGTCATGGGCCGGCACGGCATCGCCGTCAACGACCTTCACACGTTTATCCAGCCGCGTCTGGCGGAGTGTCAGAATCCAAACGATTGCCACTTCAACGGTGAAGGTTACGACCTGCTCGGCGCCAAGGTCGCGCGGGAGATTCTCGCGGCGCTGGATCGGGCTGCCGAAAGCCGGCGTTAGCTCGGTGCGAAGTCGAAACGTGACAAACAGAAGTCAAAAATGGCACTTCCGCCGCGGCGCCCGGCAGGATAGCATCGGCAAGAATCGAAATGACTCGTTGACGTGACAGCCAGCAGTTTCAAACGACGCAGAATCTGACAACACAATCAAAGGAGACTGGAGACACATGAGCAGCATCAACTGGATCGGTGAATTCCCCAAGATCGGCATCCGGCCCACCATTGACGGCCGGCGCAAGGGCGTGCGCGAGTCGCTCGACAGGCAGGTCATGACGATGGCCAAGACGGCCGCGAAGTTCCTCTCGGACAACCTGCGCTACCCGAACGGCAAGAAGGTGCAGTGCGTCATTTCCGACACTTGCATCGGCGGCGTCACCGAGGCGGCCGCGTGCGCGGACAAGTTCCGCCGCGAGGGCGTCGGCGTGTCGCTCACTGTCACGCCGTGCTGGTGCTACGGCAGCGAGACGATGGACATGGACCCGCTCATGCCCAAGGCGGTCTGGGGGTTCAACGGCACCGAGCGGCCCGGCGCGGTTTATCTCGCTGCGGTGCTCGCCGGCCACAACCAGAAGGGCCTGCCGGCGTTCGGCATCTACGGCCGCGACGTCCAGGACGCGGGCGACACGGCGATCCCCGCCGACGTGCAGGAGAAACTGCTCCGGTTCGCGAAGGCGGGCCTGGCCACGGCGACGATGCGCGGCAAGAGCTACCTCTCCGTCGGCGGCGTCTCGATGGGCATCGCCGGCTCGATCGTGGACCAGCCGTTCTTCGAGAGCTACCTCGGCATCCGTGTCGAGTGCGTGGACATGACGGAACTCGTCCGCCGCATGGAGGAGAAGATTTACGACGAGGCGGAATTCAAGCGCGCCTACGCGTGGACGAAGGCGAATTGCAAGGAAGGCAAGGACTGCAACCCTGAGAAGAATCGCCGCAGCGCCGAGGCGAAGGACCTCGAGTGGCAGACGGTCGTGAAGATGACCATGATCGTCCGCGACCTGATGGTCGGCAACGAGCGGCTCGCGAAGCTCGGCTTCGGCGAGGAAGCCCTCGGCCACAACGCCATCCTCGGCGGCTTCCAGGGCCAGCGCCACTGGACCGACCACTACCCGAACGGCGACTTCCTCGAGGCGATCCTGAACTCCTCGTTCGACTGGAACGGCATCCGCCAGCCGCTGCTGGTGGCGACCGAGAACGACAGTCTCAACGGTGCGTGCATGTTGTTCGGCCATCTGCTGACCAACACTGCCCAGATCTTCGCCGACGTGCGCACCTTCTGGAGCGCCGATGCGGTCAAGCGAGTCACCGGCCAGAAACTGACCGGCCAAGCCGCGGGCGGCTTGATCCACCTCATCAACTCCGGCGCGGCGACGCTGGACGGCACCGGGGAGCAGATGATTGACGGCAAGCCGGCGATGAAGCCGTTCTGGGAGATCACGCGCGAGGAGGCCGACAAGTGCCTCGCCGCGACCACGTGGCCGTCGGCCGTCTATGAATACTTCCGTGGCGGCGGCTTCTCGTCCTGTTACCTCTCGCGCGGCGGGATGCCGATGACCATGAGCCGCATCAGCCTCGTCAAGGGCCTCGGCCCCGTGCTGCAGATCGCAGAAGGCTGGTCCGTCGAGGTTCCGGCGAAAGTCCACCAGACCCTCAACGAGCGCACCAACCAGACCTGGCCGACCACATGGTTCGCGCCGCGGCTGACCGGCTCCGGCCCGTTCCGCGACGTTTACAGCGTCATGAACAACTGGAGCGCCAACCACGGCTCCATCAGCTACGGCCACGTTGGCGCGGACCTTATCGCGCTGGCCTCGCTGGTGCGCATGCCCGTGGCGATGCACAACGTCGCCGAGGAACAGGTGTTCCGTCCGAGCGCGTGGGGCCTCTTCGGCGCGCAGGACCCGCAGGGCGCCGACTATCGCGCGTGCGCCAACTTCGGCCCGCTGTATGCCTGAGCCGCAGGATTAACGACAATTGACGACCGGGGACGGCGCAAGCCGTCCCCGGTTTTGTTTTCGATAGTAGTCATCACGCGAAGCGTGGGTGTTTGTTTGGCGTTCGTCTTGGCGATTCTCTCCCGCCGCGGGAAAAGCGCCAGGGGGCTGGCGCAGTCCACGACGCTGCCGCGTTAGCGATGCCCCTTTCAAATGCGCGAGAGCGTCTTGGACTGCGCCAGGCCCCTGGCGCTTTCCGGCTGGTAGAAACCGCTGTCAGCCCCTTACGGCTCCAGATCGCATCCGCGCAGGCGCGCCCCCGGTGAACGCATTCGACGATGACGACCACTTTTCTATCTCCGCCAATCGCATTGACAAACGCTTCGAATTGGGGCGGGATTCGCTTATGAGCACCTTCCTCTCACGTCGCGAATTCCTCAAACACAGCGCAATGACCGCCGCAGGATTCTGGATCGGCGCGGGCACTGCGCGCGCCGCTCGCAAACTGTCGGCGACCGAGAAGATCAACAACGCCGGCGGTGGCGGGGGGCCTCGCGGCGGGGCGAACCGCGGCGGGGTTGAGGACGAGAACATCGTCGCGCTCTGCGACGTGGACGACAAGCTGCTCGCCGCCGCGGCGCAGAAGCATCCGTCGGCGAAGACGTTCAACGATTTCCGCCGGATGCTCGACATGAAGGGGATTGATGCGGTCGTGGTGTCCACGGCCGACCACACACACGCCGTGGCAGCCGTCGCGGCGTTGCGGAGCGGGCGTCACGTCTATTGCGAGAAACCGCTGACGCGCACGGTCTCCGAGTGCCGCATCGTGCGCGAGACGGCGCGCAAGACGCGTCTGGCGACGCAGCTCGGCACGCAGATCCATGCCGGGGCGAACTACCGCCGCGTGGTCGAGTTGGTGAAGGGCGGCGCCATCGGCGGGGCGGGTGAGGTTCACGTGTGGTGTGCTGCGACCTACGGCGGCAAGGACGCGCCGACCGACACGCCGCCGGTGCCGCCGGAGTTGCACTACGACCTCTGGCTCGGCCCGGTGCCGCCCCGGCCGTATCACCCGGACTATTTGCCGGGCCGTTGGCGCAACTGGTGGGCGTTCGGGCAGGGTGCGCTGGGCGATTTTGGCTGCCACTACATGGACCTGCCGCACTGGGCGCTCGACCTGCGGCACGTGCTGGCCGTCGAGGCGGAAGGCCCGCCCGTCCATCCGGAGAGCACGCCGCCGTGGGCCATCGTGCGCTACGACTATCCCGCGCGCGGCGCGCAGCGGCCCGTGAAACTGACATGGTATCACGGCGGCAAAAAGCCGGAGCTGCTCGCGTCCTTGCTGGCGGAACAGGAGCCGCCCGCACAGCCGCAGGGAAAGCAGGGCAAGAAAAGCCGGCCCGCATGGAACAGCGGTGTGTTGTTCGTGGGCGAGAAAGGCTACCTGCTGGCCGACTACGGCAACCACGTGTTGCTGCCGGAGAAAAAGTTCGCCGACTTCGTCCGCCCGGCTCCGACCATTCCCGACTCGGTCGGCCATCATCAGGAGTGGATCAACGCCTGCAAGGCCGGTGGCACGACGACCTGCAACTTCGATTACTCCGGCGCGCTCGCGGAGACCGTCCTGCTGGGCAACGTCGCCTACCGCGTCGGCGAGCGGCTGACGTGGGACTCCAAACGCCTCCGCGCCGTCAACTGCCCCAAGGCCGACCGTTTCGTCCAACACCAGTATCGCAAAGGATGGAAACTTTGAGAGCGAGTGGCAACTAACGGATGACTGCTTTAATGTGAGTCGTCAGTCTGCGTCGATAATCCGTGAGGTCGGTATCCGTGGTCCAATCCAACATGGGAAACTGGCGTGCATCGAAGTGAATTTTCTTCTCGTCGATTTCATCCTTCCGACACGACCAGATCACTTTCAATCCCAATCCCATTGCGTATCCAGCCTCGAAGTAAACGCTCTGCTTTTGCTCCGTGAGGTCCACGAACGCGAACCGACTTTGGTTGATCAGAACAATGATTTCGTCATCGATCCGGTAAACGTGCAGATGTCTATCAACGCGTTTTGGCTCGTATCCCGCAGCTCTGATAGCAGGGTCAATTCCATCGTCATACAGGCGATTGAACTTCGGATCAAAGTTCATCGCAACAAATGCAAGCTTACTCTGTTTGTTCCGGCTCAGTTGATCTAAGAAGCTCCAAGCCTCCGGTGTGATGACGTAAGAGTGCCCCCGTGTTTTCAAGAACGCCTTGGTCTTCTCCAAGTATTCACAAACGTAATATTGAAGTTCCGCGAGGTTTTCACTCCAGCAGACTGCAATCAATGGTTGATATCTTTTCGGCTCCAATTGTCCGCTTATGCCTAGGTGAATCTCTTGGCCGGGCTTTGGATGCGTGCGGCCTAGGTGAACAAGTAGCTTCTCAGCGCGTTCTCCGACCGTGGGCGTTGGTAGGTCGAGAAGGCGATCAAGGTTCTTGTCGGTGATTCCTTCTGCGGAGTTTTCTCGAAGCCAACCGGATAAGTTAGCTCGTTGTCTCGAAGAGAGAGTCTTCTGGCGAAGGAGAATCAATGCGACTTGCACGTAATGGTAGTTTCCACACTGGGTGCATTGGATGACCCGCCGGTCTTGTTGGCCGTCGAACTCCGTCGTTTCTGCGGTGGGTTGTCCGCACACAGCGCACTTGCTCTGGTCAGGATTCATAATGGGTATTAATACCGACGGGTTCATTTCTCATCAAGGCGGTGTTTTGCTCTTTCTTCGTGTCCACCGAGTCGCTATCACCGAGACCGTCATGCACACCGATTCATCATCCTTCATCACCCGTCGTGAAGCGTGCCGGCGGTTGGCGGCGGCACGCGTGGCGATGGCGTCGGTGAGTTGTTGGGCGGTGACTCTGCCAGGATCGCCTTTGCTGATGCTCATGGCCGGAGTATAGGGCGTTTTTTGACCAGACAGGCGGTTTTTGGAGAATAATGGCGCAAGTGGCTGGATAATCAGGCCTTCCGACGGAATTCCTCGATTCCTTACCCGAAAAAGCGCCCTTTCCCAGCCCAAAACCATGTTACCTCCGCAAAAGAGCATGTTGTATTTCTCCAACCCAACATTGTTTTTTCCAAACCCAACATGGTTTTTCGGCGACCCAACATTGTGTTTGGCCAACACAGGACTGTTTTCGGCCGACACAGCATTGAGTTTGGGCAACACAGCATTGTTTTTCGTCGGCACAGGACTGAGTTTGGCCGGCACAGCATTGTTTCCCTCCGGCCCAATACTGGGTTGCGCCGGCGCAGCATTGTGTTCGTCCTGGACAATACTGTGTCCGGCCGCCTCAAGACTGTTTTTCGCCGGCACAAGACTGTTTGCGGCCAGCGCAGCATTGTGTCCGGCGGAGGCAACATGCCCTGAAACGGCGGGCTGTTCTCGGTTTGTCCCGATGGGATAATGCGGCGTGTCGTGGCGCGTCTGCGGTTTGCGCTTCCGTCGCGCGACGCAAGACGGTATGAAGAACGCACGAGCCATGCACAACGAATCATCTTCCTCCATCAACCTCCGGGAAGCGTGTCGGCGGATTCTCAGCAGCACCGCGGCCCTCGCACTGGGCCTGCCTGCGGCTTGCGCAGCGGAAAAGAAGGCGCAGCAGGGTTTCCGCCTGCGCTACATTTTGTCATCGAGTCTCTACGGCACGTTGCCGCTCGATGTCATCCTGCCGGAAGTCCGCAAGACCGGCGCGGACTCGATAGATGTCTGGCCGCTGAAGCACGGCAACCAGCGCGAGCAGGTCGCCGAGATGGGCGACGAGAAGTTCGCCGCGCTGCTGAAGCAGCACAACGTGAAGCTCGGTTGCTCGACGCGCTACGACCTCGGGCCGTTCGGCCTCGGGCCGGAAATCGAGTGGGGCCGGAAGTTCGGCGCGAAACTGATCATCACCGGCAGCGGTGGCTCCGGCAAGCTGGCCGGCGACGACCTCAAGCGCGCGCTGAAGGAGTTTGTCGAGAAGATGAAGCCGCACGTCGAGAAGGCGACCGAGGCGGGCATCGTCATCGGCATCGAGAACCACGGCAACTGCATGCTGGCCAGCCCCGACTCGGTGCGCTGGCTGGCGGAGTTCTCGCCGTCGCCGAACCTCGGCATCGCGCTCGCGCCGTATCATCTGCCGCAGGAGCCGGCGCTGCTCGCGGAGCTTATCGAGACGATGGGGCCGAAGCTGGCGCTCTTCTACGCGTGGGAACACGGCAAGGGCTGCATGACGAAGATGCCCAAGGACGAGGAGATGATGCAACTGCCCGGCCGCGGCACGCTCGACTTCAAGCCGATCGTGGCGGCGCTGCGGAAGATCAACTACCGCGGCTGGACGTCGGTGTTCATGCATCCGACGCCGCGCGGGATTCCCATCCTGCCGACGGCGGGCGAGGTCACGGCGGCGGTGAACGCGACCCGGAAACATCTGGCTGACTGTCTGGCAAAGGCATGAAGATGAAAGCGCGTTATTCGATGTCCCGCCGCGCGTGGCTGCGGACCGCAGCCGCGATGGTCGCCGCGCCTCACATCATTCCCGCCTCCGCGCTCGGCAAAGACGGCCGGCCCGCGCCTAGCAACCGGCTCACGATGGGGTTGATCGGC
>JACRKA010000248.1 GCA_016219905.1 Verrucomicrobiota bacterium
CGCGCGATGCCGGGAAAGTCGGGGCTGGGGATGCCCATTCGATAGTAGCTTTGCGGGTGACACGCGTAGTAGCTCAGCGCCGCGACCGGCTTCTTGTCGTTCCAGAAGCTCAGCACCGACACGCGCGGGTCAATGACGCCTTCTGGTTCCGCGCGCACCTTCGGGTCCTTGCACGCCGTGTAGCGCGTGACGCGGATGCGGCCATCGGGGCCGGGGATGCGGCGGTTCGACGCCACTTCCTTCACGTCGGCTTCGCCCCAGCCGCAGTGCGTCACCGGCTGCGCGCTCGCAACCGAGTTCTTCACGGCTTCCGCAGCGCGGGCGAGCGCCTTTCGATGGAAGGTGCTTTCGAAACGGCCAAGATCCTTGGCGCCGGCGTCCTTCAGCAACCGCTCCGCTGTGAAATCGCAACCGGGCGCATCGTGCTGGTGCAGCGAGTGGACGGCGACGCGCTGCGGTGTCGTTCCGGCGGCCTTGGCCAGTGCCTCGCGGAAGGCGTCCTGAGCTTCGTTGGCGATGCCGATCCAATCCACTGCGCACAACACAACCGGCTCGCCCGCGCCGATCAGCACGACGCCGCGGCACCGCAGCGTCAGTTCATCCACGCGGACAACAGGATCGTAAGCCAGCATCGAGCCGACCGGCGGCGTGGCGTCCACGTCGAACGTGGCGACTTTCAAGCCGCCGTCAGCAGCGGCCGCGTGCTGCGCGAGCAACACACTTGACGCGATGGCGCCGAGGCTGCGGAGGAAGTTCCGACAGGTTGCGAGTGTGGACATGGTGGTTCTCCGTGACCCCGCCATTATGCGCCACGGGACCGCCCTTCGTAAATGGACAAGTGTCCCCTACTCGTAAACCAACACGCCCACCGAGTGTGCGGGCAGCATGTCGCCGGGGCGGAACGGGCCGCTCACCGACGCGCCTTC
This sequence comes from Verrucomicrobiota bacterium, assembly GCA_016219905.1. Classification (GTDB taxonomy): domain Bacteria; phylum Verrucomicrobiota; class Verrucomicrobiia; order CAIQCK01; family CAIQCK01; genus JACRKA01. Next base: position 927 of record JACRKA010000248.1, read on the forward strand.
GATGAAGCGGCGCATCTTCAGCAGCTTCGGCGTGAAGCGATGCTCGTGCGAGGTGATGTTCCACGCGACGATCGCGGCGCGCTTGCCGGCGGTGTAGCCCTTCGCAATGAATGCCTGGCGGTCGCGCTCGAAGAATTCCTCATCAACGAACCGGCCGGTCATGAGCAGGTCGGGCCAGCGGTCGCGCAGCGCGTTCAGCTTCGCCAGGTAGGCGCCGTAAGCGGGCGCATGGCGCAGGTCGCCGCGGCAGCGCCAAATCTCCACATCGAACCGCCAGCCGAACACAAACGCCCAGTTCATCCGCCGCTCGTGGTCGGTCTCGTCTCGGATTTCGCGGCTGCTGCACAGGATCTCCGGGAACGTGTAGCGGAACACCTCCGGCGCCGCCTCCGCCGCGGGCGACATGCCGAACGTGGCCGTGTGCACGAAATCCACGTGGCGGTCGAGACAGTCCGTGACATGCTCCGTGCCGAACGCGCGCCCCGCGTGGCCTTCGATCAAGGCACGCCGCATCGCGGCGAGATTGGCGTCCTTGCCGGGGCCTTGGGCCAGCGCCGGCCCGGCGTGCGGGTGCGACGGGTCGAAGCACAGATACGGCAAGATGCCGCCCATCTGGTCGTAGAAGATCCCATCCGACCCGAAGCCTGCCATGGTGCGGCCGATCTCGATCAACTTCTGCCGCCACTCCGGCGTGGACTGGCACGCGCCGACGAATGCTCGCGCCCCGAAATTCCGCAGCGACGTGCCATCGCCGGAAAACTTGTAGGCCTCGCGATACTCGCTGCCCTGCGAAGTCTTCAGGCAGATGCGTTTGCCGGTCTTGCGGTAGTAGTCGGTGTCCACGTCAATCAAGTGGCCGTTCGCGTAGAGGATCACGCGGCCGCCCCGCCGCTGGACTTCCGCGATGGCCTTGCGCAACGCCGCCTCGCCACCGAGCGCGTCGTCAGCTTCATAGCTTGGATAACCGTTGTCGTGTCCACCCTTGAACCAGCCGAAGACGAACAGCGTGGTGATGCCGTAAGGCTTGCCGCCCTCGAACACATCCACCAGGTCGCCGTAGCGATAGAAAACCTCGCCATACTGGTGCTTCATGATGATGCGCTGCCAGCCGTGCATCTGGTCCACCCACTTCGGCCGCGGCGACTGGCTCCACCACTTCGCGTCGGCCCAGCGGCGATACGCCCGCGCGTCGTCGTGCCAATCCCCGCGATGCAGCCGCACCAGCGACCGCGGCGAGCGCCACGCGCCGCGTTTGAGGAACGGATAGCGCACAAACCCCGCCGACAACATCGTCGTGCGTGTGTCGCGCGCGATGTTCAGGCCGGTCGTCTGGAAAGATTCATCGTGCGAAAACAAACCGAGCGCCTTGCCGCCGCCGTAGAAACCGAACCATCCCATCGCCATCGGCCCGCCGGGATAATGCCCGCAGGCGAGCACGCGCTTCTGGTCGGGCGCCATGTAGCCCGTGTGCTTCTGCGCCACGTAAGCCCCCGGATTCCGCACGCGGCGGCCGAACCCATCCGGCAGAATCAACGTGTCGTCCGCCGGCTCGCTCGCCAGGCTCCGGAACGGCCCGACCCACGGAAACCAAAACTCCTCGATGACAAGCTTCGAGCGATTCTCAATCTGCGCCTCGCAAACAACGCCATCGCCTTCGAGCGTGAAACGCAACTCGATGTTGACCTCGTGCTCCGCGCCCGCGTGCCGCAGCTTGCCGTAGCGCGCCACCAACGCCGCGCCGTCCTTCGTCACGGTGGCCGTCTGCTCCTCCGGCGCGATGCCCCATTCGTGGCGGTTGCCGAGCGCGACCATCATGTCGAACAACCCCCGTTCGCCTGACAACGCCGGCGGCTCGCCGGCAAACCCCAACTCAAACTTCCGCCCGTCCTCTGAGAGCGAAAAGAAAACCTGCTCGTTCGTGATTCGTTCCATATTCGTGCTCCTGATGAAGTGTCTGCACAACTCGTTTCCGGTTCACGGGGCTTCCGGCTGAAGCCGGGACTCCGAACCTTGACAAATCTCGCGACCGACGACGCAAAGGCTCGGAGTCCCGGCTTCAGCCGGAATCTGGCCGCTCTGGTCAACCGTCCGAGGCAGTATGCACCGCCGACGGCCTCGCGGTAAATGGACAAGAATCGCGTCCGTGTGGGTGCGGTTATCGGGTAGAGGTTTGGAGTCCCGGCTTTAGCCGGTTCGGTATCTCGACGCGCACCGCGAACGCAGACCGGCTAAAGCCGGGACTCCAAACCTGTCGCGCAACTCATAGTTCGGGTGCATCCCAACCTTCGCCGTAGTCGCGGATGGGATACTCGCGCCAGATTCGCTCCGCCTCTTCCCGTCCGACCTCACGCAGGAAATCAGCCGCGCTCGTCCAAGGCCAGTCGGCCCAAAGCGCGACGTAACCGTGGCGCACCGGGTTATGATGGACGTAGTTTACGGTCGCCCAAAAATGCCGCTCGGAACGTATAGCGCGATCCATGGCGCTATGAAAAACCTGTCGGCCACGCGTGTCTTCCTCGCCGTTCCATGCGTGCGAACTGCGCCCGTGGAGCCGCCCCAGTTCCCAGAGCAGCCGTTTGATGTCTGGGGTCTCGATCAGCGCGTGATAATGATTGGGCAGAACGCACCACGCGACGGTGCGCGACGCGTGGGCGGCGAAAACGGCCAGGAACGCGTCGGCGAATTGGTTCATTCGTTCTGGGCTGAATCCGATGTGCGGCCGATGTTCGTAGCACGCCGCCGTGAGGTGGAATTGAGAGTGATCTTCGGCTGGCCGGCGCGGCGGTGAGTGCCACGGCCTCTGGTTTCTCTTCCGAAACTGCAAGACTTCCGTCCGCTGTTCGGGAGTCAACTGACGCCAGATATAAGCCGGCCGTGACATGCGCGGCAGGATAGGCCAGATGTGAATGGCGGTCGAGAGAAGAGAAGCGCAGGTCACCGGGTTCGGAGTCCCGGCTTTAGCCGGTTCGGTATCTCAACGCGCACCGCGAACGCGGACCGGATAAAGCCGGGACTCCGAACCTCTCGCGGGCGCGCTCGCGCCCCCTCCCTACTTCATCACCAGACTCTTGTCGGCGATGAGCGTCGGCGCGTCATAGACCGGGATGTCTTTGAAGATTAGCTTTTCGCCGTCGCGCGCAATCTTCTCCGCCGGAATCTCGTGGATACCGCCGGTGATCAGGTCCACCCAGACCGGTTCGGTGAAGGAACCCTTGGCGATGGTGAACGTCGCAGGCACGGTGTCGTTCTGGTTGGAGGGAACCGTGCTCTTGTCCCAGAACACCAGCACCTGCTGGCCGCTCTGCTTGTTCCTGTAGGCGTAGAAGGCCGTTGCTTTCGCGCACTGGACTTCGCACGGATAATCCGGCACCCGCTCCAGCGTGTCGTCGAAGACCGCGACGAGGTTCTGCACCGCGTAGTAGGCCATCTTCACCTTGAGCAGGCGGTATTGCTTGTCGGTCTTGACCAGCCCGTAACGGTCCATGTCGCCGAGGCGATAGCCGTCCCAACGGTTGTAGTCGAGGTCGGCGATGGAGAAGACCAGCGACTCGACGTCGTGACCGAGGTCGCCCAGCATGCGCCGGGTGTTCCACTTCGCCTGCGTCAGTTCCGTCCACGGGTATTTGCTCAATGCGCCGCCGAGACAGAACTCCGACTGCGTGCCCGCCTCGCCCTGCCACAGCTTGATAGCTGGCGCGTATTGTTGGAACAGCGCCTTGAGCTTCGCGACCTCCTCGTAATGCTTCGCGTCCGGATTGAAGGTGTAGGCGTGGTAGATGAACCACGTGAACAGCGACTGCTTCTGTTTCTCCGTGATGCGCTTCAGCCAGCCCTCCGTGTATTTGAGGTTGGGCGAGTTCAGCACGCCGCCCGCAATCCGCGCGTCGGGAATCACGCGCTTGATGATCTCCGCCGTGCGGATGTTGAAGTCGGCAGTCAATTCGGGCGTGTGCGCCTTGTTGTTGTTCGGCTCGTTCCACATCTCCCAATCGCGCACCTTGCCCTTGTAGCGCGTTGCCATCGCCTCGACCCACTTGTCCCACGCAGCGAGCGCCTCTTCGGAAGTCGGGAAGCCGCCCGACAAATGCCGGCTGCCGCCGCCCGGATAGATCGGGTTGCCGTAGTTGGTCTGGAGCAGAATCTCCAGCCCGCGGCTGCGTGCGTCGTCAATGACGCGGTCGAGCCAGCGCCAATCGTATTTGCCCTGGTCGCGTTCGGTCTTGGCCCAGCCGCCTTGGAGCCGGATCTTCTTGATGCCGAGCGGCACCAGATAGTCCTTGTAGGAATCCCAGTTGGTGAAATCGCGGTCAAGCGTCTCGCATCCGAGCGACCAGTTCTGTCCGGCGATCTCGCCGACGCTCCGCGGCTTGATGGTGCCGATGCGTTTCAATTTCGGATCGAGCGTGGTCTGCACGCGCGTCTCCGAGGTGTCAATCACCTGCGCCGAAGCAGCAGCGGTGAGCGCGAGCGTTGCGGCGATTATCCAGTGTGCATGAACTTTCATAGTCGTTTCGCTTTCTCCTTGGCTCTACCAAATGATTTCAAACAGTGCAGTGTCGGGCGTCTTGAACGTGTAACGGAACTGCCGTGCCTTCACTGCCACGGTTTGGCCGGTGTAGAATTCGCGCACCTGGCGGCAATCCACCGGCAGCGTGATGGTCTTCTCACCGCCTTGCGCCATGTGGATCGCCACCAGACGCTCATTGGCGTAAACCGGAACCGCGTCCTGACAGTAGATCGTGACGCCTGCTTCCTGAGCCGCCTGCCGTAGCGTCTGCGGAGCCAGGTCATCGTAGCTGCCCGCATAAACTGCTTTCCAACCCTCACGCTGCACAGCGTTGACGCCGGGCGTCTTGGACGCGGTGCCGGTCAGTTCTTTGACACGCGCCGGGTCGAGGCTATTGCCGTCGCAGATGCCGGGCGCGTAGGCAAAGAACGCCGTCCGGTTGTTGTTGAACACGTGCGTCTTAAGAACCGCCATCTTCTCCGGCGTAATCTCGAAAAGTCCGGGGAAGACGAAGAGCCGGTATGGGGCCAGGTCGGCGCGTGACAGGTCGTTGAAGGAGAAGACCTCGAATGGCGCGCCGAGACGGTTCAGTTTGTTCCGCGTGCCTTGGTAAATCTGCGGTATGGCGGGATGAAGATCATTGAGGTATCGCGCGCTTTGCGGATCCACCACGAGCGCCACCTCTGCGCGGCTCTTCAGTGGCATGGCGCCGTATTGATTCCACAGCTTCTTGCTCTGTGCGACCAACTTCATGGTCTCCGCGGTTTTGAACACGCCGCCCCACATGTCGAAACACCACAGCGAAGTCTGGTTGACGATGGCCAGCGCAAACTCGCGCTTCAACCCGGCATCGGTCTCCGCCTGATCCTTCCACGGGAACATCCAACCGATGGACACGAACTCGTCCAGCTTGACGTTGTAGGTCGGCGTGCGGTGGTCTATCTCGTGAAGGAAGCCCTTCTTGTTCAGCCGCCGCGTGGCATTCGGCACCATGAAGCCGCTGCCGCCGCCCATCGGCCGGTCACTGTAGGTGCCCGGGCTGATAAAGAAGTCAATGTCGGGCGAACTGTAGAGCCGCTCGTATTCGAGATGTCCCGACCAGACCATGCGTGTTTTGGTCAGTTCGAGAATATATCCGAAGAACATCCCGATCTGGCGTTGCTTCGGAATCAGCGAGCGAGTCTTCTTCGCGAACTCCAGCACTGTGTCGGCGATGGTGTCGCCCGTGAACTGCGCGTAATCCACCACATCCCGTTCGGTGGCTGGATCGCGGAGCAGATTCTCGAACGAGGCGCGGTCGAGACGCTCCAGCGCGGGCACGGGCACATCGGCTTTGCCGTGCGATTTTAGCCACGCCTTCCAAGCCTGTGTCTTGGCGCGTCCCGCGACGCCACGGCTGTAGTCCATCCACTCGTCCGTCTGGCCACACGCCAGCAAGTAAGCTTTGATGCGGTCGCCGTAGCGCGCCTCCATGTGCTTGACGACCGTCGTCAGATACTCGGCCGTCGCCTTGCGCCACGCCGGATTGGCGCAGGCGCAGCTCAGCATGGTGAAACTCTCGCACTCCGCGCTGTGTCCGCCGCCTGACAGTTGGCGCTGGAGCCAGATCGGCGTGTTGAGATCAATCATACAGATGAACTCCGCATCCGGGTTCACCGCGAGCACGTCATCAAACTGTTTGTTCAGCGAGTCGAGGTCATACTTGCCGAACCAGCGCCAGACGGGCGGGTTTTTGGAGTAGGGCTTGCCGAGCGAGTTGTCGGTGTTGGCGGCAAAGATGCAGACAGTGTTCACGCCCGCGTCCTTGAATTGCCTCATCGCCCCGAACTCCGGCCAGAACGAGCGATAGGCGAAGGCGAGCGGTTTTTGTTCCTGCGCCGATGTTCCAACGGCCAGCAGAACCGCCGCCGTCATGGTGGAGATTGTGCGACGACCCAAGTTCATTTTCCTCCTTCGCTCCGTATCTCGTAAAGCCGATAGCCGACTTCGCGAATGCCGGCGATGGTCTCGGGGTAGGGCGTGTCGCACACGTCCAGCAGGCCGTTCTGAAGATTCTCGCCGTCGAACCGGCCGCTTGTGGGCTGCTCGCCGAATTGATGCCAGTGGGCGCCGATGAAGTTCGGGTGGCGCAAAGCCGAGGCGATGTAGGTTGCATACGCCTTGCCGCGAGCGGCTTGGTCGGCGACCTCGATCAGGCTTGGATGGAACATGCCGCGGTCGAGGGAGCCGAAGTGAAACTCGCCGATCATCACCGGCTTGTCCACGCCC
>JACRKA010000252.1 GCA_016219905.1 Verrucomicrobiota bacterium
CACCCGATCAGTCACCTCGACCTCATGACGACCGCCTGCGCTCTCGCGGGCGTGACACCTGATGCCAGGCGTCCGCTCGATGGTGTGAATCTCACCTCCGTGCTCAAAGGCGAAGAGACAGGACGTGTGCGTGAAGAGTTCTACTTCCGCATCGGCGAGACGTGGGCTTTGCGCCGCGGGGACTACAAACTCATCCTGCCCACCGGAGCCAAACGCCCTGAGCTTTACCACATTCCCAGCGACCTCACGGAGTCCCACGACCTTGCTGCCGCTCACCCCGAGATCGTGAAGCAACTCCAAGCCCGCTTTGACGCGCTCAGCGCCCAGATGGCCGCTCCCGCCTGGCCCTATCCGCCGGCACCCAAGGCCGGACTCACGCGAGAATAATCACATGCTGCCCCGTTTCATTTCGCATCTTGCCGCCGCGCTGCTGACCATCGGAGTGTCAGCACACGCTGTGGACTCTACGGTTGCGAGCGGCAACCTTCTGACGAATCTCAACGCCAGCTTCGAGGCGGGACTGCGGGGCGGCGGACTCACCGGGCGACCATGGGTGTATGCGCCGCCGCGCTTTGCCCAAATCGGAACGGACGGCAAACGCAGCCTCGTCATCGGTCCGGGTGAAAACTTCGTGACCACGATGGTGGGGGTAACGCCGGGCAAGCGTTACCAGTGGTCGTTTGATCTCCGTGCTTTGGATGGCGCGGCGGCCACGGTGACGGCGCTCTGCGGAACTGCGTTCGTTGCCAAAGGCCCCAAAGGCGGACTTCAGAATCCGGTTTACGGCCAGCAGGTGATCAATGCCACGCCCGAATGGAAACGCCACGCCGTCGGGATCAACGTGCCGGCCGATTCCATCCCGTGGGCATATCTTCGGATTCAATCCCCGCAAGCCCAGAAGCTGGTCAGCGTGATGGTGGATGCCCTCCGCTTGTGCGAGGTCGGCGCGGATGTTTCCAAACCGCTGGTTTATGTCGCGCCCTGGCCGGTGGAAGCTTCGCTCTCCACGCCAGATTCGACCTTCAGCATTTTTGACAGGCCCGGCCCGATTCGGATCGAGCTGTCGTTGTCGGGATCGGCCACCGCGAGCCTGAGCGTCCGCGATGTGCTGTATGGTGATGAGCGCCGCGCGGAGTTGCAACGCACCCAGACCGGATTCGCCGCCACGCTGGACCTGCCCGTCGGCATGTATCAGGCCGACGCAGCGGTGAAGACCGATCGCGGCGAGTTTCATGTCTATCGCACGATCACTGTGGCGGACCACCGGCCGCTGCGTCCGCATCGCTTCAACCCACTGGTCGGCCATTTCCCGGTGGGGAACTTGGAAATCGAGCGCGCTCGCTGGTTGGGTTTCGGCGGCTTGCGGCACATGCACGCGAACGTGAATTGGAATACCGTGGCACCGAAGCCCCACGAGTTCGTTTTCCCCGCCGACGCCGATATCGTTCGGGCGCGCGACAGCGGCCTGGACTTGCTCGTTACGCTGGGTTACCCGGTGAAGGAGCCGCCACGCTGGTTGAACGCCGTTGCCGCCAGCCCCGGCCAGTGGGGATGGCAGCGGCTCATTCCCAAACCGCAGGACATGCACCACTGGAAGGAGTATGTGCGCGCGATGGCCGGGCACTATCGCGGCTGGGTGAAGAACTGGGAGATCATCAACGAACCCAACGGCGTGATGCAGCCCAAGGAATACGTGCTGATGCTTCAGGCGGCTTACGAGGCGATCAAGGAAGTGGACCCGCAGATGAAGGCGGTGGGCCTCTGCTCGACCTGGGATTACCGGGTAAACGGCTTCGCCTTCGTCGAGGAATGTCTGAAGCTCGGCGCCGGCAAGTATCTGGATGTCATCTCGCTCCATCCCTACACCTGGCCGAAATCCGCTGAAGAACGGGGCATCGAGCGCATGCTGCAAACGGTTTGCAAGCTGCGCGACGCGCACGCGCCCCACGCGAAGCTTTGGATCACCGAGTGGTCTTATGTAAGCCCCGTGCTTGAACCCGGTCGCCCCATCACACAACGGGGAGTTGATATCGCCGACTCGTTCGGGAACACGCCGGTGCAGGTCGCCGCGTATGGCGTGCGATCCGCACTGGTTCATCTGGCTGGCGGTTGCGATCTGACCAGTGTTCTGGACGCCATCACCCAAGGCCGGGAGCATGGCCACGCACCGTATCGCGGCGCGGGCATGACGTGGGTGGACTACGACAACACCGTGCTGCCCGCCTATCTCGCCTGGCACGAAATGTCCCGGCACGTCGTCGGCGCGGAATGGGAGCGCCCGTTGAAACTGCCCGAGAAGTTTCGCGGCCTGCTGTGGAAAACGCCAGACGGGCGGAAGGAACTCATCGCGTGGCGCCTCGACGAGGCGAAGACGGAACTCGCTCCCGTTCACGCTTCACTCGAAGCCCGCGACCTCTTTGGCCGGCGCATCACCGGCCCGCTCCAATTCAGCGGCAATCCGATCTACATCTCCGGCCCCGCCGCCGAGACGGATGGTTTCGCGGACCAACTCCAGCGGCAGCTCGAAGAACAAACTCGATGAAGCACACCTCAAAAAACACCACCACCCCATGCCCACCCCTCTCACCTAGGACAGCCCCGCATCCAACCACGCCACTGATGATATGAACACGTCACTTCGGATTGCATTCGCCATTCTCGCGTTCGGCATCACAACCGAAGTAATGTAGCCACCGTGAATCCATCCACACCGAAAACCGAACCGCCACCGTCAACCCAACTCCGGAAAACCGTTTTTGAAGGTGCCGTTCATATCAAACTCCTAATCGCGCTCGTCGCCTTGCTTGTGGGACTACTCATCGCCGCGACCGGAGTGGCTAACGCAGACGCCGCGTCTCCCGAGTGGTCGTATTCGACCAAGGACGGGAATTTCGATCTCTGGTTGCCGGCGGACAAGCCGTTGATCAAAGGAGTTCTCGTTTTTCCGTTCCATGGGGTCGGGCAGACGGTGCTGTCGCAGCACCCACCCCTGCGGGCCATGGCGAGCGAGATCGGCTGCGGAATCGTGCGGTTCAACAATAAGGGCAAGCTGCCTAACGGCGACGAGGTCGGTTTCCCAGGGCTTTCCAAGTCGCCACCGAGTGTCCTGTTGGATGCCCTGGCCGAGTTGGCGCAGCTCAGCGGCCATCCAGAAGTGGCCCACGCGCCGCTGTTGCTGTTCGGGCACTCCAACGCCACGCCCTTCCTCGGCGGTTTTGCCGAGAAAGTTCCGGGGCGCGTGTTCGGCTGGGTCGCATTCAATTCGGGATTTCCGGCGCAATTCACCAAGCCGGCGCTCTATCAGATTCCCGGCATGGCGATCTCCGGCGAGACCGATGCGATGTTCTTTCAGGACAACGTGGCGGTCGTGGAGCGCCTTCGACATGAAAACCATGCCTTGATGCACATGATCATCGATCCGGGCCGTGGCCATTGGGGCGACGCCAATACCTTCAAGATCGTCATTGCATTCATCAAAACCGTGTTCCAGTTGCGTGTGCCCGCCGAGGCCGATCCCCGCACGGGGCCGGTTCAGTTGATCGAGATTCAGGAATCGCAGGGCTGGTTGGGGAAGAACATTGAAGGGGTCCGGGTTCGTCTTCCCAATTTCACGTGGAAATGGGAAACGCCGGTGGATGTTCGGAAACTCCTGGAGATTGCCCCGTTCGCCGAGTTCGCAGGTGACAAGACACGGGCCTCTTGGCTTCCGAATGCGGACTATGCCAAAAAATGGCAGGAGTTCTGCCATACGGGAGTCGTGGGCGGTGGAGCACCAGCGGCGGCGGCAGCGGCCGAGAGCCACTTGACGCCTTTGCCAATCACAGGGCAACCGGGGAAACCGGTGGTTTTGCTGGAGGCGGAGCCTCTGCCGACAACCGTGCATCAGGAATACGGTATGATCCTGTTCGGGGGGAAGGTGGTCCATCACGACGCCGAGCGCGTCGATTTCAGCAGAAGCGCTGTGATTCCGTTCAAACCTGGCCATGCCAAGTCATTTCTGACGCTCCGCTATGTGCTCGGCGACCGTGTGCAGCCCGGCAAGTATGCGGTCAGTGCGGCCTTTACGTTGGGAGGGGTCGCCACACAGAAGTTCACCTTCCGTGCCGGGGTCGATTCGGAACATTTGCAGCCGCGTCTGACCTTCAATCTGCAGAATACGGCATCTTGGAAATTGGCCTGGCAGCAGGCCGTCGGGACGGTCCAACTTGACAAGGAAGACCGCATTCTGGAGATCGATATCCAAGGAATGGCCACGGAGCGCAAGATTCTCGATGCTTTCCTTCTCATTCCGGCCGAATTGCTCGACAAGTCCGCCACCGGGGATGGCCCGGCGCCCGGCCCGTTTCCCGTGAGGCCGCGCATCGCAGCGGACGAATCGGAGCCGCTCGAAAATGGTATTTCCCATGCCTGGCTGACAGTGAGCGGATGGCTGGGGCCGGCCGGCCTTTCGCTTTGGGGTCTGGACGCCGAAGCGCGGACGCGCCCGAACCCGGGCGACCCGTGCGCTGTCTCGCATTTCGATGGCGGCTTCAGGACGAATTGGACCGTGAATGCCGCGTCAGGCGAAGGTGTGATCGTGCTGGAGTCGAAGTCGCGTGATTACACCTGGGCTCGGGGCGTGGGCTATGCCTGGCTTTATCTCGAGGTCGAGAAGGACACGGATCTCACACTGCATCTCGCGCACACAGGGATCGGGACACAGGGATGGCTGGACGGTCGGCCCCTGACCTTTGGCAAGGATCCGGCGCCGCCCGCGGATCTTGTGCGGCTGAAGCCTGCCGAGTCACGAGCTGGCGAAACGGCCATCGGGGTCACGGATCAGGGCGGCAAGATCAATGTTCAACTCGGGCAGAGCGTCGCCCCGCAGACGGTGCCGCTGACTCTTCAGGCCGGGCGGCATCGTCTGCTGGTCAAGCTGATCACACAGCAGCCAGCGGGACAGAAGTTCGCCTTCAGCGCGCGGTTCACGGATGTCGGTGGGAAGACCCCGGTGGGAGTGCGTGCCCAACTGAGCGACCCGGACTGTGCCTTGGAACTTCAGGCCGAAGTGCGGCGTCTGACCTCGCGGGTCACGGTGGACGCGCCGGCCAATCTTCCGCATCAGGGGCAGCCGCTGAAACTGCGTTATGAGTTGAGGCATGAGGGTGCGACGACGATCCCAATCGTGCCCTTCGATGCCCGTCTGGTTCTGGAGATCGCGGATTACGACGGCAAGGAAGTCTTGCGCCGCGAAGTCACCCGGCAATTTCCCGGCGTGGTCGAGTTTGACCTGGGGAAGGCGCCGGAGCGCGGCTACTACACCGTGCAGCCGACGCTCTACACCCCCGAGGGCAAGCGGATCATGGCCTGCGTGCCAGACGGTTTCAGCGTGATCGGCGGCACGGCCAGCCAGTTTGCCCGGCGCGACGCCAGGAAGATGGCGGCTGTTTACTACTTCATGGGCGTCGGCGAACAGGCGGAGCACAACATCGCATTTCCCTGGATGACGCGCATGGGCATCTACCGCAACATTGGTTCTTCCCCCGGTTTCCCCATCGAACTGGCCGAGGCTGCCAAGGCCGCCGGAATCAGTCTGACCATGGACTTCTGGGACATACACAACGGCTACACGCAGAAAAACCGCGCGGAACTGGCCAGGCGAGCGGCACCCTACACCCGCTGGTCGAAGTCGTTCAACGAGGTGGATGTTAACCCCAACGTCCGCAAGACGCCTGAGCATTGGGTGGCCCGGACCAAGGGTGAGTATGAAGCCGCCAAGGCGGCGCGACCGGACGCGATTTATGTTGGGGGAAGTCTGGTGCGGCCGGGCGCAGACGAGTGGTTCACCGAATGTCTCAAGCTCGGGTTGGATCAGTATGTGGACGCCTGGGACGTGCATGCCTATCCGCAGACCGCACCCACCCTTGAGGGGTCGTTGTCCAATTCGCCGAACGAGACGGACCGTGGCGTGCTGACAAGTTACAAACGCATCGGCAGAACCAACACCAAGCCCTTCTGGATCGGCGAGACGGGGGCGCGGGCTTCGCATGGCTACGACGCGCGCCGCTGGCAGGCCGACACCGTCGCCAAGATGGTGGCCTGCGCCTGCAGCCGGAACGACTTTCAGTATGTCGGATTTCTGATTCCGTGGAGGCAATCGCACACGGGGACCCATGCGGGATCGCGGGCGGGAACATCCGACATTCCCACCGCCCACATGCCCGGTGAGGCGGCTTACTACACCGCCGGCGCGCTGATCGACGGCTTTGCCTATACACGTCTCGCCATCGGACCGGACATCCAGGCCGCCCGCTTCGGCGAGACGATCATGCTCTGGAGCACCGGCCCCGCCCGCGAAATCGTCATTCCGCTTGACGGCAATGGGCCGTGGGTGGTCGTGGATGTGGTGGGCCGTGTGGTCCCTCTGGCCAGGAATCCCGATGGCGCATCAGCCACGATCATGCTGACAGACAGTCCCGTGTATGTGCTGCCCCAGAGCATCTATCGCCGCCTCACGCAATGAACCGCCGCCGCTCCCAGAGCTTCACGCGACGCCATTCGTGTCCGTCCCTTTGTCATCACCCCCAACGACTGAACCAATTATTTCAAAATGCCCACCCCTCTCACCTAGGACAGCCCCGCGAATCTCAGCGCTGCGGACGAGTAGATGATGTTTGATGAACCGCAGGGATGAGCAGGCCATGCCTTCGACGCCGGACAAGAGAGCCTACAACTATGCGGAGCGCATTCGTGAGCGGCTGCCGCGCAGGCTGCAAGAGTTGCGCGAGGCCGCAGGCATCAGCAAATATGCGCTGGCGCGGATGGCGGAGTCGAAGTAAGTCACGAGAGGCCGCACGCCGGCCAGCCCGCCGCCGGTGCCGTGCAGCCAATACATCACGGGAAAGCGCCGCTCCTTTTCCGTGTCGTAAACCTCCGGCGTGTAGATGAAATAGCTGGCCTTTGTCTTCACCGCCGCGCTGTCAAAGGTGCGGTGCTGGAGCCGCGGCGCACGAATGGCAGGCAGAACCCATTGGGGAGTTTGGGCCGCGGTTTTGGGAGTAGCGGCAGGCGAGGCCGGGACATTGGCAGGCGCATCGGCCGCGTCGAGATTCGTCGCAGCCAGCGCGAACGCGGCGACAGTCAGTGAAAAGGAGAGCCGTTGGGTATTCATGGAGCGTTTGCAGGAATGAACTTCTGCGCCGCGAGCCACAGCAGCGACTTCGCCTTCCATTCTTCCCAGAGCGGGCCTTTGCAGCCATTGAGGCCGTGGCCGCCGGAGGGGAGTTCGAGATATTCCACCGGGACGTGATGCGCCTTCATCGCCGCGACGAAATTGCGGCTGTTCTCCGGCGGCACGCCCGTGTCGTTGGCGGCGTGCGTGAGGAACGCGGGCGGCGTCTGGTCGCTGACCTGCGTTTCGTTCGAGAACAGCCGCACCAACTCCGGCTTGGGATTCTCGCCGAGGAGTTTTGTTTTGGACAGCGCGTGCGTCTGCTCGCCCATCGTGACGACCGGATAGACGAGCAGGATGAAATCCGGCCGGCAGCTTACGCGCTCGACGGGATCGGCGTCGCCAGCGCGGCCTGCATCGAAGTGCGTGCCTGCGGTGGAGGCCACATGCCCGCCAGCGGAGAAGCCAAGGATGCCGATGCGGCGGGGATCAATCTTCCACTCCGCCGCCTTTGCGCGCGTGAGGCGGATGGCGCGTTGGGCATCGAACAGCGGCACAAACGAGCGTCCCTCCGGCAGACGATACTGCAACAGGACGGCGGCGATGCCGTGCGCGTTGAGCCAGTCAGCGATGGGATAGCCCTCGCGGTCCACCACGTGCCGGATGTAACCGCCGCCGGGACAAATCACGACCGCCGCGCCCGTGGCCTTGTCCGGCGGAGGCAGATAGACCTTCAATTCATTCGTGCTTGCCTCGAATGCGCCGTCGCCCACCGGCGCTTTGCCCGGCCAGAGCGAAACCTGCACCGTCGGTGTCGGCTTCGGTGTATCGTCGGCACCCAGCACCGTCGGCGGCGCGGCCAGCACGAGCGTGGCAACGACCGCGAGAAGGGCGAAGAGTTTGCGGTTCATCGCGTCCTTCCAGACCGGTCCTCACCGATCCGTCGGCGACAGCGTCAGGCGCGTTGCCATCTCAAACGTCGGCCGCGGACGGAAGTCGGGGTGGGTTTCGTGGGCGATGTTCTTGCGGCCCCAGTAGGTGCCGTAATACTGCGCGTTCGTGTCCACCCAGTTCGTGACCTTCAGCAATTCCTCCGGCCGCAGTTTCACGTCGCGATGCGCCTCCGCCAGCTTGCGGGCGCGCTCCGCTTGCGCGGCGTCGGCAAGACGCACGGCGTTGGGCGCGAGCATCGCCACGAGCACGCTGGAGTGCGAGCCGATGGAACGCGCGGGCAGATACTCCACGTTGCCGGTCTTCGGATGGTTCTCGCCGATGACGGGGCCGAGCAGGGCGCGGTCGAGGCGCTGCTTCTTGCGGCGCTCCGGGACGAGTTGCTCGTAGGAGACGTTGAACAACTCGGTCGGCGCGCCGCTGAGGTCGAGGTTGCCTTCGCGTTTCGCGCCGCTGTGGCATTTGACGCAGTGAGCGTCCCACACCGGCTGCACGTCGGCGACGTAATCGAGCGCGCGCCGGCCGGCGGCCTCGCCGGGCTGCGGGCCGGGCGCCGACGGCGGACGCTGCATCGCCTGGCGCGCCCGGTGCGAGACGGAGGACGGCGTGTTCTTCGGCACTTCGTGACAGCCGACGCAGCCTCGGACTTCGCCGGGCATGTAGTTCACATACGTCCGCTCGGTCTGCACGGCCATGTAGTTCGCGTCGAGCACTTGCAGGAAGATGTTCGCTTCCGCCGGCACGACAAACCGCGCGGAGCCGTCCTCCTCCACCGGCACGATGCCGTGCTGGACCTTCAGGCCGAGGTGGGTGTCCTTGCTGATGACCGCGTGCTGCTGGTCGTAGCTGTCGCCTTTCCACCGCCGGCGCGCGGCCCACGGGCGCGGGACTTGTTCGAGCACGCGGATGTATTTGATGGAGCCGCGTGGCACGTCTTCGAGTCCCTGGTAAACGTCGGCGACGATGCAGACGGCTTGCCCGGCCTGCGCCAGCTTCTCGTCGAGCGGCGCGGACAAGACCGGCGGGACGGGGCGCGGCTTGAGCGGATACGGCAGCCAGCAGGAAATCTCCGGGTCGCGATAGAGGAGCGTCACGGTCCCGCGCTCGTCAAGCCGGTAGATGCCGTAGCCCTTGGGGTCTTTCCACTCCGGGCCGGCCGGTTTGTGCGCGACGAGGAATAGTTTCTCCGAGAGCGGATACGGGTCCTTGAAAAGCGGCCCGCGCCCGGCGGTGTCCTGCTGCCACGCGCCGTCGCCGTTGCGGAAGACGAAGCCGCCCTCGTCCTGCACGTCCACATAGGGCGTCATGTAGGTCATCGGGTCGCGGGTGCGGATGTCCTTGTCCACGTCGAGCCGGATGACGGTGCCGACGCCATTCTGCGGATAATGCGGCGTGCCGCACACGACGAACTGGTTCGCCGCGCCGGGAATCGGCCGGCCGTAGAGGAGCGTCGGCGGCAACGCGATGTCGTTGCCGTAGATTTCGGCCGACGCCGTGCCGTCGGGACGCATCGCCCAGAGGCACTTCACGCTCACGACGCCTTTGTCCACATATTCCCAACGCGTGTAGAGGATGCGCCCGTCGGGCATCATCACCGGCGACGATTCGCTGACCGAGCTGTTGGTGAGCTTGCGGAGATTCCTGCCGTCGCGATCCATCCGGTAGAGCACAGTGGTGGAGAGATCATCGGACCCGTCGCAGAGGATGCTGAACTGGCAGCGCGTGGAGATGAACGCGATGCCGCCGTCGGGCAAGTAACACGGCTGCATGTCGTCGGTGCCGTGATGATAGAGCGGCGCGACGCGGTAGTTCTTCACCAACTCCGCCTCGTCCGGCTGCGGGAACGTGAGCTGTCGCAAGCCGGTGCCGTCCACGTTCACCTCGTAAATGCGGTAGCCGGCCTGCGCGGAGGCTTTCCATGCGAACACGATGCGCTTCGCGTCAAACGACAGGTCAAACCGCTCGAAGACGCCGCCCTTGAGCTGCGGCACGACCTCGCGCACCGCGCCCGTTTTCAGGTCCAGCACGCAGAGGTTGCCGCCGGGCATCCACGGGCTGTTGATGAACTCGGTGTAGTAATGATTGGCGCCGTAGGTGTGGCGCTTGACGAAGACGAGCTGGTCGAAGTCCTGTTGCGAAAGCGCCGTCGAGGCCGCCAGCAGGAACGGCGATGCGCCCGACGAAAGCAACACAAGCAGAGAAAGGAATCGAAGCGGTTTCATGTGGCTTAGCGTCGCGGGATCACCGGCAGCACCACGTGCGACGGATGCTTGGCCGTGTGGAAAATCTTCTGATCGGCCACGACGGAGCTGGTTTCGAGGCCGATGTTGTCCGCGCCGGTGTTGAGGTTCCGCAGGTAGTAGGGGAAGTAGCTGCTGGAAATCTCGATGCGGATGCGATGGCCTTTCGCGAAGACGTTGCCCGTGGCCCGCCAGAACTCGATGGTGTATTCGTGAACGCGGTCCGGCTCGATGATGCTCAGCTTGTCCGCGTTGAAAGCGCCGTTCCGTTTGGGGTCGCGATGGCGGGCGCGCATGAGGCCTTCGCAGAGCATCGCCGCGTAACCGTCCGGTTGCACATCCACGAGCCGCACCATCCAGTCCGTGTCGCGGGCGGAGGTGGCCGCGTAGAGCTTGGCCGTGATCGGGCCGGTGACCTCGACCTCCTCGTCCAGCGGCGGCGTGGTATAGACGAGCACGTCCGGCCCGCTGGAAGATTTGCGCGTGTCCGCCGCTCCGTCCTCCAGATGGCCGCCGGTGAACGGCGAGAGGGTCGGCTTCGCGGGATCGTAGGTGTAGGTGTCGAACTCAGCGGTTCCCAACGCGCCGGGTGGCGACGTGCTTAGAGATCCGTCGCCGCTGATCGAGTTCGCTCGGCCTCCGCTGTTCAGGAAATACTTTGTCCAGCGCGTCTGCGGCAGCGGCCAGTCCTGCTCGGCATGCCAGCGGTTGCGGCCCATCACGAAGACGTGCACGGGCGGAACGTTGGTCACGTCGTTGGCGATGCCTTTCAAGTAATGGTCGAACCAGCGGCAGACGTAACCGTCCCAGTTGATAACGGCGTTGGTGCCGTAATCGTTCGCGCCGACCTTGCTGCTCTGGTTGAAGATGTGCGGCCACGGGCCGATGACCATTCGTGGACGGCGTGCCCCGGCGGTCGCGCCGTGTTTCTTCATCGCCAGATAATTCATCGGCGAGCCGGGGAAATCGGCATCGAACCATCCGGTCGCCGCGAGCGACGGCACCGTGACCTTCGCGTAAGACTGCGGCGTCTGGTAGGCGATGCCACGCCAGTAGTCGGCGCTGGCGACGTTGCCGCGAATCCATTTCTCGAACCACGGCGCGTCGAGCGCGCCGCGGAGTTCGTTCAGCTTGAGGTAGGGCAACTGCATGTAGTCGTTCGTTCGCCGGTCGGCTGCCGCGAATCCGCCGTAACCGCCGGGGCCAATGGTTTGCCCCACGCGCCCGGCCATGTTCCCGGCCCAGTCCAGCATCACGCCCACGAGCACGCCGTTTTGGTAAGGCACGTTGTAGAACTGATCCGGCGGCGCGACTTCCGGCACGATCGCCCGCAGCGACGGCGGCCCCTGCGTGGCGGTCCACCATTGCGCCCAGCCCATGTAGGACAGCCCCATCATCCCGACCTTGCCGTCGCACCACGGCTGCGCCGCCAGCCACTCGACCAGGTCGTAGCCGTCGGTCTTGTGCTTCGGATCGAACGGGTCCCACACGCCTTCGGAATCGAAACGGCCGCGTGAGTCCGCCACCACGACCGCGTAGCCGCGCTGCGCGAACCAACTGCCGCGCTTCTGATAGCCTGGATTGTTGCTGTAGGGCGTGATGATCAGGATCGCGGGAAACTTCCCGTCGGCCTTTGGCTGAAACACGTCCACCGAGAGCCGCACACCGTCGCGCATCGGCGCCTTGTGCCCGCGCGTGGCCTTCACCTCGAACTGCTCCGCCGAATACTTCCCCGGATCGGGCGCCTGGCCGCGTGACTGCGCGGCGAAACAGGCCCACCCGCACAGAACAATCACCGAGAGAGTGCGATTGGTTTTCATGTTACCCGGTTTCCGTGAGAGTTCGTGCTGCTTCTACGGAACGCAAAGAGGCATCTCAAGTGAAATGTGAGGTGAGCGAGATTCCCGCTTCTTCAAAGACCGACAAACGTGATCGAGAATTTCTGACATAGCTCAAGTGGACTTCTTTTCGCGAGACTGTTTGTTTGCTCGCGCGGTGAAAAAATCTACCAGTTTCAGCCAAATGGCAATGCCAACAAACATGCCAACGAAGACTTTCACAAGAAACACACTGATGGTCTCGCTGCGCCAGAAGATGGCTACGAGAATGGGCAATACCACTCCAAGGACAAAAAACCCCAGCCGACGCAGCTTGAGCTGCCAAGTTATTTTCTTCTTTTGGAAGCGCAGCGTGCCTCCCTTGAATTCACCATAACGCCGATCAATGACCTTTGCGATCGCCGCGTAGTCGTGTTCAGCCTCGGTGCATGTGTAGTTCGGAAAGCCGCACGCGTCGCTGTAGTCGCTCAGGTAGCCGTTCTCGTAATATGCTTGCGCGAATCTGTTGCCTTCCTCGGACAAGTCTTCGTCTGTAAGTTTTCCACAGCAATGCGATAACAAAAACTCTGTATAAGTGATCTCGCCTGATCGGACCCTATCCAGTTTCCCTCGCGATTCATCGTGGAGCCAATCGGACGTCAAACCGTGCTGGTCGCACCATCGCAGGAATATCGCGATGTGCGCTGCGGCCCGCTCCAAAGGGGTTTTCCCGGACGGATCGTGGTAACTTGCGTCGTCATACTTCATACGGACCTTCTCGCGTGCTTTTGTTCACAGAATGCTGCCCTCTTCAAGGTCAGGCTTAATCGTTAAACACGAGCACTGGGCCGGGTAATCGCACGCCCGCACTCGGTGCGACGCGGCCCGGCTCGCGGACGCCGCTGCCTTTGCGCTTGGTCAGATTGTCGCCGAGGTCGGCGCGCATCTTCTCGGCGAACGCCTCCAGCCGCTTCGCGATGTCGGGATGGTCGGCGATGACGTTCTTGGCCTCGCCGATGTCGCTCTGGATATCGTAAAGCTCCGGCTGCTCGACCTTGCGCTGGTCGTATTGGACCGGAATGCCGCCTTTGCCGCCGGGCCGTCCGGCGAGCGAGCGATAGCTGTGTGAAAACAGCATCTTCCAATGCCCGTCGCCGGTGCCCACGCCCTGCAACTGATTGTTCGCGTAGTAGAACGCGTAGGCTTCGTGCGGGTTCTTTGCGTCCTTCCTGCCGGCGATGACGGGCCACACGTCGAGGCCGTCAATCTTGTGTTTCGGCAACTCCGCGCCGATCAGCTTCGCGATGGTCGGCAGCACGTCAATCGTCATGAACATGGCGTTGTCGCTTCTGCCGGCGGCGAGTTTCCCCGGCCAGCGCATGATGCACGGCACGCGCGTGCCGCCTTCCCACGCGGTGCCCTTGCCCTCGCGCAACGGCCCCGCCGAGCCGGCGTGGTCGCCGTAGGAGAGCCACGGGCCGTTGTCGCTGGTGAAGATGACCCACGTGTTGTCGGCGACGCCGCAACGCTTCAGCGCGTCGAGCACCTGGCCGACCGACCAGTCAATCTCCGAGATCACGTCAC
The DNA here is from genome assembly GCA_016219905.1 of Verrucomicrobiota bacterium. GTDB lineage: Bacteria > Verrucomicrobiota > Verrucomicrobiia > CAIQCK01 > CAIQCK01 > JACRKA01. The sequence continues at coordinate 13,743 of JACRKA010000252.1, forward strand.
CGAACAGCCCGCGCTCGGTCTTGCCGCGGAACTTGTCGCTGACGTAGATCGGCACGTGCGGCATGGAGTGGGCGAGGTAGAAGAAGAACGGCCGCTCCTTGTTCTTCTCGATGAACTTCACGGCGCGCTCGGTGTATTGCGTGGTGAGCTGCTCCTGGTCCTTGCCCGTGAGGCCGACCTTGATGGCCTTGTCACCCTCCATCATCGGTAACGGCGGCCATGTGTTGGGCTTGGACTCCGGGTGATGCGGCCACATGTCGTTGGAGTAGGGCAGGCCGAGGTATTCGTCGAAGCCGTGATGCACCGGCAGGAACTGCGGGTGATGGCCGAGGTGCCATTTGCCCGCCATGCCGGTCGCGTAGCCTTTCTGCTTCATCACCTCGGCGATCGTCATCTCGCTGTCGGCGATGCCGGGAGTCGTCTTCGGCACCCGCGCGCCATCAATGCCGATGCGGTTCGGCTAGCAGCCGGTGAGCAGCCCCGCGCGCGAGGCCGAGCAGACGGCCTGCGCGACGTGGAAGTTGGTGAACCGCACGCCTTGCGCCGCCATGCGGTCGAGGTGCGGCGTCGTATAGCCCTTCGCGCCAAAGCAGCCGACATCGGCGTAGCCCATGTCGTCACAGAAGATGATGACGATGTTCGGCAATCGCGAGCGGTCGGCGGCGAAGGCGGATTGGATCAGGACCAGGAGACCAATGGCAAGCAGGCGTGTGGTTTTCATGGTGAGAAGTGGCGGCCGGATTTTGTCACGGCATCGCGGAATTGAAACACAAATCTCGCCCGCGGGCGCCGCGCCGAGCGTTGCGCCGCCAGAGAGAAAGGGAACGTGCCTCACGGCCGCGACTACTGGACCTGCATGAAGACGATCATCTTCACCCTGATTGGCTTCGCGCCCGCGGGCGCAGGCCGGCGGGCTAGACTTTCTCCGGCAGGACATACGGCCTGCGATACTCGCGCCGCAGGAGCTTGTTGGCCCAGAAGGCGAGGTCGTATTTCTCCGCGCTGTGGAATGTCTCCTTGGCAGGCTCGAAAGCCAGGCACGGCCCCAGCACCGCGGGCGTGTGGTCCACCTTGACCTCGTTCGCGGCGAGATGGTCCGTGAACCGCTGGAACGAATCCGACATCTCCACGTCCTCCTTGAGCGAGTCCTTGATGTCGTGCAGGGCCGTGTCGTGGCCGACACGGTAGGAGAGGTTCGCCAGATGGCAGAGCGCGGCGGAGAGATGCCCCTCCTCGACCTCGGCGGCGAGGTCGGCGGGTTTGCGGCTGCGGATGGCTTTGATGAAGTTGGCCTGATGGCCGCTGCCGTCGCCGCCGGTGAACTGTTTCACCTTCTTGTTCTCATTGTCGTAAACCCAGCCGCCGCCGGCGCCGCCCGCGAAGTAGCCGTTCTCGCACTGGATGGTGATGCCAACGCGGACGGCGCCGCGGTAGGCGTCCATCGCGTCCTCGCCGGCTTTGCGCGGCAGGCCGCGCACTTCGAAGATCAACGGGGCCGGTTCGTAAGCGAAAAGGGTGATCTGCGTGTTCGGTGTCTCGGCGTCGTCCTCGTAGCCGAACCGCCCGCCGATGCTCATGACCTTCGACGGCAATCCCTTCACGCCGAGCGCCCAGCGGCACATGTCCATCTCATGCACGCCCTGGTTGCCGATGTCGGCGTTGCCGGTGGCCCAGAACCAGTGCCAGTCGTAATGCAGCTTCTTGCGGCGGAGCGGCTCCATCGGCGCGGGGCCGAGCCAGAGGTCGTAGTCAATCTCCTTCGGGATCGGCTGCGGGCCGGAGGTCTTGCCGATGCTGGGTCGCGCCTTGTAGCAGAAGCCGCGGACCCATTTGATCTTGCCGAGGTTGCCCTGGCGGCAGAACTCAAACGCCTGCTGCAACGCCTCGTCCGACCGCGACTGCGTGCCGTGCTGCACGATGCGGTTGTATTTGCGGGCCGCCTCGATGCACTTGCGGCCTTCCCAGAGGTCGTGCGAAACGGGTTTCTCGACATAGACGTCCTTGCCCGCCTGGCAGCCCCACACCGTCATCAGCGAGTGCCAGTGGTTTGGCGTCGCGATGACCACCGCGTCAATCGTCTTGTCCTCCAGCAGCTTCCGGTAGTCGCGGTAGGTGGCGACCTTCTGCTTCTTCGCCTCGAGCTTCTTGACGTGGCCCTCCAACACGAGCCGGTCCACGTCGCAGAGCGCCGCGAGGCGCACGCCGGGGATGTCGCCGAACATCTTGATGTGGTGCGCGCCCTTGCCGCGGCAGCCGACGACGGCGACGCGGACCTCGTTGTTGGGGCTGGCGCCGGTTTCGGCGGCAATCACGGCCGGCCGGCGCGCCAGCAGCGCGGCGCTGCCGGTGAGGAAGGAGGTCTTGAGGAAATCTCTGCGGCTGAAGGTCGTCATGTCGTAACTCCGATGGTGCTGGCTCGTGGGCGGCGAAACTAGCAAGACTCAATGGACCGAAACAAGCGCATAACCCGTTTCCATTTTTCAACAACGGGGCCACTGGATTGTTGCGGCGGAAATCAGCTTGCCTTGCGCGCCGTATCGCGCCAGAAAACCCGCGATGATTCCTTCGACCCTCCTTCGTTTGTTCCTTGGCTTCACCGCCGTTCTTGCCGTGGCCGCGGCGTGTCTTGCCGAGACAACCAACCTTGTCGCGAACGGCTCCTTTGAACTGGTCGGGGCGAAGCCCGGCGCGCCCGACGCGTGGGCCGCGTCCGGCTCGCGCGAGGTGAAACAACAACTGACGCTCGACACCGGCCGCGACGGCCGGCGTAGCGCGAAGCTGGAATGCACCGAGTTCACCGGTGAGGGGCCGGCCGTGCACGCGATGATCTGCCAGGTCGGCAAGGTCAGCGTGCGCCACGGCCAGTGGTATCGGCTCACGTTCTGGGCGAAGCAGGCCGGCGCCAAATCGCGCTTCGTCGAGGTGGCGCTCAGCAACATGGCCGGCTGGGAGAACGGCGGGCTGGCCGAAGCGTTCAACGCGGGGCCGCAGTGGCAGCGGGTCGAGATCCTCTTCCGCGCCACACACGACGTGCCCGCGGCCACGAGCCGGCTGCAGTTCTGGTTCAAGGGCACCGGCACGCTCTGGCTCGACGACGTGGAACTGGCCGAGTCGGCGGCCGGCCAGGAGTGGTTTCCGCAGATCACGACCGAGGGCGTGAAGAACTTCGTGCCGAACAGCAGCTTCGAATGCGGCGGCGCGAACTGGGGCAGCTACACCTACGGCCTCAGCGGCTGGATGGGCAACCTCTACCGGCTCGAAGGCGACGTGGACGGCGCCGTCGCGCAACACGGCGGCCGCAGCCTCAAAATCGCGCTCTCCCCGAAGACGCTGCCGGTGTTCTGGTTCGACTACTACGATCCGATCCGGCAGCCCGTCCGGCGCGTGCTCGCCGCCAACCGCGGCTGGTTCCGCGTGAAGCCGAAGGAGAAACTGACGTTGTCGGCATTCATGCGAGCCGATGCCGACGGTGTCGTGGCCCAGATGGTCGCTGTGGAAGCGCCGAGCCGCACGCTGCGGCAGGCGGTGACCGTCGGCAGGGAGTGGAAGCGGTTCGAGTTCACGTTTGCGCCGCGCGAGCCGTTCATCTTCATCGCCGCGGGCCTCGACCTCGACGAATCGAAGCACGATGCGGCCACGCTCTGGCTCGACGCGGTCCAGCTTGAACGCGGCGAGCGCGCCAGCGACTACGCGCCGCGCGCTGCGGTGGAGTCGTTCATCGAGACCGCGGCGCCCGGCAACACGTTTACCAAGCCCGGTGACGGCGCGACATTGACCGTGCAAGCCTGCAACGACGGCGACCGCGGGCAGACCGTGCGAGGCAAGCTCGCGGTGACGGACTTCTACGACAGCACCGTCTTCGAGAACCAGCCAGCCGTGACGGTGCCGGCGCATTCCCGCGCCAGCAACTCGGTGCGTGGCGTTCGCAAACACCGGCAAGGCTTCTTCCGGGCGCCATGGATCGCAAACACTGCGCCGC
>JACRKA010000253.1 GCA_016219905.1 Verrucomicrobiota bacterium
AGGATGCCCATTATAATATCGGTGGCCGTCGTGCTCGGCTTGATCGCGCCGCCCACGGTCGCGGCGCCGAAGCGCGTCTTCAACCCCTCCGGCGTCGGCCAGGCCTGGTCCACCTCCGGCGGCACCAGCGTCGCCGTCGCGCGGTAGGTCTTCGGCAGCTTCAGCGACATCCATGCCGTGGCGGCCATCACCGCCATCGTCGCCAGCAGCAGCCACCATTTCTGGCGCCACAGCGCGCGGATGAAATCGCCCAGTTCAATGCCCTCGGCCATCGTGGATCATCCTCCTGTCTTCGGCGGCGCGGCGGCCGCGTCCGGCGCCGACACACACACCACGCGGAACCCGATGTAGTTGTCTGAAAAATCCGGCGGACGCCGCGCGCGCATCGTCGTGCGGCAACTGTAGGCGTGGTTCATCCAACTGCCCCCGCGGCAGGCGCGGTCCTTGCCCGACGGAGGGCCGGCCGGGTCGCCCTGCGGGGCGTCGCTGCCATAGCTCGGCGCGAACCAGTCCGCGCACCATTCCCAGACGTTGCCCACCATGTCGAGGATGCCGAACGGGCTGGCGCCCTCCGCGAACTGCTTCACCGGCGTCGTCTGGCTCACCCCGGCGCTCTCGTCCGCGCTGTTGCACCGTTTCGGGTCCCAAAAACTGCCCCACGGAAACACCCGCTCGTCGGCCCCGCGCGCGGCGTATTCCCACTGCGCCTCCGTCGGCAGCCGATACTCCCGCCCGTCCCGCTGCGACAGCCACAGGCAGAACGCCGTCGCCTCGCTCCAACTCGCGCATACCACCGGATGATCGTCCCGGCTCCACGCCGGCCGCCGCTTGCGATGGTCCGGGTCGAACTGCTCATACTGCGTGTCGGTCACCGGCGTCTGCGCCATCCAGAACGGCTGCGTCAACCGCACCTTGTGCGCCGGCCGTTCGTTGTCGGGACTGTCCGGGTCCGCGCTGCCCATCGTGAATTCGCCCGCCGGGATCTGGATGAACTTCATTCCCAGGTCGTTGGTGAATGCGGCCGGCCCCTTGATGCCGCCCATCGCCGGCATGATCCGCGTCCGCTCGAACGCCATCGCCGGCTCCGTCGTCGTCGCGATGCGCGTCGGTTTCGCCGGCTCCCCCGCAATCGCATGGCTCGCCAGGCGCGTCTCGTGCAGCCGCCTGCCGATCGTGCCCATGCTCTTGAGCAGCCGGTTCAACCGCAGCAGCACCAGCCCCAGCACCAGCGTCTGCGCGATCACCACCAGCGCGAGCACGCCGAGGATCCAATCGTGCGCCGCCGCCGCGCCGCCGGGTTCCGCCGCCCCGGCCAGCCGCGCGCCGCACCCCAGGACCCAAGGGCCAACCCACCACCGCGCGGCTGATGCTGTGAGACTCATGCTGAGCTGCTTTCCCTGTGCGGCGACACGCTAGCAAAGCCCCCACCGCGCCTCAATCCTAAAATCACCCCGCGCCCGCAACTTGGCACCCGCACCAAGTCCCGAAAGGGACGGCCGAGAATAGCCCAGCGTTTCAACGCTGGGTGGGCTGCCAACAAGGGACAAGCCCCGTCAGGGGCGGCAGAATCCGACTCGTGCAACGCGGCCTTCTGTCGTCCCTACGGGACTCTGCCATCACGGGCGGCGTTCCCGGCGCCAAAGTGCCGCGCTATTCCCGTCCGTCCCTCTGGGACTTGATCGTCGTGAGTGTGTCAGGATGCGCCCGCCGTCCGCGCCCCGCGCGAGAAATTGCTTTCCAATCTTCACGTTGCCCCTACAATGCCCGCCAGCCCGACATGGCCGAGCCATCCCCAACCCAGAGGCCCGCTCCGCCCGCGCCGCCCAACGGCGTCGCCGAGGAGCCTGCCCTTGACCCGATCATCCAGAGCGCGCTCGACGAATTCCACGGCGGCCTGGCCCGCTCCACCAGCCTGCGCGTGCGGCCGAAGATTGACCTCGCCTACATCCGCGAACGGCTCTGGGATGTCGTGCTCGCCTCCATCGCGCTGGTGGTGCTCGCGCCGCTCTACCTGCTCGCCGCCATCCTCACGCGCCACAAATCGCCCGGCCCGCTCATCTTCCGCCAGAAGCGCCTCGGCAAGCACGGCGTGCCGTTCGAGATCCTGAAATTCCGCTCCATGCGCGTGGACGCCGAGCGATACCTGCGCGAGAACCCCGAACTCTACAAGCGATACGTCGCCAATAACTTCAAGCTCGAACTCTGGGAAGACCCCCGCATCTCGCCCTGCGGCCGGTTCCTGCGCCGCAGCAAGCTCGACGAGCTGCCCCAGATCTGGAACGTCCTGCGCGGCGACATGAGCCTCGTCGGCCCGCGCCCCGTCGTCCCGCCGGAGATCGTCAACTACGGCATCTACGCCAAGCGCTTCCTCTCCGTCAAACCCGGCGTCACCGGCTACTGGCAGGTCACCATGGGCGGCGACCTCGGCTATCCCCGGCGCGTCGTGCTCGACATGTATTATGTGGAGCACAAGAGCCGCCGCCTCGACGTCTTCATCCTCCTGAAGACCTTCCCCGCCGTCTGCTTCCACTTCTGGAAGAACCGCAAGCCCAAGGGCGTCTAGGTCCCGAAAGCGTAGCGGTCCACCGAATTACCTCGCTTGCCGGGACGGAAGCCTCCCTCTCTCATGGCTGCGCCAGCCGCGCGACGAGCGCCGCACGCGAGACGGTCAACCGGTTCACTCGGCGTCTGTCAAAACCCAGCGCGCGATACTTGCCGAAGCCGAGGTTGTAGCAGAGGTAAAGGTCCATCACCTGCGGTTCGCGGCCCGTCGCGTTCACGAAATCGCGCCGCAACATCCGCAGCCAGTCCAGCGCGTAGCTTCGGGCGATGGACTCCTGAAAGACCCGTTTGTCGTAAGGATAAACCGGCCTGCCCTGCCGCGCGCGCCAACTGCTGACCTCCACCCAGGCCGCCGCCCCGAATTGGTAAGGCCCCAGGCTGCAACCGTCGTCGCCATACAACATCTTTCCGTTGGAGGACTCGGCGAAACGGATCGCATCCAGCAACCGCCCGTTGATCTCAATCGCAGCGGCCGGCGCCGCCATCAGCAGGCACGCGAGCATCCCGGCCACGCACTCGCCGAACGCCAACCGTCTGCTTGTTGTCCGCCATTCCCCGCATCCCCCGTCTCCTCTCATCGCAGCTCGCAATTGCAGTCGTCCTCTCGTCTTCATCGTAGCACCCCTTCCCTTCAAGACCACCACGCCTGATCCCTGTTGGCCGGGGCAGTCCAGCCGCCCCGCCACCCCCGACCGCAGCCGACCCTTCCAAGCATTGCGGCGCAAATCTAGGGGCCGGAACCCCGACTGCCAAAAATCATCCGGTGGAGAAAATGAGCATCGCCTTCTGCCGCCCTTGCAGCGTGCGGAAGCAAACCTTGCGGCGCGGGGGCGGTCTATGACCGCCAAATGATGATGGTTCAACAGCCGGCGCTCGCTGGGCGCCGCTACAGGTCAACGGTGCAGCGCGTTGATCAACTCATTGAGCTTGTCCTGGATGACCTGCATCCTGGTCTGCGACAGGTCGAAGGGTGAAGGCGGCAAACCCGGACAGGAGGGAAGGAACCGGTGAGCGCTGATGCATGATATGGCCGCAAACGAAAAGCCCCCAGCACGGTGAAGTGCCGGGGCTTCTCTTGTCTGCGCCCAGTTCCTTCCCCGCCAGATGGAATCCAGCGGGTGAGGAACTCTTGTTTGGCAAAATCTCCCGATCAGTTAGGGGTGACCGGGGTGGAACTCATCACGGATTGGGCCGTCATCTGGCTCTGGATGTTGTCGAAGGTGCTGGCCGTCTTCGTGCCAACCGCCTTGATGACCAGGATCGCCACGATGGCGATCAACGCCAGGACCAGCGCGTATTCGACAAGCGCCTGACCCGATTTGCTGCGCTTTATCCACTTCTTCATGTTTCCCCCGCCTTCTATTCCAGCCAAGAGTGAACTTGGCCTTGGTTACGGTTTACTGGCCGCATCATCTTTGGATGCGGTTCCTGCCCGCAAACATTGCACGCGCTCAGGCCGGACGCAAATCGCGCCTGCCAGCCAGGCCTCAGCATGGGAAACCGGAAGCGTTCCGCAGACAGAAGATTCATCGGGGTTGGCGCGCGATCATTTGATCTTCCCCATTTCGGCTTCGATGGCCCTGGCTCGCTCGTCGGCGAGGTTGGCCTGGCGGGCCATTTCCTCGGCGCTGGCCTCGTATTTGGCGGCGGCGCCGGCCCGGCCGTTGGCAAGGTCGTTCCTGCCCTCGGCGCGCAGGCGCTTCTCGTCGGCGCGCGCCTCCTCGGCGCTCTTCTTGTCGTCCTCGGCCCTGCTGCGCGTGCGTTTGGCCCGTTCCCTGGCCTCGTCGAGTTCCTTCTTGAGTTGCTCTTTGCGGTCGGCGGGGTTCACGTCGCCGGCCTTTTCGCCGGCTTTCTTGCGCGCCTCTTCGGCTTCCTTTTTCGCCTTCTCGACATCCTCGGGGGTGATGATGTGTTTGAAACCCGGATATTTCTTCAGCTTGGCTTTGGCCTCATCGTAGGCGTCTTCGGCAAGGTCGGCGGTGTGGCGCGCCCTGATCCATTCGTAGAGCGGGTTGGGTGTGTGCCCGGCCTTGGGTGGCGGCAGTCCGTCGCCGGTGTCGCCGGGTTTGGCCGGGTTGTCTATGTTCACCGGGCCGGGCGGCTCGGCAAACGGGCTGGCAGGTTCGAGGGTCTTGGCTTCCTTGCTGGTGAGCTGGACGCTGGCGAAGATGTCGGTGATGCCGGTGTCGAGTTTCTTCCTGGTCTCAGGCGTGACCGGCGTGTGTTCCCCGACCTGGCGATAGACGGTCCTGGCGAGGTCTTCCCGGGTCGCGGGCGTCTCCCGGGTCAGCGCGCAAATCCGCGGGTCGGACCAGACGCCCCATTGGGTGACGATGTCGCGTCGCGTCCCGGGGTCTTTGTAGGGCACTTTCTTGAGTTTGCCCTCCTTCTCCAGTTTGTCCGCGCCGTCGTAGTAAGAGGCGACGCTGCGGATGAGCTTGTCCGCCTGCTGCGGGGTGAAGGTGACGCCGCCGCCCGGGTTGCGGCCGTCGTTGATGGCGAGGTCGCCGGCGACGCCGTCGCCGACGGGGGGCTTGCTGCGCGAGACGCAGATGCCGCGTTGCTTGATGACCTTCGCCTCCTGCGGCGCGAGGGCGACGGTCTCGCTGCGCGGGCAGACGTAGTGCTGGCTCTTGCCGGTTTTCGATTCGAGGACCATGGGTGGCACGACGAGGCTAATGTTCTCGCCGGTGAGGTTCTTGACGCGGAGGCTGGCGATGTGGCCGATGGTCTGCCCGGTGCCGACGACGTCGGTTTCGACCTTGTGCGCGGCGATGAGGCTGGCGAGGGTGTTGGGCGGCAGCGCGGACAACATGGCGATGACGGCGATCGGGTCCCAGCCGAGGGCGCGCCGGCCTTCGTTGAGTTTCTCCTGTGTCTTGGCGCGCTCCTCCTCGGTGATGGTGACCCCTTCCTTCGGGGGGTTGAGCGTGGTTTTGGCCCACGTGTGATCGAGGTCGCGGATGGCCTTGGCGAGGAACCGGCGCGTCTGGCGCTTACTCTCGCGGGCGTTGTGGACCGGGAGCCGGCCCTTGTTGGCGCCCTTGTCGGCCTTGATCTGGTCGTCCACGGCTTTCTTCGCAGCGCGCTCCGCCTGCCTGGCCGCGTCTTCCGCTTCCTTGGCCCGCTGCCTGGCATCCTTGGCCGCCTGCGCGGCATCTTTGGCCGCCTGCACTTCGTCCTTGGTCTTGGCGGTCTTGGCCAGCTTGTCGGCATTTTGCTGCGCGTGTTCGGCATCGTCAGCAGCGCGATTGGCGGCGTCGTTGGCAGCATCGGCCGCGTCCTCGGCGGCGTTGATAGGCCCTTGGCCGGCATCGGTGGGGGCGTCATTCTGGGCTTTCTGGGCGTTGTCAGCGGCCTTGGCGGCGTCCTCGGCGGCCTTGGTCACGTCGCCACGCTGCGGCGCGGTGGAGAACTTTTCCGCGTGGGCCGGCGCGCAGGCCGCCACCCAGCAGGCGGCGGCGACGAGGAGCCAGTGGTTGAGAGGGGACAGGAGGTGGTGCAATGATGTTTTCATGGTGCTGCCTTCTCCGATTCGCGTTGGTTTGCCCGGGCGTTGGGCTTACGGCTTGGGCGGGTCCACCTTGAAGGGCAGCGGACCTTCGCCGGTGTTGGGCGAGATGTTCGTGCCCTTGGGGAATGATGTGGCGCCGCCGCTGCCACTCGGCACATCCCAACTGACGAGGACGCTGCCATCGGGCTGCTTCTCCTCGGTATAGGTGCCCTTGCCGGTCTTGCCGGTGATCTTCCCGCCTTTGCCATCGCCGCTGGTCGTGGCGGTGTTGCCATCCTTGTCGGTGAAGCTCCAGGTCCAGGAACCGTCCGGGTTTTTCTTGCTGGTTTCCTTGCTCCCATCCGAGTTGACGGTCTCCCTGGATCGCGTAGTTCCCCCGTCCTTGTCGGTGGTCATGGTTTTGGTGGTCTTGCTGCGGTCCGTCCCGACGCCAATCCAAGTATCGGTCTTGATGCCGGTTTCTTTGTCGGTCGTATTGATGGTGGTGATCTGGGTGCCATTTTCGTCGGTAGTCGTATGGGTGGTGGTGCTGCTGCCATCGCGCCCGACGGTCTGCGTCGTCGTCGCGCCGCTCGTGAATTTGACAGTGGTCACGGTGCGCGTGGTGTCGTCGGAGTATTCGGTCGTGGAAGTGACCGTGATGTTCCCGCCCGGGTCGGTGCGCGTGGTCGTGGTCGTCCGCGAACCGTCCGGATTGATGGCCGTCTCCTTGTGCTCCTGCGGCTCCGGCGCGGGCGCTTCGTCCTTGGGTTGCTCGCCGGAGACTTTCACGTCGCCCAACCGCCTGGCGCGCCCGAGTTCCTTGGCTTCCGGGCCGGTCAGATGTGTCTTGTCCCATACGCTGACGTTTTGCACCGGCGGCTGGAAAGCAGGCGGCGCACCCGATGCCGGAACATCGGCACCACTGCCCAGCGCGAGCGGCAACGGACGGCCCGATGGCTTGTCCATGGGGGGCACGGCATTGTAGAGGGCGACCATCGCCGCTTGCGCGCGGCCCCAACACTCCATCACCGGCGGCGGCGCGTGCAGCATCGGGAGGCTTTGATCCACGCGCATCCACGAGTCGAGCAGGTTCTCACTGCAATGGCGCAGCCAGTCGGGCCTCGGCCAGTAAGCGGACACGGTCGCATTGACGTATTGTTTGGCGGAGTTCTGCAAAGCGCGGACGGAGGCCAGCGCATCGCCCTGCTCTTTGCCGCGGACCGGCACGCGCTTGGCGGCGTCCAGCAAACAGCCTGCCTCCTTGGCCGCTTCGTGCGCATAGCTGCGCAAGCCGGCCACGTAAGCCGGCGGTGCGAACCGGGTCGCGCCCATGGGCGGCCCCGACTCCTGCGTGGGCACCATCATAGGCGGCTTCAGGGGATCCCGACCCCGATCCGAACCCGGCCCCATCGGCCCCATGCCACCCAACCCAGGCCCAAAGGGGATTTGGGCGTTGGTGCTGCATGGGATACCCGCTACGAGTGCGATCAAAGCGAGCGATGGAACTAGTTTCATACTTGCTCCCCCGTGGGTTTGAAATCCGTTCTGGGCGCAAGCTACGGTGCAGCCCGGGGAAAGCAACCGGAAAGATGATTGAGATGCCGGAGCGGCCCCTTGGTCTCCGTGAACATTGCGAGGCGAAGCCGGGCGCGCGGATTGGAACCCAGCCGGATCAGTGCGTCACGCCGTTGGTGCAGAAGCTGACGGCGACCTTCGCGTTCTTGGTCCGCTGGCGGCATTCCTCCAAGGCGTTGCGCTCGGCGTCGGCGCGGTTGCCGGCGTGGCCCCAGCCGTAAACGCTCTTGTCGTCGCCGAGCGCGAGGGCCATCCAGCAGGCGGATTTCGGCCCGGCGACAATCTTCGCGTCCGGGGCCTCGCAGCCCTGAAGCGCCCTGGCGGCATCGCCGCGGCCGTAGCCGAAGGAGTAAGCCCATTTGCCCGTCGCCGCCGAGTAGGCGATGACACCGGAAGTGCGCATCTCGCGGGCGTTGATGCTGTAGGCGACTTTGGCCCAGCTCACCTGTTCGCGCGCGCCCTCCAACGCAAACCGCTCGGCTTTCTCCCGGTCGGGACCCCACCCGACTCCCCAGCCTGATTTTCCCGTGGCGGCCGGTTTGCCCAACGCCAGGGCGCACCAGCCATTGCAACAAAGCACCACGACCCGTGCGTCGGCGGCGTTGCAGTTCTCGCGCGCGACGCGCTCCGCGTTGACGCGGCTGGTCCACTCGCAGGTGGAACCATATTTGCCCGTCGAGGGCGAAAAGGCGATGGCGGCCCAGTAGTCGGTCTTGTCGTAGAGGGTGGCATCGCGGCGCAGGGCCGGTTCCCATTCGACAATGCCCACCACCGGCCCGTCATCGGCGCAACACGCCCCCACCGCCCACAGCATGCCCGCCAAGGTTGTCCGGAGAACTGTTGTTTTCATCGGGCCGCCTGTTTCCTTTCTTCGACGCCGGCCGGAACTGCCACGCGCACCCTGGCGCCCGGCATCAACACATCTTACATGTCATCGTCCGACTTGTCTGCATTGGCCGGGGCCTGGGCCTTGCCCCTGGCCCATGCCTTCATGTGCGGCCTTTTCGTGCCCGGTGGCCAGTAGCCTTGCGAAGTGGCCTGGACAAACTCGACATGGCCATCGCTGTAAACCGCGTTGCCGCCATCGCTGCTGTGGTTGCTTCCCACGCCGATCTTGGAGAACTGTTGGGAAGCGATCTCGGTCTGGGCGAGCTGGTCGCACATCAACGGTGAATCGAGCGTGGCCGGGCCGCCGAGGCCGAACGCGTAGGCGTAGGAGTTCTCACCCGGCTTGAGCGTCTCCACCCGGGCGTTGCCGGCTGGCATCTCGTCCACTTTGCCGTCGGCCTTGTAGCCGCGCGTGGACGCGCTTCTGCAGGTGAACACGCGCTCTTCCCTGACCCATCGGGGGAACAGCAACCCGAAGTGCTTGTTGGCGCTGTCGCCGACGTTGCCGGTGAAGGGGAAGATGTTCTCGTGGTCGCCGCGATACATCTCCAGAAGCGCCCAGATGGCCCTGAGGTTGCTGGAGCAGGCAGTGCGGTTGGCTTTTTCCTTCATCTTGCCGACCTGCGGCAGAAGCATGCCTGCCAGCACGCCGATGATGGTGATGACCACCAGCAGTTCGATGAGGGTGAACCCGCGTCGCGGAGGCTGTCGTATCGTATTAGGCGTGTGTATGCGACCTCATTAAAGGGCGGGCAACCAACTCACTCGCGTCGTGCACCCGGGACGACTTTAATGGAGCGCCGCACGGCCCGCAAACACCAATTGGATGATGCCGGCGGCGCTGGAGATGCCGAAGGACAGAGTCAACGACCCGAAGCGGGTCACGCGACGGCCATTTTCGTTTCGGCACCCGCCATTTGCGGGATTGCGAGTTGCTGCGGCCGGTCTTGCGCCCCGGCTGCCCCGGCCTGTTCGTAGATGGCAAGCAATTCGTCATAGACCGCGCACCAATCGGCCGGGCGGCGATCACGGTCCAGGTCCAACATCCGCGTCAGCAGACCGGCAAACGTCCCGCTCAGCCAGGGGGCGATGGTGCGCGGGTCCTTGACCGGTTCGGTCGCGTGTTTGATCATCAAGCCGAATTCGCTGTCGGCCTGGTGGACGGTCTGGCCGGTGGCGGTGTGGTAGAGGGTGGCGCCGAGGGCGTAGATGTCCACGCGCATGTCAATCTGCTTCTCGCCGCGGGCCTGCTCGGGGGCGATGTAATGCGGGCTGCCCATCGAAAGCCCGGTGCGGGTCAGGGCGGGCACGCCGCTGAGCATGCGTTTGGCGATGCCCAGGTCGCAGACCTTGACGTCGCCTGCGTGGCTGACAACGATGTTCTCCGGCTTGATGTCACGGTGGATCAGCCGCTCGATCTCCCAGGCGTGGTGCAGCGCAGAGGCCACGCACATGCCGATGGCGGCTGTTGTGGCCTCGCTCAACGCGCCTTCCTGGGAGAGCAGTTGGCTGAGATTGGTGCCGGCCACGAATTCCATGCAGATGAAATGGGTCAACCCGCTCTGGTCGGAGCGGAACACTTTGACCAGGTTCGGATGATCCAACCGGCGGGCCGCCTCCGCTTCCGCCTGGAACCGCTGCAAGTAAGTGATGTTGCCGGCGAGGAATGGATAAAGCAATTTGAGCGCAACGATCTGGCCCGTGGTCAAGTCACGCGCCCGATAAACTTCTCCCATGCTGCCTTCTCCAAGCCGATCTAATAGCTCGAAGCTCTCAATTGCGGGGCTGTTGCGGCTTTCCATCGCTGGGCACTCCTTGGATTACCGATGGCTGCGGCCGGAGTATGCTCCGTTGCCTCAGAATGTAAACATTCTTTTTCGCGCGGGGCGATTATTCGTGCCGCAACGCTTCGATGGGGCTGAGGTTCGCGGCGCGGGAGGCGGGGTAGAGACCAAAGATGATGCCGACCGCGCCGGAGATGCCGAAGGAGAGCATCAACGAGCTGGCGGTGATGATGGTCTTCATGCTGGCAAAGTGGGACACGACCAACGGCACCACCACGCCGACGCCGACGCCGATGATGCCGCCGCCGAGGGAGAGGACGACGGTCTCGACGAGGAACTGGGTGATGATGTCGCGCTTGCGGGCGCCGAGGGCGCGGCGGATGCCGATCTCGCGGGTGCGCTCGGTGACGGTGGCGAGCATGATGTTCATGATGCCGATGCCGCCGACGATCAGGGAGATGGCGGCGATGGAGCCGAGGACGATGTTGAAGATGCGCTTGGTCTGCTCGGCCTGGCGGAGCAGTTGCAGCGGCACGACGACTTCGTAGTCCTTCTTGGTGTGGAAGTGGCGCAGCATGGCTTCGATCTCCGGCACGGCGGTCTCGACGGCGCCCGCGGCCTTCATCTGCACGGTGATCTGGTGAAGCTGGACGCGCTCGGCTTCGAAGCTGCCGGCCGAGCGGCGGAAGAGGGTCTCGCCGAAGCGACGCCGCGCGGTGGAAAGCGAGATATACATGTTGTTGTCAACAGCCTGGCCCTCGCCGCTGCTGCCCGGGCGCTTCTCGGCGGAGGACTTTTCCCGGACGAGGCCGACGACGCGGTAGTAGTCCATGCCGACGCGCACTTCTTCCTCCAACGGATCCTGGTAAGGGACCAAATGGTTTTGAAGGCCGACGGTGATGGCGCAGACGTTGTCGGTGTTGACCTCGTCGTTGCGGGTGATGAACCTGCCACGGATCAGTTCAAGGCCGGTGATGTGCGGATAGATCGGGTGGGTGCCGATGACCTGGCTGGGCGCGCTGAAGCGGTTGAAGCGGACGTTCTCGCGGATGATCCGCATCGGCAGGACGTGCAGGATGCCGGGGAGGGTGGTCTGGAGCCGGCCCGCATCGGCGTAGGTCAATCCATACTCGACGGCGTAGCTGCGGCCGCTGCTGCGCACAACGCTTTCTTCGGCAGGCTTGACGCTGCGAAGGATGATGTTGTTGCTGCCGAGTTTTTTGATGGCCTCCTGGGCCTCGTAGGAGGCGCCTTCGCCGATGGCGAGCATGGCGATGACGGAGCAGACGCCGAAGATGATGCCGAGCATGGTCAG
>JACRKA010000249.1 GCA_016219905.1 Verrucomicrobiota bacterium
TGGAAACGATGGAAACGGCGCCCTCCTCGTTACTGCGCGCCTCAGAGGTCGGCGACTGTCCCACCTCGGCGCGCTCCCGCGACACCTGCTTCAAGTGCGCCGCCAGCCCGCGCAGGCTCATGCCCTCGATCTGTTGCACGGCGCGCGCGGTATCCACCAGCTTGTAGAGGTTGGCCACGCGCTGCTCGCCTTGCGGTCGCAGCAGGAACCGCTCCGGGATCTTCAACCGCTCGTAACAACGCTCCAGAAACGCGGCGTAACTGTAACGGTTTCGCTCGTCGTGCAACTCGCGCAGCAATCGGAACGCCGTGGCGATGGTTCCGTCGCCATCTTCCCGCCTCCTCACGTCGTCGCCTACGCCTGCGAGGTAATCCAGCGGCCTTTGCTCGATCCGCGTCCACGCCACCAAGTCGTCGTCGCTGACGCCGAACAGTGGCGAGCGCAATACGCTTACCAGTTCGACCTTGTCGGCGGGATTGTCCAGCGCCAGCAACAGTGCGCACACCGCCCGCACCTCCGGCCGCTGGAAGTAATCCTTGCCGCCCTCAACCAGAAACGGAATGCCGTATGCCTCAAAAACCCGTTCATAGATGTCGAGCGCGGTGTAGTTGCGCAGCAGCACCGCGCAGTCCGACCACAGCGGCGCGCGACGGCACAGCGCGCCCGTGTCGTCCTTGAACGTGACCTCGCGGCCTTTGTCATCGTGCAAGTGCCGGAGCGTCTGGGCCACGGCGGGGGCCTCGGCGCGGCGCAACGCATCCACCTTCGGTGTCTCGCCCAGCTCAGCCCTTTCGCCGGCCGTCGGCTGCAAGAGCACCACGCGCGGCGCGTCCGTCTTCCGCTCCTCCAGCCATTGCAGCCGCGAGTAATCAGGCTGGTAATCCGCATCCTTCGGTTTCTGGATGAGCCGCGAGAACGTGCCGTTGACCCACTCGATCAGCGTCGAGGCGGTGCGGAAGCTGGTCTCGATGCGCGCGACGTCGCCCTGCCCGGCGAGCACGAGCTTGGCCCTTTCGTAGAACTCGATGTCCGCGCGACGAAAGCGGTAAATGCTCTGCTTGGGATCGCCCACGATGAAAAGCTTGCCCGGCGCGAGCTTCACGTCCTCCCATCGCTTTGCCTTCGGCTCCTGCTCGGCCAGGAGGAAAACGATCTCCGCCTGCACCGGATCGGTGTCCTGAAACTCGTCCACCAGCAGCCGTTCGAACCGGCGCTGAAACAGTCCGCGCACGTCCAGCCGGTGACGCAACAGGTCGCGCGTCTTGACCAGCAGGTCCTCGAAGTCCAGGACGCCGCGGCGCCGTTTCTCCGCCTCATAGGCATCACCGAAACCGCCCAGCAGCCACCGCAACACGTCTCGCACGAACAAATCGCCCGCCTCGCTTTGCAGCGCCCCGATGCGGCGCAATTCCAGCCGCGCATCCTCTAGCTTCGCTTTCGTGTCCCAGTTCTTCGCGTTGCCGGCGTTCTTGCGCACCGACGGCAGGTCGCGCAACAGCGCGTGCTCCTGTTGATGCGCGTCGCGACCCTTCCAGTCGTTGAGGAGCTGCGCGAATTCCCCGATGCCCGCCCGCAGCGCGTCGGATGGCTCGCGACACGATTTGGCCAGGGCAACGAGCTTGTTCACCGAGGCCGCGAAATCCTTCAACACGTCAGCCGCCGACCGGCTGCCGGCGTCGCCCGCCCGCTCCCGGTCAATCCGGTCGCGCAACTGCACCATCCGTCCTGCCAGCTTCCGCAGATCGTCCAGTGTCACGTCAAGACGGAGCGCCCGCATCAACGCGTGCGCGCCGTTCTTGTCGCTGTCCGCCTCGGCCATCTGCACCTCGATCCAGTCGCGCCACACCTCATCCAGCAGCAAACCCGTCTCAAGGGCGTCGGCCACGCGGAACGCTGGGTCCACGCCCGCCTCGACCGGCCGCTCGTGAAGAATCCCGGCGCAGAAGCTGTGGATGGTGCTGCACTGCGCCGACTCCAGTTCGCCCAGCACCGCCGGCCCGACCTTCGCCCGCTCGATTTCCTCGCGCAACCGCATCTTCAGTTCGCCGGCGGCCTTTTCCGTGAACGTGATCGCCGCGATGCGGCTCAACCGCTGTCCCTGCTTCACCAGGTTGAGGATGCGCTTTACCATCAACGTCGTCTTGCCGGTGCCGGCGGCGGCCTCCACCAGCACGTTGCGGTCGAGCGATGTCTCGATCTGATCGCGCGCAGCGGCGTCGGGCAATTTGGGCGCGCGCGTTTTACTCATGGGCCGCCTCCTTGTCGTCGGCGGTGGCGTTGCGGTAGTCGCTGATGGACTCGTCGTCGCGGCGCAGCTCCCAGAGCGTCTCGACTGCTGCCTTCGTCATCGCCGTGCCGGCGGCGTCGGCACCGTCGGGCGTGACGAAGAACTTCCCCGCAAGGATGCTGCGCACCAGACAGCCGAGGATTTCGCGCAGGCGCGGCTCGACGGCCGCAAGCTGCTCGCGATACCAGCCGTGTTTCGCAAATCCACCCCGTCGCGTGGGGAAGTAGTAGTAGCCTCCGCCGCACGGTTTGCCGGCCAATTGTTCGGTCGCCAGGATGTAAACAGGAATCTGCAATGCGCGGGCGCGGCAGAAACTCTCGTTGCGATACTTGTCGGGCTTGCCGGTCTTGTAATCCAGGACGATGACCTCGTCGCCCGGCCCGCGGTCGACGCGATCAACCTTGCCGGCCACCAACAGCGTCGTCTTCTCGTCGAGCTTGATCTGCGCCGGTGGCGGATCGCCGGCGAGGCCGAAGCCCCATTCCGTCGCCACGGGAAAGTAACCGTCGGCGGCGTGGACGTATTCGAGCCGCAGCCAGTGCAGCAGGTCGGCGCGGATCTTCTCCTGCTTCACGCGCCACACGAGCGGATAGCCGGTGACGCCGCGCGACGCGAACTCCGCAAACACACCCTCTGCCTCGTCGCCCATGACCATCTCGCTCTCGACGCTGCGCGCCGGGTCGAGCGGCAGCAGGTTTCCCATCTGGAACCGCCGGACGATGTTGCTCAGCAGTTCGTGAAACAACCTGCCGAAGTCCACCGCGCTGATGGTCTCCGCGTCCTCCGGCTCCTCGACCTCTTCGATGCCGAGCACTTCGCGCAGGAAGAAGCTGAACGGGCTGCGCGCATAACTTTCGAGCCGTCTGATGGACCAGCGATGTTTCGCGGGATCGAACAGCTGGCGCAGGACTTCGAGCGACTCCGGCCGCGCGAGGCAGCCGTCGTAGGGCGTCCAGTGTTTGCCACCGCCCCAGCGCGTCTGCTCCAACAACAAACCCGGCGCGAGGGTCGGCGACATCGCATCGAGCAGCGGCGTGACGCCTTTGATGCCCCTGCGGCGCAACTGTTCCAAAAGACGATGGTCGAGTTCCGTTGCGTCGAGCATCTCGCCCTCCGCAGGCACCAACGGCACGAGCGGCACGACGCGCGCGCGTTGTTCGAGTTGTGTGAAATTGGCAACGCCAAGCGTTTCCAGCAGCAGCGCCGACGGCACGCGCGGACGGCCCGTCGCCGGCTCCAGCCGCGGAAATGTGATGACGAGCCGCTCGCTCGCGGCGTCACATGCCAGCCGGAACAGCATCCGTTCCTCTTCGCGGCCGCGGGCAACCTTCTCTTCGAGGCGTGGCAGGCCGTCTTCGGACGGAAGTCGCTTGTTCAGTTCGCGCCGCTCGTCGTCGAGCAGGATCGGGTCTTCGCGGAGCTGGCGCGGCCAGCTTTTCTCGACGAGGCCCGGCACGATGACCATCGGCCAGCTCACGCCGCGCGCGGCCATGATGCCGCCGACGAACGGCCCGCCTGCCTGGAACGCGCCTTCGGGCTGCGTCTCGCTCTCGAACGCCTTGCGCGCGAAGCGGGCGAAATCCTCGCGCGTCACCGACGGCTGGTAATCGTCGAGCGCGTCGAGCGCGCGCAGGCTCGCGAGGGCCGCGTCGCACGCTTCCGACGGCGGCATCAGGTCCTTCGCCGCCACGGCCAGCGCGGTGGTGAACTCAGACCACTTGCCTTGTTGCGGCAGCCGGCCCGCGGCGCGGGTCAAGGTTTCGATGAACGCAGCCAGTTCGCGGGCCGCGGCGAGTTCGCGCTCGATGCCGGCCTGTTTCGACTCATCTGCCTGGGTCTGGTCGGCCTGAAGCTGCTTTGCACGCGACCGGACGCGGTCGCGCCACGCCCCTGTGCCGTGGACGATGCCGAGATCGGCGCTGAGCCGGTCCCATTCGGCGGCGCAGGAGGAGGTCGCGGGTGACAGCGTGGCGAACTCGATGACTTTCGAGCGCGCAAAGTCGTTGGCGGCGATGTCGAGCAGGAGGAGCAGCAGCCGCGGTTCGATGGCATCGAGCGACCGGCGGCCCATCGCCAGATGCAGCGGCCATTCGCGCGCCGCGGCGAGGTCGTGCAGGAGCGGCCCGTAAGGCTCGTCGCCGCGCGCGAGGACGGCGACTTCGTGGAGCGGGCGTTTGCCTTCGCTCGCGAACGCCAATGCTTCGCGGAGGATTTCGCGGCACTCGCGCGCTTCGCCGGGGGCGGAGATGATGGATTGCGGATTGCGGATTGCGGATTGCGGAATGGGGGAACGCTTTGCCTTGAGGACGCGTTCGAGCCACGCGACGGTCGGCGCAGCGAAATCGTAGGCCCGTTCGTCGAGGAACGGCACGAAGACGTGGAGTTCGAAACGCGCGGCGAGGGCGGCGATGAGGCGGCGCTGGAGGTGGTTGAAGTCGTAGAAGCCGTAGAGGCAGACGGTGGCAAACTCGAAACTCGAAACTCGAAACTCGAAAGTCGGAAGGGTTTTCGTGGCGGCGGCGAGTTGGTCGGCTTCGTCGGCCACGCCGTGGGCGGCGAGTTGCTTTTCGCAGGCGGCGTAGAGGGCGGCGAGTTGCGCGAGCTTGGGGCCGGGCGGTTTTGCCGGCGGCGCGAGTTGTTTGGGCGCGATGCCGGCCTCCTTGAGGTCGCGGAGGGTGGCGAGCAGGCTCTGGCGGAAACCGGCGGTGGCTTTGACCGGCGCGAAGTAGCTGCCGTCGGCGACACCTTTCTCGATGATCTGCGCGGCGATGAGTTCATCGGCGAAGGCGGGCAGCGGCTTGGCGCCGGGCGTCAGGGTGCGGACCAGTTCGGCGAGCGTGACGAAGCGGAGGTTGAGGTGGCCGGCGAGACGGCGGCGAAGATGGAGCCGCAACAGCGCGGTGGGGACGATGACGAGCAGCGGCGCGAGCGGGCCGTGGCGGCGGATGTCGGCGACGTGGCCGCCGAGGGCCGCTTCGAGTTCCTGAAAAGCTCCCGTGCGCAGGCTGTGCACAGAGTCGAATTACCGCGCCGGAGGCGGCGATGCAAAGCAAAAGCGCGCACCGCTCGACAACGGGCGGCGGGGATGGTAGTCATACGGCCCGGCGGCCATGAACCTGACTTACCTGTTGCGGACCTGCAAACTGTTCTCCGACCTCAACCGGCACGACCTGGAGGCCGTGGAGCAGATCGCCATCAGCAAGGAATACCGCAAGGGCGGGATCATCTTCAGGGAGGGCGAGCCGTCGCGGGGGTTTTTCCTGGTGGTGGCGGGGGCGGCGAAGATTTTCCGCACGGGGCCGGACGGCCGGGAGCGGGTGTTCCACGTGGTGGAATCGGGCGATGCGTTCGCCGAGGCGGCGATGTTCATGGACACTTACCCGGCGATGGCCGAGGCGTTGGTGTCGCCGACGACGGTGATCCAGGTGGACAAGAACGGGTTCAAGCAATTGATCGCGCGCGACCCGCGGCTGAGCTTCAAGATCATCGGGACGATGGTGAACTGGCTGCGCCAGATGCGCGACGCGCTGACCGACCTGACGTTGAAGGAGGTGCCGGCGCGCCTGGCCAGTTATGCGCTGAGCCTGCCCGCCGAGCCGGGCAAACCGATCAAGGTCAATGTGAGCAAGACCACCATCGCGCAGATGATCGGCACGACGAAGGAGACGTTCTCGCGCGTGCTGAACCGTTTCGCCCAACACCGCATCCTCACCTTTCGTGGCACCCAGCTCCGCATCCTCAACCGCGCGCGGCTGGAGAAGATCGCCGGCGGCGAGGAAAAGATCTAGTTGGCGGTTCGTTGACATAAGTCAACACGACTTCTGCGGGCCGGTTTAGTCTGGCCCCGAAGAAAGGAACTGAACATGGCGCGCTCAAAAATAGTTGCCCCGGTCGCCGCTCTCGTTGTCTCCACCTGCCTCACGCTCGCCGCCGCGCCCGACGGCAAGCAACTCTTCGAGACCCACTGCGCCTCCTGCCACGGCAAGACCGGCGAGGGCAACGGGCCGGCCGCGGTCTGGCTCTATCCCAAACCCCGCAACTTCGCCAGCGGCTTGTTCAAGATCAAATCCACTCCGGCCGGGGCGCTGCCCACCGATGACGATTTGCTTCGAACCGTGACGCGCGGCATGCCCGGCAGTTCGATGCCGGATTTCACTTACCTGACCGAAGCCGAACGCCGGGCGGCCGTGCAATACGTGAAGGCGCTCAGCGTTTACACCGATGAGCGCGGCAAGCGCGTCAACTTCTTCGAAGAGGCCGGGGCCAAAGGCCCGCCTCCCGCGCCGATTTCTGTGCCGACCGAGCCGCCGGTCACGTTGCAGACGCTGACCCAAGGCAAACAGACCTACACCAAGCTCCAGTGTTTCCTCTGCCACGGCGTGACCGGCGAGGGCACCGGCCCGTCGGCGCCAACGCTCAAGGATGTCTGGGGATTCTCGTTGTCGCCGCGCGATTTCAACAACGGCGCCTTTCGCGGCGGGCATACGGGCCGGGACCTCTACCTGCGGGTCGCCACCGGCCTGGCCGGCACGCCCATGCCATCGTTTGGCGACGATCTCGTCAGCCCGCAGCAGCGATGGTCGGTGGTGCATTACATCCAGTCGCTTCGCCGGAAGTCGGTCGAGATCAACGACATTCTCCAACCCGCCGACGGGTTCATCCGCGCCCAGCGGGTCTCGCGAAAACTGCCCACCCATCCCGCCGATGCGCTCTGGGACAGGATGGACCCGACGCGGGTGCCCTTGAACCCGCTGTGGGCGGAACCGGATCCGATTCCCGCGGTGGCGGTGCGGGCGGTGTATGACGGCAGCCGCATTGCGTTTCTGTTGCAGTGGCACGACGCGATCGCCAACGGCGCGCCGGTGCGGGTGCAGGACTTCCAGGACGCCGTGGCGATGCAGTTCGCGTTGAAAGGCGCTATCCCGTTCCTCGGCATGGGCGACGCCGACAACCCGGTCAATCTCTGGCAGTGGAAGGCCGGCTGGCAGCAGGAGGTCGAGGGCGAACGCCCCGACGTGAGCACGATCTACGCCTCCATGCACGTGGACCGTTACCCCGAAACGGGGGCGCTGTTCCGGACGGCCGAAGCGGCCGGCAACCTGCTCGCGTTCAGCCGTCGCCGCTCGCCGGTTGAGGACGCCAACGCCCACGGCTTCGGCACGCTGGAGTCGCAGCCGGCCAAAGGCCAGAACGTGATGGGCAAAGGCATCTGGCGCGACGGCTACTGGAGCGTGGTGCTGGTGCGCACACTCAAATCCGCCGACGCGCAGGACGCGCAGTTCATCAAAGGCACGCCGATCCCGGTGGCGTTCGCCGTGTGGAACGGCGAGCAGCGTGACCGCAACGGCCGCAAAGTCGTCAGCAACTGGTATCGGTTGATCCTGGAACCCTGAACCCCGCGAAGAACCTATGAGCACTGACCATTTTTCCCGACGGGATTTCCTGAGGCGGACGGCCTTGAGCGGCGCCAGCCTCTACGCGACGCAGATGTTGCCGCTGCGCTTTCTGCAGGCCGCGGCGACCCTGGACAACCCGCTGGCCCACTACCCCGGCCGCGACTGGGAGAAACTCTATCGCGACCAATACGGCTACGACCACGCGTTCTCCTGGGTCTGCGCGCCCAACGACACGCACAACTGCCGCATCAAGGCCCATGTCCGCAACGGCGTCGTCGTCCGCATGGCGGAGCACTACGACATCAGCAGCTACGCGGACCTCTACGGCAACCACGCCTCGCCCAACTGGGGCAATCGCCATTGCGCCAAAGGCTACACGTTCCACCGGCTGCTCTATGGGCCGTATCGGCTCAAACACCCCATCGTGCGGCGCGGCTGGAAACGCTGGGCCGACGACGGTTTCCCGGCGCTGACGCGCGAGTTGAAGGCCAAATACAAGTTCGACTCGCGCGGCACCGACGCGTTCGACCGCGTCTCGTGGGACGACGCCCTCAGCTACATCGCGCGCGGGCTGGTGGCCGTCGCCAAACGCTACAGCGGCGAGGAAGGCGCCAAGTTGTTGAAGGAGCAGGGCTATCCGCCGGAGATGATCGAGGAGATGAGCGGCGCGGGCACGCGCACGATCAAGATGCGCGGCGGCATGGGGCTGCTCGGCGTGCTCGGCAAATACGGCATGTATCGGCTCTGCAACTCACTCGCCCTGCTCGACGTCCACGTCCGCGGCGTGGACCACGAGAAGGCCCGCGCCGGCGGCATATTGAGCAACTACACCTGGCACGGCGACCAGGCGCCCGGCCATCCGTGGGTCCACGGTTTGCAGGCCAGCGACTGCGACTTCAACGACCTGCGCTTCTCCAAGCTCATCATCATGAGCGGCAAGAACCTGGTCGAGAACAAGATCACCGACGCGCACTGGTTCATCGAGTGCATGGAACGCGGCGCCAAGATCGTCGTCATCGCCCCCGAATACGGCGCGCCCTCGACCAAGGCCGACTACTTCATCCCGGTCCGGCCCTCGACCGACGCGGCGCTCTGGCTCGGCGTCACGCGCGTGATGATGGACAACAAGTGGTATGACGCCGGCTTCGTGAAGAAGTTCACCGACTTCCCGCTGCTGGTGCGCACCGACAACCTCAAGCGGCTGCGCGCCGCGGAAGTGTTCCCGAACTACAAGACCGACCTCTCGCCCAACGGCCCCAGCTACAAGGTCCAGGGCCTCAAGGCCGAACAGCGGGACAAGCTCGGCGACTTTGTCGTGTGGGACGCCAAGACCAACGCCCCACGCGCCATCAACCGCGATGACGTCGGCGAGACGCTCGCGAAGAAGGGCGTGGACCCCGCGCTGGAGGGCACGTTCAAGGTCAAGCTCGTGGACGGCAAGGAAGTCGAGGTCGCCACCGCCTGGACGTTGTATCAGACCCACCTCAAGGACTACGACCTCGACAGCGTGGCCGAGATGACCGCCGCGCCGAAGGACCTCATCGTTCAACTCGCGAAGGACATCGCCACCATCCAGCCGGTCTCGATCCACACCGGCGAGGGCATCAACCACTGGTTCCACGCCACCGAGGCCAACCGCGCCTCCTACCTGCCGTTGATGCTCACCGGCAACATCGGCAAGCCCGGCGCCGGCGGCCACACGTGGGCCGGCAACTACAAGGCCGCGTTGTTCCAAGGCTCGGCGCTGACCGGCCCCGGCTTCAAAGGCTGGGTCGCCGAAGACCCGTTCGAGTTGAACCTCGACCCCAAGGCGCACGGCAAGGAGATCCACGCGCACGCCTACTTCAAGGATGAGGAACCGGCCTACTGGGACCACGGCGACGTGCCGCTGATCGTGGACACGCCGAAGGAAGGCCGCAAGTGTTTCACGGGCAAGACCCACATGCCCACGCCGACCAAGGCGATCTTCACCAGCAACGTCAACCTCATCAACAACGCCAAATGGGCCTACGGGGTGATCAAGAACGTCAACCCGAACGTCGAGTTGATCGTCACCCATGAGATCCAGATGACGGCGTCGGTCGAGCACTCCGACTTCGGCCTGCCCGCCAACTCGTGGCTCGAGTTCCAGGACCTGGAGATCACCGCCTCCTGCTCGAACCCGTTCCTGCAAATCTGGAAAGGCGGCATCAAACCGCTCTACGAATCGAAGGACGACCTGGCCATCCTGGCCAGCATCGCCCACGCGCTGGCGAAGGTCACCGGCGACAAGCGGTTCGACGACCACTTCAAGTTTGAGCGCGAGGGCAAGCGCCGCATTTACATGCAACGGCTGCTCGACACGTGCACCACCACGGCCGGCTACAAGGTCGAGGACATCATGGCCGGCAAATACGGCCCGCCGGGCGGCGCGCTCATGAACTTCCGCACCTACCCGCGCATCCCGTTCTGGGAACAGGTCCACGACAACTACCCGTTCTACACCGACACCGGCCGGATGCATTCCTACAGCGATGACCCGACCGCGATCAGTTGCGGCGAGAACTTCATCGTCCACCGCGAAGGCCCGGAGGCGACGCCGTATCTGCCCAACGTCATCATCAGCTCCAATCCGCTGGTGCGGCCGAACGACTACGGCATCCCGCTCGACGCCGAGCACTGGGACGAACGCACCGTGCGCAACGTCAAGCTGCCCTGGGCCGAAGCCCGGAAGACCAAGAACTTCCTGTGGGTGGACGGCTTCCAGTTCTACTGCCTCACGCCGAAATCGCGGCACCGCGTCCACTCCTCGTGGTCCAACGTGGACTGGCACTTGATGTATGACTCCAACTTCGGCGACCCCTACCGCGTGGACAAACGCCTGCCCACCGTCGGTGAGCACCAACTCCACGTCAATCCGCAGGCCGCGATGGACCTCGGCATCAAGAACGGCGACTACGTCTATGTGGACGCCAACCCGGCCGACCGGCCCTACATCGGCGCGACGCCGTCCGATCCGTATTACAAGGTCGCTCGCTGCATGTTGCGGGTCACCTACAACCCGGCCTATCCCTACAACATCGTGATGATGAAGCACGGCACCTTCATCGCCACCGAGAAAACCGTCAAAGCCCAGCAGACACGGCCCGATGGCATGGCGCTGACCGAGGATGGCTACCTCGCCAACTTCCGGTTCGGCTCGCAGCAGTCCATCAACCGCAACTGGCACATGCCGATGCACCAGACCGACACGCTGTTCCACAAGGCGAAGGCGACGATGGCCTACATCTTCGGCGGCGAGGCCGACAACCACGCCATCAACACCGTGCCGAAGGAATGCCTCGTGCGCATCGTGAAGGCCGAAGACGGCGGTCTCGGCGGCAAAGGCGAATGGAAGCCCGGCACGCAGGGCATGTCCCCCGGCGGCGAAAATGAAGTGATGAAGAAATATCTCAGCGGCGGCTTCATCGGCGGCGGCCAGAGCTACGAATAACCACTCGAAGGAACTGACGATGCCGAAACACGAAGTGGATTCTGAAGACCCGATGGAGTTGATGGGCGTCACCCTGGCGACCCACGAAGACACGCTGACGCCGATGGCGGAGTGTTTCATCGAGGAGTTCATGAGGATGCGCTTCAACCCGGAGCAGGTCCTGGAGCTGTTCAAGAACCCCGACTACATCGGCCCGCACATGGTCTGGGAGCAGCGTGGCGAGGGTTTTGTCCGCCAACTGATCGCCGATAGCTTCGCCCAATGGGGCCGGGCCGCGAACCACGAATCACGAGTCACGAACAACGCATAACGAGGCAACCATGTCTAACGTCTATAACTGGCAACTCGGCCGCCCGATGGATTACCCCTACGACGCGGCTTTTCCGCGGGAGCAGTTCGCCTTCGTGTTCAACCTCAACCGCTGCATCGGCTGCCAGAGCTGCACGATGGCATGCAAGAGCACCTGGACTTTCTCCAAGGGCCAGGAATACATGTGGTGGAACAACGTCGAGACCAAACCCTACGGCGGCTATCCCGCCCACTGGGACGTGAAAACCCTCGACCTGCTCGAAAAAGCCAATCCCGGCGGCCAGAGCTGGGGCGGCACACCGCAAAACGCGAAAGCCCCCTACGGCCAGTTCAAGGGCCAGACTGTTTTCGAAGCGGCCAAGCACAACGTCAGCCCCGAAGGCGCGCAGAAGGCGCTCGGCTACCTGCCCACCGACGAGGAATGGGCCGGCGCGAACCGGTTCGAGGACCATCCGACCGGCGCGCCCAAGGGCGAACGCGACCGTTACTTCCAGCGGCCGG
Source organism: Verrucomicrobiota bacterium (assembly GCA_016219905.1). Classification (GTDB taxonomy): domain Bacteria; phylum Verrucomicrobiota; class Verrucomicrobiia; order CAIQCK01; family CAIQCK01; genus JACRKA01. The sequence goes on from JACRKA010000249.1 coordinate 11,966, forward strand.
AATCGCTGCCGCAGCACAAGACGTGGTTCTTCTACCTCGCGCGGCTCTGCAACCATTGCAGTTACCCGGCCTGTCTCGCCGCCTGCCCGCGCAGCGCGATCTACAAGCGGCCCGAGGATGGCATCGTGCTGATTGACCAGGAACGCTGCCGCGGTTACCGCAAGTGCATGGAGGCGTGTCCCTACAAGAAGAGCCTCTATCGCGGCACCACGCGCACCAGCGAGAAATGCGTCGCCTGCTACCCCCGCGTCGAGGGCCGCGACCCCGACGGCGGCGGCCTGCCGATGCAGACCCGTTGCATGTCCGCCTGCATCGGCCACATCCGGCTGCAGGGGCTGGTGGAATTGAACGCCGACGGCACCTGGAAGGAAAACCGCCAGCACCCGCTCTACTACCTCGTGCACGTCGCCAAAGTCGCCCTGCCGCTTTATCCCCAGTTCGGCACCGAACCCAACGGCTATTACATCCCGCCGCGCTGGGTGCCGCTGCCTTACCTGCGCCAGATGTTCGGCCCCGGCGTGGACGCCGCCATCGAGCGCTACAGCGTGCCCGACCGCGAACTGCTGGCCGTCCTGCAGCTCTTTGGCAAGGACCGCCGCATCTGCTTCCGCTACGAGATCAAACAAGGCCCGAAGGTTTTCGAGACGAACATCCGCGGCAAGAAGTTCGAGATGTTTAACGACACTGTCATCGGCTACGGCCGCGACGGCAAGGAAATCGCCCGCATCGCCGTGGAGGAACCCGTCCATGTCCGCCCCGCCCAACATGCCAACTCCATCTGACGCCGCCTTCGCCCGCGCGTTCCTCTGGCGGTTTGTGGCCGCGGCCTTCGGAGACCTCGACGCGCCCAGTTGGCAATGGCTCCGCCTCGACGCCACTCACGCGGCCTTGCGCCAGGCGGCCGCCGCATCCCCGCAGTTGACCGGCCCGGCCGACGCCGCGCTCAATCAACTCCGCGCCGCCCGCTCGCTCGGCGACATCCAGGACGCTTTCCTCGGCGTCTTCGGCCACACCGTCCGCGGCGAGTGCCCGCCGCACGAGATCGAGTATGGCGAACTGCGCGCCGACGCGCTGTTCCAACCGCACCGCCTCGCCGACATCGCCGCGTTCTACCGCGCGTTCGGCCTCGAAGTGGCCGATGACGCCGCCGAGCGCGTGGACCACATCGCGATGGAATGCGAGTTCTACGCCGTGCTCTGCGCCAAGGAAGCGCACGCCCAGGAATCGCCCGATCACCTCGCAATCTGCCGCGACGCGCAGAAGAAATTCCTGCGCGAACACCTGGCCCGCTGGACGCCGGCATTCTCCCGCCGGCTCGCCCGCCTCACCAACGACCCGTTGCTGCAAGCGCTCGCCGATTTCCTGAACGCCTGTGTCACCGCCGAGTGCGCGCACTTTGGCGTCCCCGCCGGCAACGACGACCTGCAACTGCGCCCCGCCGAGGAGCCGATGGACCCGTGCGGCTCATGCGGCCTCGCGAACGCCACCGCCGGCGCCGCGCCGCAGGAGGCTTGATGCAACTCCGCTACGACGGCCACCTGCTCGAAAGCGTCGTCTTCCTCGAAGCCCGCCGGCTCGAACAGTCCGGCCAGGCCGCGCTCGCCGGACGCTACCACGCCCAACGCTCCACGCTCTACGAGCTGGCCGACCCCGACCAGCGCAGCGACGGCTTCTTCAAGCTCCACGTCCAGTGGTTCCGCGAACTGGGCCTGGAGGCGCGCGTGCTGGCCACGGCGAAGGAATTCCCGCTGATCGAGGAGCGCGCCACCAGCCTCATGCTGCGCAAGGCCCTCGCGAAGAAGGAGGAAGGCGCCGAGTTGTTCGTCCGGCCCGGCGCGAAGAACGTCGTCGTCGCCCTCCGCAGCGAACGGTTTTTGGAAGACGGATTCGAGCCGTTCCTGCGCCACGAATTCTGCCACGTTGCCGACATGCTCGACGACGCGTTCGGCTACGAGCCGCGGATCGAACTGGCTGGCGCGCCGCCGACCGAGCTGGCATTGCTGCGCGACCGCTACCGCGTCCTGTGGGACATCACCATCGCCGGCCGCCTGAAGCAGGAGGCCGAGCGCGCCGCGTGCTGGAGCGAGTTCACGCGCGCGTTCTCGACGCTGCCCGAAGAGCGCCAGCGCGAACTCTTCGACCGCCTCTGGCGCGAGCGGCCTGCTCACGCCGGGTTGCTCGACATCGCCAAGTCCTCCCACACCCGCGCCGCCAGGACGCCCGGCGGCGCCTGCCCGCTCTGCAAGTTTCCCACGTTTGACTGGGCCGGTGCGGATGGACTAGGTTCCGGGGCAGTCGCCGCCATTCAGGAGCATTTCCCGAACTGGCGACCTGAAGACGGTTGCTGCGGGCGGTGCGCCGAGTTGTATGCCATGAGCAAAATGGCGCAACCCCCCACGTTATTTGTGTGAGGTTTTCGTCGGGCGCAAACCGAGGTGCGCCTGGTTTCGGGGGAAAGGGGTGGGTGTGATCGAGAACATCGTTTCGGTGTTGCGGTCTGCGGATAATCCGGAGGGCGTCAGTCCTTTGGATAAAGCCCCGCGCAAGGGTATGCGCGGCGTCTTCCAAGCAGCCGCGGGCGGTCCTTATCTTATCCAAGGGGAGCGGCTGGCCGGGGACAGCCGTCGTCTGACGTGAAAGACGACACCATCGGACCTGGAGGGTCTGAACGGCATCCGGCGGCGGACGCGTCCGCCCAGCGTGTGCTGACGCTCTCGCGCGCCATCGAGCAGAGCGGCTCGCTCGTGGTCATCGCGGACACGCACGGCCACATCGAATACGTGAACCCCAAGTTCACCGAAGTGACCGGCTACACGCTCGCGGAGGTCGTCGGCAGGAATCCCTCCCTCTGGAAATCCGGCGAGACGCCCATGAAGGAATACGCGCGCCTCTGGGAGACGCTGCGCGCCGGCGGCGAATGGCGGGGCGAGTTCCGCAACCGCAAGAAAGACGGCGGCCTTTACTGGGCCTTGGCCAGCATCTCCCCCGTCCGCAACGCGGCGGGCATCGTCACCCACTTCGTCGCCGTGGAGGAGGACATCACGGAACGCAAGGAGGCCGAGCAACGCCAGAAGAAACTCAACGAAGACCTGGCCCTCAGCCAGCGCAAGCTGCTCAAGACAGTCGAGGAGTTGCAGTCAGCCCAGATGCGCCTGATCGAGGCCGAGAAGCTGGAGACCGTGGGCCGGCTCGCCGCCGGTGTCGCTCACGAGGTCAAGAACCCTCTCGCCGTCATCCACCTCGGTCTTGAGTATTTGTTGCGCGAGCATGGCGGGCGGGATGGGGAGACCAGCCAGGTGCTGAACGACATGGCCGGCGCCGTGCACCGCGCCGGTGTCGTCATCGGCGACCTGCTCAATCTGAGCGCGGCAAAACAACTGGCGCTGCAGCCGGTGCACTTGAACGGGATGCTGGATCAGTGTCTCACGATGCTGCACGTCCCGGCGGCCGCCACCCGCGTCCACATCGCGCGCGAGTTCGCGCCGGACCTGCCGCCCGTGCCGCTTGATTCGCAAAAGATCGAACAAGTCTTTCTGAACCTCTGCATCAACGCGTTTCACGCGATGCCCGACGGCGGCACGCTGACCGTGCGCACGTTGCTGCGGCAACTTGACCCTGCCGAAGCCCACCGCGAGCCGGGCAGCCGCTCCGGCGCGGCCTTCAGGCCGGGCGACACCGTCGTCGTGGTCGAAGTGGACGACACGGGTGCGGGCATCCCGGACGACGTTCTTCCGAGGATCTTCGACCCCTTCTTCACTACCAAGCCGACCGGCAAAGGCACCGGCCTCGGCCTCACCGTCTCCAAGAAGATCGTGCAACTCCACGGCGGCAGGCTCCGCATCCACAACCGCCCCGAAGGCGGCGTCCGCGCCACCGTCCTGCTCAAAGCCTGACGTTGGCGGAATCCGTTTCCATCGTCTAGGTTCCGCGCCAATGGAACTCCACATGCCGCCCCCTCGACGCCTCGCGCTGGCCGCCGCGCTGTTCGCCTTTTCCATCCTTGCCGCCGCCGCTCCGGACGGCAAACAACTCTACGCCACCCACTGCGCCGCCTGCCACGGCGACGACGGCAACGGTGACGGCTTGGCGGCCGCCTACGTGACGCCGAAGCCGCGCGACTTCACCAAGGGCCTCTTCAAAATCCGCTCCACTCCCAGCGGCGAGATGCCCACCGACGAGGATCTGTTCCAGATCATCACCCACGGCATGCCCGGCAGCGCCATGACCGGCGTCCCGTTCCTGAGCGGGGAGGAACGACGCGCGCTCGTCGCCGCCGTCAAGGACTTCATCAAGAACAAACCCGCCGGGACGCCGAAACCGATCGCCGTCGGCCCGGAACCGCCTGCCTCGCCGGCCACGTTGGCCGAAGGCAAACAAATCTATGCGCTGATGCAGTGCGCGAAATGCCACGGCGAGGGCGGCAAAGGCGACGGCCCGTCCGCGAAAGACCTGCGCGACAGCGCCGGCGATCCGATCAAGGTCCGCGACTTCACCAACGGCGTCTATCTCGGCGGCCCCGCCGACCGCGACCTCTACCTGCGGTTCACCACCGGCCTCGACGGCACGCCGATGCCGTCCTACGCCGACAGCCTCACCGACGCGCAACGCTGGGCGCTCGTGCATTACGTGCAGTCGCTGCGGTCGCCGCGCCGCGAGGAGTTCGTCGCGCCCGCGGACGGCCAGCTCCGCGCCGCGCGCGCCGACGGGCCGCTCACCACCGACCCTGCGGCGAAAGCCTGGGACAAGGCGGCGGATTTTCGCGTGCCGCTGACGGCGCTCTGGCCGAGTCCGCATCCGCTGGTCGGCGTCCACGTCCGCGCGCTGCACGATGGCAACAAGTTCGCCTTGCGGCTGGAATGGGAGGCGGACTCGCCCGTCCGTCCGGGAGTGAAGCCGGAGGACCTCGCGGACGCGGCGGCCCTCCAGTTCTCGGTGAAAGGAACGGCGCCCTTCATCGGCATGGGCGACGAGAAGAACCCGGCGAACATCTGGTTTTGGAAACTCGCGCGGCAGGCCGACACGACGGCGAAGAAACCCGCCGTCTCCGACATGAACGCCACCGGCGCCGGCCCGGTCGAGGACCAGCCGCCCGCGCAACAGAACGTCACCGGCCGCGGCGGCTGGAGCGGCGGCAAATGGCGCGTGGTGTTCCTGCGCGACGTGCAGTCGAAGGACGCCAACGACGTGCCGTTCGCCGCCGGCGCGTCCGCGCCCGTGGCCTTCGCGGTCTGGACCCGCGCCCCGGACGAAAAGGACGCGCTGAAGTCCATCAGCACCTGGTATCGGCTGGCGCTGGAGAAGTAACGCCGATCACGGGCCGGCCTGTTGTTGATCCGCATCAATCTTTTCCACACGCGCCGGCCAATCGTCCAACGATTGACGCGCGTCAACGGACAGCCCTCCAGCCATTGGCGGCGGACGCAAAGCCAAGTTAGCGTATGCCCGCCGGCCGTTTCAAGATGGCGCTGATCATGATCCGTTCGTGACGGCCCATTGACCTGAATCAATGCGCCTTTTGCCAAGTTCGCGTAGAGTCGCCGCGTGATGAGTGAGACACAGACAATTCAAGTGCAGCCGCCGCCGGGCGGGCCGGTCACCAACATGATGTTGGTGTCGGACATCAACCGGCAGTTCCCGCAATGCCAGCCGGTGTTCGAGAAATACGGCATCGCGGGCTGCGGCGGCGCGTATGGGCCGCCGGAACCGCTGTTCATCTTCGCCGCGGCGCACAAGGTGCCGCTCCCGAAACTGGTGGACGAGCTGAACGCCGCCGTGCGCGGCGAGTGGAAGGACGACAGCCGCTGCACGAAGGGCAAGCGCCCGGAGAAGGAATCGCCCGATGCCGAGACGCTCTACAAACGGTTCGTCGCCGGCGCGCTGCTGGTGGCGCTGACGTTCGGCATGACGCTCGGCGTGATCAACATCCTCCGCATCTGGATGGGCGAATCGTTCTACGCCATCAGCGGCGCGATCAAGCAGGCCCACGGCCACGCGCAGATCTTCGGCTGGGTCGGCTTGATGATCATGGGCGTCTCCCTCCACGCCGTGCCGCGGTTCAAGATGGTGCCGTTGCGGCCGCTCGGCGCGGCGAAGGCGGCGTTCGGGATGATGCTCGGCGGCGTGCTGCTGCGGGCCGCCGCGCAGCCGTTCGCGATCCATCCGGTCTTCTCAGCCGTCATGGTGCTTTCCGCCGTGCTGGAGACGGCGGCGGTCGCGACGTTCCTGTTTCTCATCACGCGCGTGCTGTGGCCGTCGCAAGGGCCGCGCGAGTTCTACGAGAAGTTCATCTGGGCCAGCGCCGCGTGGTTCGGGGTGCTGGCCGTGTGGAACCTCGTCGCGACGGTGCAGATGGCGTTGCAGCACGCGAACGCGATTGGCGGTTTGCAGGACGCGCTGCTGGTGCACGTGGCGCTGTTCGGGTTCATCTCGAACATGATCTTCAGCTTCTCGATGCGCGTGCTGCCGCACTTCCTCGGCCTGCGCGACCCGAAGGTGTGGGCGGCCAACGCGGCGTTCTTCCTGTGGAACGGCGCGATTTTCCTGCGCTGGCCGCACGACGTGCTGGCGTGGGTCGCGTCGGGGATGGAACTGGCCGGCGCGGCGCTGTTCGTCTATGCGCTCGGCATCTTCGCGAAGCGCCGCGTGAAGATCGAGATCCAGGGCGTGGACAACGCGTTCGCGCGGTTCATCGTGCTCGGCTACGCCTGGCTGCTGGTGGCGGCGGCGCTGCCGCTGCACGCGGACCTGTTCCGGCTGACGGCATCCAGCAGGCACGCGATGACGATCGGGTTCATCACGGCGATGATCCTCGGCGTGAGCCATCGCGTGCTGCCGATCTTCGGCGGCGTGAACCTCCACAGCTCGCGCGCGATGCGGACGACGTTCTGGCATTTCGCGGCGGGCAGCACGCTCGTGGTCGCGATGGCGTTCGCGGCGGTCTATGAGGCGCCGTGGGCGTTCGCGTGGGCGGGCGTGGGCGGGACGCTGGTGCTGTCGGCGGTGATCATCGCCGCGTGGAACCTCGGCATGACGCTGCTGGCGTCGGCGGAGACGTTCACGCCCAAGTCGCTGGTGAGGCCCAACACGCGCGTGGCGGAAATCCTGGAGGTGCGGCCGGAACTTCGGCCCGTGCTGGTTCACGGCGGGCTGTCGGGTCTGGCGAGCATGACCCACAACCCGCCGCGGTTCGTGACGGTGGAGTTCGCGGCGCGGCGGCACGGGATTGATCCGGGGCCGCTCATCGAGGCTCTCAACAACGAAATCAAACGGAGACAAGCAACATGACGATAACGAAAGACATGATCGTTCGGGACGTGACCCAGAAGTATCCGCAGACCATCAGCGTGTTCGGCAACCACAAGGTGGATTTCTGCTGCGGCGGCGCGCATTCCATCGCGCAGACGGCGCAGGCGCGCGGCTGCGCCGACGTGGACGCGCTGGTGGCCGACCTCAACCGCGCCGTCGAGCAGGCTCCCAAGAGCGGCTGCGGCTGCTCCTGCGAGCACTGAACGCGGTTCTACTCCTTCAGCACCTGGTAGATGGCGCACGTGTCCGTGGCGTCCTCGCAATACCGCGTGAGATGCGTCTGGAACATGGCGTCGTGGATCGGGATTCACCGAGGGTAAAAGGGGCAGGCCGGCACATACAGGCACCGGCTCATTTCGCGGCCCTCGCTTTCGCCTGCGCGATGGCCGGCCACGCGGCGTTCGCAAACGACTGCAGCAGCGCGCTGTCCTTCTCGGTGTATTCGGCCTCCTTGTTGCCCACGCCCAAGACGCCCTTGATGCGCTGGCCGGCCATCACGGGCACGGTCATGTGCCGTTTCACCGGGACGTGGCCATCAGGGCAGCCTTTCTTGGTCTTGCGGGTGCAGTTTTCGTAATCATTCGTGATCACGGCCCCGCGCTCACGGATGCAATCACCCCAAAGCCCCGTCGTTTCGATGGGGTAGATGAGCGGCTTGTCCACCATGCTGCACCCGGCAATCGCTTTTTTCGACCATGCGATCATGGTCAGCTCCGTTTCGGCTTCGTTGGTGACCGCAAAGTAGGCCATCGCGCTTTCCGTCAACGCGGCGGCTTCCTCAACCAGGCGCTTCACCATCCCTTGGAAGTTCTGGCCGGCATCGTCCCGCGACCGGTGTGGTGCTTGCTCCATATATCGTCCTCCTGTGTTGAACCCGACGCCCTGTTTTCCTCACGCGACAAATCCACTGTGTCTCCGGTCTTGTTGGATTGTCTCTCCGAACTTCGGCTGCCCGCGAGCCTGCGCTCACCTCAGCCCGCGACGCCTCTTCCCGCCGCCACAAGGATACACCCTCCGAGCCGCGGTGTCAGGCCGCAAGAATGTGGCCACCCCGGAGAGGCTATGTTTGAAGGAGCCGATGAGAAAATGCTTTTCCAGCCGGCCCCAAGATGGTTAGCTGCTGGCTCGTCGAGGGGCGAAAGCCCCGCATCGCACGCGTCGAGATGTTGCGTCTGAAGCTGCACAGGAAAGGAAGCCATGGCAGAGTTTCGTTGTCCGGGAAATATAAGGACGAGGTCGCCGAAGCCGCTGGAGAGGACCTGCCTGCAATGCGGGCGCACCGTGGAAATCTGGAGCGACGAGGAAAGGGCCGCCTGCAAGTGTGGCGCGCTGGTCTTCAGGAACCGGCAGCTCACCTGCGTGGAGTGGTGTCCGGCGGCGGAGAAGTGCGTGGGCGACCTGGTGGACGTGGAGAAGATCAAGGCCGAGGCCAGGGAACGCGTGGGCAAGGAGGAGAACCCGGATTTCGTCAGGCACCTGATGGACCTGATCCGCGAGCGCCTGGCCCAGTGCAAGCGGCCCGACGCGCCCAACGGCGGCAAGGTGAAGCCCGGCTCGGCGGGTTCGTAAGGACAACGCCATGGCTCTCATCAAGTGCCCGGAGTGCGGGAACCAGGTCTCGACCGCGGCACGCGCCTGCCCCGCATGCGGTTTCCCCGTGGCTGAGAAGATGGCAGCGCCCGGTCAGCCCTCGCAGCCCGTCGCGCCCGGCACGTTGCTCGCCGAAGTGCGGCCGTCGTGGTGGCGGTTCTTCTGGTATCTGGTCTTCGGCTGGCTGATCGTGCCGCTGATTGTGGCATGGTGGCGGCGCGCGTCGGTGGTGATGCGGGTCTTTCCCGGCCGCATCATGATCGAGCGCGGCATCGTCTCGAAGTGCTACCGGGAGTTCATGGCCCGCGACATCCGCTCCATTGACATAGACCAGAGCTTCCTCGCGCGGATGGTCGGCATCGGCGACCTGACGATCTCCACCGCAGCCACAGTGGATGCCGCCGAGCAGATCGAAGGCGTCCCGAATCCCGCCGGCATCCGCGACATGATCCTCGCTGAGAGAAAAGGCCAGTGACGCACCCGGTGTTCCGTATTGGAGTGGTCGGGCTGGGGCAGATCGCCCAAACACGTCACCTGCCCGCGCTTCAAGCGAGCAGCCGCTGCCAAGTTGTGGCCGTTGCCGATGCGGACACAGACCGCGCCCGTTCCGTCGCTGACCGGTTTCATGTGCCGCAAACGTTCTCCTGCGCGGAAGATCTCCTCGCGGGGGTGGAGGTGGACATCGTGGCGGTGTGCGTCCCTCCGGCGCTTCACACTGCCATCACCCTCGCCGCGCTCCGGGCGGACAAACACGTCTTCCTCGAAAAGCCGCTGGTGCTGACGCACGAAGATTGCGAAGCGCTGTCGGTGGCTGCATCCACGGCCCGAGGGAAACTCATGGTCGGCTTCAACCTTCGCTGGCATCGCCTGCTCCAGCGCGCCCGCTCTTGGATTCGGCAAGGCTCGCTCGGCCAGATCATGGCGGCGCAGAGTGTGTTCACCGTCCGCCAGAGCCGGCGGTCGGCCTCCGATTGGCGCGCGGCGGCCCAACAAGGCGGCGATCCGGTCTTCGATTTGGGAACGCATCACTTCGACCTGTGGCGGTGGCTCTTCGGAAGCGAGATCGTCGAAGTGTCGGCCAGCGGCGACGATGCGGTTGTGGTGACGGCAAGGTTGGAGAACGGCATCGTGGTGACGGGGCTGTTTGCGGAAGGCGCGATGGAGCAGAACGACATCAAGATCATCGGTTCGGCGGGCAGGTTGTCAGTTTCATGCCATCGGTCCGATGGCTTCGGGTTTCTGCCGCGCGACGCCTACGAGGGCAGCCTGGACCACCGGGCGCGGCAGGCGTGGCGGTCGCTGCTGGACCTGCCACAAGGATTGGCGCTGATGCGGGGCGGCGGTGACTATGGTTTGTCGTATGCGGCGGAGTGGGCTGATTGTTTCGCGGTGATAGACGGGATCAAACCGTTGCAGGCGACCGTGGACGACGGCGTCGCCGCGACCCGCGTCGCTTTGGCGGCGCAGGAGTCGTCACGGCTAGGCGCGACGGTTCGCATCGGGACAACGCAGCCTCGCGCGGCGGCCTCGACTCCCGGAGAACGGGCCGCAGCAGGGCCGGCCCTGGCTGCGATTGTCGTCATTCCCGACGCGTATGCGGCCGTGAAGCGCACCGTCGCGGCGCTGAAACGGCAAACGGCAGCGGCGCACTTGGAGCTGGTGTTTGTCGCGCGCGCGCCGGAGTCGGCGGGCATTGATGAGGCTGAGCTGGCCGGTTTTCACGGTTGGAGCATCGTGGAGAACGCGGTGTCGTCCATCGCGGACGCCTACGCAGCGGGGATCCGCCGGGCGCGCGCGCCGCTGGTGGCGTTGACCGAGGACCATTCGTTTCCCGCGCCGAATTGGGCGGAGCGGCTGATCGCAGCGCATCGCCAGCCGTGGGCGGCGGTCGGTCCCGCGTTCCGCAATGCGAACCCGGACTCGCTCGTGAGCTGGGCGGATTTCTACATCGCCTACGGCAAGTGGGCCGAGCCGGCGGCGGGAGGCGTCGCGGATTTTCTCCCCGGCCACAACAGTTGCTACAAGCGCGAGGTGTTGCTGGCCTGTGGCGACCGGCTGGAGGAATTGCTGGACGCGGAGACGGTGCTGCATTGGGATTTGAAGAGGCGCGGTTTGGAGCTGTGGCTCGAAGCCGGCACTTACACCGAGCACATGAACTTCGGCCTGTGGCGCTCGTGGCTGCCCGCGCAGTTTTATGCGGGCCGCGTTTTTGCAGCGCAACGGGCGTCGGGATGGCCTGTGGGACGGCGCGCGCTTTTTGCCGCCGCGTCGCCGCTGATCCCGTTTGTGCGGCTGGCGCGGGTGCGGCGGTTCATCCGGCGCGCGGCGTTCGCGCGCGCGTTTCGCCTGCGGGTGCTGGGGGTGGCATGGATCGGGTTGCTGCTGGACGGCGTGGGACAGATGCTGGGTTACGCGTCCGGCGCCGGTGACGCGCGGTCGCGCTTTGCGGCGTATGAATTCCACCGGTTGCGACACGTCAAGCCCGGCCCGTCGGCTGGTTGAGGAGACTGATGCCGCTCGCATTCTCTGTCATCGTCCCGACATACAACCGCCCCGATTTGCTGGCGCAGTGCCTGGCCGGATTGGCGGCGCTCAAATATCCGCGCGCGCGATACGAAGTCATCGTCGTCAACGACGGCGGCGTCGAGCCGCCCGCTGAAATGGCCACCGGCATCGGGCGGCGGATTTCGCTGCGCGTGCTGAGCCAGCCCAACAAAGGCCCCGCCGCCGCGCGCAACCTCGGCGCGACGCACGCGGAGGGTGAATGGCTCGTGTTCACCGACGATGATTGTGTGCCGGCGCCGGACTGGCTGACGACGCTGGAAGCGCGGCTGACGGCCCAGCCGTCGTGCGTGGTGGGCGGCAACGTCCTCAATGGGTTGCCCGGCAACGTGTATGCCGAAGCCAGCCAGCAATTGTTTGCGTTCCTCTACGACTACTACCACGTCGCGCGGACGCGAAAATCGCAACGGCCGTTCCTGACGACCAACAATCTGGCGCTTGCCCGGCCCGTCTTTGATCGCGTCGGCGGCATGGACGAGCGCATGCGGTTTGGGGAGGACCGCGATTTCTGCGTGCGCTTGGCGTCGGCGGGGGCTGCCCTTGTCTATGCGCCCGAGGCGCGCGTGCATCATTTCCGCGCCCTGAGCGCGGGCGGGTTCTGGCGGCAACACGTCAGCTACGGAACCGGGGCGTATGCCTATCACTTGCGGCTCAAGGAGCGCGGGCAGGACACACTCCGGCCGGAGCCGCTGGGGTTTTACTGGAGGATGCTGCGCCATCCGTGGACGCAGACCTCCGGGTGCAAAGCAACGCAGATATCCGCGCTTATCATCCTGTCGCAAGTCGCAAACGTCTGCGGGTTCTTCTCCGCGCGCTTCGCCGACCGCGCCCGGCGTTAGAGCCGCGAACTACGCCAGGCCGAATTCCTTCTTGTTCGCGTCGCAGGAGGCGAGCACCGGCTTGTCGGCAAGCTTCGCCTTGAGCATCGCTTGCTCGTCCGCGCCCGCGGTCAACGGCAACGCGACCTGGCCGCCTTCCGCCGCGGAGCGTTGCAGGGCGAACATGACCTCCGCGCCGAGCGCGGCGTGCGTGAGATTACACGGGTGGACCTTGCGGTCGTCGTCGAGCCAGTCGGCCATCTGCTGGATGTAAGGCGGCATGTCGGCATCGTAGTTCATCACGCCGTCGCCGCTCTGGCAGCCGCCGCTTTTGGTGACCGCGCGCCAACCGCCGTTGGTCAGCACTTCGGCGAAGCCCTCGGTGCCTTGGGCGCCGATGCGGTTCTTGCCCCACCACTTGGCCACCTCCGGCTGGTCGGGCGCGCCCGCGCCGCTCTCGTAGATGCCGCGCACGCCGTTGGCGAACTGCACGAAGCCGGCGATGTAGTCGGGCGAGGGATGGTTGTCGGCGAACTTGGACTTGCCGGCGGCCTGCGCCATCGCCCACGCACCGGGCGCGTAGTCGTTGAACCACATCGAGTAATCAATCATGTGGCTCAGCATGTGGGTCATCCAGCCGGTGGCGGTGCCATAGACGGTGTGGACGCGGCCGAGCGCGCCGCTGGCAACGATCTCCTTCACCTTCTGGTAATGCTTGCCGTAGCGGTGCTGGTGGCTGACGACGGCCTTGGTGCCGGTGGAGTCGAGCAGCTTCTTCATCTCCATCATCTCGGCGCTGGTGAGCGCGACGGGCTTCTCGAACGCGATGAGCTTCGCGCCGCCTTGGACACCGGCCTTGATGAACGGCATGCGCAGGTGCGGCATGGTGCAGAAGCAGAACACGTCCGGCCTCAGCTCGGACGCGAGCGCGGCGGCGTCCTTGCCGGTCTTCGGGTTGCCGAGCTTGGCCGCGGCTGCGTCGAGGCGGGCCTGGTCAATGTCGCAGATGCCGGCGACTTGGAA
>JACRKA010000246.1 GCA_016219905.1 Verrucomicrobiota bacterium
AGCGACTTTCCGTTCGTTGCGACAGTTGAGCGCTCGGCGTCGGGGAGCGACATCAATTGCGTCATCAAAGATTCGCAGGGCAAGACTGTCACGCTTGACCACAAGGAGGTTGGCCGCGTGATGCCGGGCCAAGGGCGGGTCGTGTTTCGCGAAGGCATGCCGTCACCCGAACTGGACGGCTCGTATGCCATCGGCGAGTTCTGGCCTGAAAGCGGCGGCACGCCAGAGCTGATTCTCATTCGTTTCATGGGGCTTAAGGCTCCGCCGGTGCCGCGGACGGTCGGTGAACCGCCAGCCACGGGTCCGGCCGTTACGCGGGCGGTCGTAAGCACAAACGGGGCCGTCTTCGAGGGCAGAGGTTCGCAGGAGGCGTTGTTCAGCGTCAAGGTCCACGACGAAGCCTTTAACTCCAACTTCCCCAGCGACTCCGCGTTCACGATGACGGTTGGACGCTCGGCGTCGGGGAACGATCTCCGTTGTGAAATCCGGGATATGCGCGGCAATGTCCGTGTGTTGGACTCTTTGGACCTGCTGGCGAAGGCGCGAGGCAAGATCGTGTTCCACGAAAGCGCGGCGGCGCCCGAACCGGATGGCTCGTATGTCATCGGCGAGTTCCGGCCAGAAGGCGGCGGGACGCCATGGCCGATACGCATTCGTTTCAAAGGATTCAAAGCCCTTGCGCCGCCGTCGGCTGCCGAACCGCCAAGCACCGGCCCCGGTATTGCGCGCGTGACTGTCACTGCTGGCATCGCGGTCATCGAGGGTCGCGGCTCGACAAACGCAATGATCGATGTGTTGTTTCGAGGCACAGGTAAGGGCCGTCATCTGTTCAACGACTCGGCGTTCACTTTGACCGTTGAGCGATCGGAAACGGGGCGCGGCCTGCATTGCGTCCTCAAGGACACACGGAGCAATGTCGCCACGGACCTCTCTGCTGAACCCACCACGACTACACGAGGCGAAATCGTGTTTCGCGAAGGGAGAATACTGCCCGATGCCTTTGGCCAGCATGTCATCGGCGAGTTTCGACCGGAAACAGGCATGCCTGAGCACATTGTCGTTGGTTTTCAGGATATGAGCCCCCAAGAGCAGGCCAAGCTTGCGCTGAAACCTGCGCGTATAACCGTGAGCGCCGACAAGGCCGTCATCGAGGGTCGCGGCTCGGCGGAAGCGTTGTTTCTGGTCATGGCCGTAACAGGTGGGGCCAGCGAATTCTTTCCCAGCGACTCTGAGTTCACGGCGACGGTTGAGCGCTCGGCGTCGGGGAACGGTCTCAAGTTCGTCATCAAGGATTCTCGCGGCAATGTCCGCGGGCGCGACTTGATGATGGAGCGAGGCCAGATTGTGTTCCGCGAAGGCACGCCGTCGCCCGAACCGGACGGCTCCTATGTCATCGGCGAATTCCGACGCGACGCCGGCGGCAAACCGTGGCCGATACGCATTGTGATGAAGAAGTTGCGGTGATTCCGCCAAACACCCGCACCAAATTAGAAGGCCAAACATGAAACCAACGATACTCTACGCACTACTGACCCTTCTGCCCGGCGCTCTCTTTGCGGCGGACCAAATATCCATTGAAGCCAAGTTCATTGAGTCTGGCAACACGACCTCTGCACGCGCTATGACAACGTCACGATTCTCTGAGTGGTTTGCATTCGGCGCGCTTACGTGTTGGATGGGTCTCGCCCTGATGCGTGTATTCATGTTGCGGGCGCGCGGAGTGTCCGTCTTCGTGGTGGATCGGCAGCGGACCGGCTGGCAGATGCTGGCCGATACGGTGATGGCTGCGTGTCTGCTGACCTTCGCCTACGAGATCATTGCGTATGCGTGGCAGCTTCCTTTTCACATTGGACCATCGGTTCTAGACCGGTCGGTGGTTGATGGGCCAGCCAGCCAGGCGTTGGGAGCCCTGCTCGTTACCGGGGCCGTGATACTCTACGCCATTGCGCTCCGCGACCTCGGGGCGTCGTGGCGGCTGGGTTTCGACCGGGGCGCGCCCGGACCTTTGGTCACTGGAGGCGTCTATCGCTGGACACGGCATCCCATATACGTTGCCTTCGACCTCTTGTTTATGGGGACGTTCTTGCTAATCGGCCGGCTATCCTTCTTGGTGCTCGCCTTGGTTTGTGTGCCGCTGCTACATGCCATCATGGGTCGAGAGGAGCGGTTTCTCACGGGACTTTACGGTGATGCTTATCGAGACTACTCCAGACGCGTCGGGCGCTATTTCTTTAGGCAACGACATGAATGAACATCACATGCCGCCTAACAAAATCACTGCAGCGAGAGAACGGCCATCTCGCTCGTTATATCCCGCCACCGCTCGCGCCTCTATGAACATGAAATCACCAAATCTCATCATCAAATATGTTCCCCGCGTTGTGGCCTTGCTCATGGCTTTAACGATTTACGCCGAGGACGATCCCATCGCCAAGCCGTTCGCTGGCCATTGGGAAGGCAGCGCCCAGATCGCTGCAAATTGGTGCAAGCAGCGGCAACTGGCCGTGGCGATTGATATTCATCCCGACGGCAGCGTCACCGGCAAGATCGGCGATGCCACGCTTGCCAATGCGCGCTTCAGCAGCAATCGCGGCTGGCTCGGCCTCGCGTTGAGTCTTTTCAGCGATTACATCGTCCGGGGCGACTTGAACGGCCCGATGGTGGCGTCGGACAGGATCACGCGGACCGGCGTGACCATCCCGCTGGATGTTGATGGCGGTAGTTTCGCCGGCGCCGTCCATTCCAGCGGCTCAAAGGCGACCGCCGCCATTGAGGATCGAAGGCTGACCGCCTTATCGTTGAAGCTCGTCCGCAAGCAATGATGGACAATGCCTCCAGTGCCTCCCAAGCGCAAGGCGTATGACTATGCGGAGCGTATCCACGATGGCCGCATTGAGTTGTTCATTGACCGCGTGGTTCCCGGTGGCGACAGTCTGGAAGTCAGTTACAGATATCGGCTTCCTACAAGCGGCAAACCGATCCATCCGACAAACACGGACAAGCAATGATACCGAAACTGGCTCTCGCGCTTGTCGGCGCGCATCTGCTCCTTGGTGCGATTCTCATGGTGATTAAAGCTACACATGGGATCAACGACCAGGATGCCAGTTTCGCCGTTGCCCTCCTGTTCCACTATCTGAACTTCCCCTCGGTCTGGGGACTTCGATCCGTAGCAGGGGCTGACCCCGGGATTATCGCGGTGCTCCTGGCCGGCATCGTGCAGTGGGCCGCTCTGGCCGCTGTGGTTGTCGGCGGATACCGTGCGATCGCTGGGCGAGCGGACGCAGATTCCAAGCAACGCACTGCACGCGTGTCCGGTGGAGGCGATGGCTTGGGCGGCAGGGGAGCGCGCAACCTCCTGCTAGCACTCGCACTGCTCTTGGCGACTGGTTGCGCAGGCGGTGGCGGAACCGTCCACGATCCGCCAGATCACATTGTCGCCGGTCAACCTGCGACACTGGAGCTGAGATTTTCGGTCTGGGGTGCTGGCTTCGGAAACCTTTCGAGCCGTTACACGAAAATCCTTTGTCACTACCGGAAACCGGGCGAAACGCAGTTTCAGTCGGTTTCGGCGCGTGTCATTTCATCAGACCACAAGCACATGGACGTGGAGTTCATCATCCCTCCTCAGCAGGTTTCCGGTGATTCAAGCTCACTGGAATATTACTTCGATTTCCTTTTTGACGGTCAGCCAAACACACAACAACATAAGACAGTTCGGATTGTCAGACCGGCGGGTTGACACAAGAGCCTGAACGGCACGCCCACCTGCAATTACCGTCTGCCAACTAGACTACGAAAGGAGAACTACCCGTGAAAACCCCGCTCGTAAACCTGCTCGCTGCGATGGCGTTCGCCGCCGTCGCACTGGCTGCTGAAGACAAACCCATCACCGTCCAGGCAATGCCGCCGTCGGTCATGAAAACCGTGCCGCATGCTGGCGACACGGCGGTGGACCCTGCGCTGAAGGAAATCAGCGTCACGTTCAGCAAGGACATGAAGACGGAACGGATGTGGGCCATCTGCCAGATCTCGAATGAGACGTTCCCCGAAAAAGGCGCCGGCGACATTCACTATCTCGCCGACAAGCGCACGTGCGTGTTTCCCGTGAAGCTCCAGCCTGGCAAGACCTACGTGCTCTGGTTCAATCGCGGCAAGTTCAACAGCTTCCGCGACACCGACAACAACCCCGCTGTGCCGTATCTGCTGGTGTTCCAGACAAAGAAGTAAGCAAGCGCGGATATACGACGAATTGAAGCAGGAAGACCACACATGAAAACCGCCTCTCATTTGCTGATGCTTGCCGCCGTGCTCGGCTTGCGGATGATCACTGAAGCGCAGGCGCCTTCTGACGACGCGGACATCATCGCCGCAAAACACTATGCCGGGGGCGATGCGAGCACGCTCTATTTCATAATCCGCAAGCCAGGTGAATCCACCGCGCCGAAGGAGACTCGTCCGTTGTTGATGGTGATGCCCGGCGGCGACGGCAGCGCGGAGTTCCAACCGTTCATCAAGAACATCGCCAGGAACGCCGTGCCGGACGGCTGGCTGGTCGTGCAACTCGTCGCGCCGAAATGGGACGCGCAGCAGTCAAAAGCAGTTGTGTGGCCGACGGCAAAGACCCGCTTTCCCGCGGTGAAGTTCACCACGGAAGAGTTCATCGCGGCCGTCGTGGCCGAGGTCGGGTGCACGGAGCGACTGGACCCGCAGCGCGTGTTTACGTTGAGCTGGTCGTCGGGCGGCCCGGCGGCGTATGCGGCCTCACTCGATCCGGCGACGAAGGTGACCGGCTCCTTCGTCGCGATGTCCGTTTTCAGAGCGCAAGAGTTGCCCAATCTGCCGGCGGCGAAGGGCCGGTCGTATTACCTGCTGCACTCGCCGCAGGATTTCATCCCAATCAAGATGGCGGAGAAAGCCCGCGAGACGCTCCAAGCGCATGGCGCCCGCGTCGAATTCAAAACCTACGAAGGCGGTCACGGTTGGCGCGGTGATGTCTTCGGGATGATTCGCCAAGGGCTGGACTGGCTGAACAAGCATGCCGCAGACGGCGGAAACAAACCGTGATCTGCCGCTACAGAAACCGGAGATTGAAGGCCAGACAAGTGTGTCTAGCTTGTGGAAGTTGAATGAGGCACGCCCTACGCTGAAGATTTCCTGTCAGGTTTTCGCGGCGCTCGACCACTGATAGGCGATTATGACAACCTTATCAGCACCCGTGGCACTCCATGACGCCCAATTGGTCGCGCGCAGCCTTGATGGCGACGCCGAGGCTTTTGGCAAGATCGTCGGTCGTTACCAGACCCTCGTCTGCTCGCTCGCCTACAGCGCCTGCGGCAACGTGCACCTCAGTGAAGACCTCGCACAAGACACCTTCATCGCCGCATGGCGCGATCTGCGCGACCTGCGCGAGCCGACCAAGCTCAAATCGTGGCTCTGCGGCATTGCCCGCAACGTCGTCAACAACTCGCTCCGCCAACAGCAACGCACCCCAACCTCCCAGGCCGATGCGTTGGACGATTCACTTGCCTATTCCACCGCCGCCGTCACACCGCGCGATTACGTCATGAGCCAGCAAGAGGAAGCGATTGTGTGGCGGGCGTTGCGCGAGCTGCCGGAGAGCTATCGCGAGCCGCTGGTGCTCTACTACCGCCACGGCGAATCAGCTGCAGCGGTGGCCGACGCGTTGGACTTGTCGCAGGACGCCGTCAACCAACGGCTCTCGCGCGGCCGTGCGATGCTCGCCGAGCAGGTCTCTAGGCTTGTGCAAACCACGCTGCGCCACAGCGGCCCGACGCAGGCGTTCACGCTGGGAGTGGTCGCGGCGCTGCCGATGCTCGCGACCTCGGTGTCGGCGGGCACTGTTGCCGCAACCGCCGCGAAAGGCGGCGCAACGGCAAAAGCCGCCGGTTGGCTGGCGATCTTGCAGTGGCTGCTCACGCCCGTGATGACGATCTTCGGCAGCTATTTCCTCTACAAGCTCGACCGCGACGAAGCGCGGACTCCGCAACGGCGCGCATTCGTCACCCAAATGTGGCGACTGACCCTCACGTGCGTCGCAGTGTCTGTCTTGGTGGTTGTGGGAGTGGTGTTCCTGAAGCCGATGCTTGTGAAGACGCATCCGGAGTTCTTCGCCGTGCTGGTGATTAGCCTTGGTGCCGCCTGCACCGTGTTCGCCGTGGTAACAATGCTCTGGGCCTCTCGACAAGAGCGCCGTTTCCATCTGGACGAAACCGCCAGCCGTGTCGAACCGGTCACGCCGGCTTTCGAGTATCGAAGCAAACTTGGTCTGCTTGGCTGGCCGCTGGTTCACATCCGACTGCGTGGTGGACTGGAGCGCGGCCCGGTGAAAGCGTGGATCGCGGCAGGTGACGCGGCTATTGGGCTGGTCTTCGCGTTCGGCGCGCTGGCGGTGGCGCCGATCAGTGTCGGCGGCATTGGAATCGGTGTGCTGAGCATCAGCGGCCTGTCACTCGGCTTGGTGTCGCTTGGAAGTCTCAGTTTCGGCGTGTGGGCACTTGGTGGTTTTGCGATGGGCTGGCAGGCGTTCGGAGGTTGCACCGTGGCGTGGACGGCGGCGCAAGGCGGCGTGGCGGTGGCATGCAAGTTTGCGGTTGGCAGCGTCGCACTTGCCAGCCATGCAAACGATCTGGCAGCGAGAGCATTCCTCCACGACAGCGTCTTTTTCCAAGCCGCCGGCATCGTGATACGCCATGTGGTGTGGTTGAACGTCATGTGGCTGTTGCCGCTCGTGCTATGGTGGCGCAGACACCGTGGCCGACGACCAAAGCGCTGTGTATGGCCTACAATAGACCCAACCAAGTGAATCCCAGCACCAAGACAACGCCGCACACTGCCGACGCGGGTTTTGTCACCACGCGTTGGACGACTGTGCTCGCGGCAGGCCGCCAGAGTTCGCCGCTGGCCGACGTGGCGCTGGAGGAACTCTGTCGGGTCTATTGGTATCCGCTTTATGCCTACGTCCGGCGGCACGGCCAATCCAAAGAAGATGCCGAGGATCTTACGCAGGCATTCTTTGAGCGGTTCCTCCAAAAGAACTATCTCGAAGGGCTGAGCAGTGAGCGGGGGCGGTTCCGTGCGTTCTTGCTGGCGTCGTTGAAGCATTTCCTCGCCAATGAATGGGACCGTGCCGGCCGCCAGAAACGCGGCGCGCACGCCACTCACCTCTCGCTGGACTGGCGTGACGCCGACACGCGCTACCAGTTCGACCTGCGCGACGATCTCAGCCCGGACAAGCTCTATGACCGCGCGTGGGCCGTAGCGTTGCTGGAGCACGTCGTCGGTCGCCTGCACGACGAGTGCATCGTGGACGGCAAGGCGGAGGTGTTCGCACAGCTCAAACCGTTGTTGATGGCTGACAAGTCAACAATCTCTTATCCGCAGGCCGCTGCCGCGCTCGGCATATCAGAGGAAGCCGCGCGCGTCGCGGTGCACCGGTTGCGGCGGCGCTACCGCGAGTTGCTGCGCGAGGAGATCGCCCAGACGCTCGCCGACGCGGCGCAGGTGGACGAGGAGATGCGCGCTCTCTTCGCCGCCTTTGCTGAGTGAACCCCGTTTGGTGGCCTACTTGTGGCCGACCGTCACCGTGGGCGCGGTCAGGCCGGACTTCGGGAAGTTCACAACGATGGTCTTGCCGCCCAGCATGATCCGTGCGCCGACGGAAGCGGGCGTGGCCAGCCGCTCGGCGGTCCAAGCCACTTTCTGGCCCGCGCGATACGGCATGATCACCGTCAGCATCGCGAGGTCGCCGCGCTTCTCCTTCGTGCCGGCCTCGACGTGCCACTGGTTCGGGAACGGTTTCTTCGGCTTCGGCTCGAAGCCGTCCCACTGGCGAAACGCCAGCGGCGTCGGCGGCAGATAGCGCACCGTCACGCCGGCGTTCGGTTGCTCGACAGAGAGTTGCGCGGCCTTCTCATCCACCGCGAACGACTTCAACGCGTGGAGCATGAACTGGAACGTGGACGGCTTCGGCGCTGCGAGGTCGTCGTAGAGCACGATGAACGGCGTTTCACCTTTCACGAACGCCACGTGCCGCAGCGCGCGCGTGAGCCGGCCGCCGTAGGCTGGCGTCGCGTCGCCGCAGATGTAATCGAGCTGCGGCGTGAGTTGCTCGGCAACGATGCGGCCTTGCGACGTGACCTTGTGCTTGTCCTGGCCCTCGCCGTTCACCAGCACGCCGTTGTGGGCGACGGTGCTGTGGACCCAGCCGTAGTGGAACTTGCTGCCGTGCAGGTCGCGATAGACGCAGGTGGTCAGCAGCGCCTCGCCGTAGGCGTTGAGCTGAAAGATGTTCTGCGGATTGTGGCCGTGGCTCTGCGAGCCGAACGGCGACGACTTCATCAGGAAATGCACGTCGTCGCGCGCGTCGAGCAACGTCGTGTGCAGGCTGGCCACGCCGATGCCGTGAAAAACTTTCGACGGCGGCAAATCCGTCGGCGGTTTCGCGGCCGGCAGCGACGGCAGGTTCGCGTCGTAGAGGAAACCGAGGACGCCGCCTTCGCCTTTCATGCCCGACGTCTCGGTCCACCAACGCCAGTAGCCCGCGCGACCGCCGTCGCCCAGGCTGCCCCTCATGCGGATATGATATTCCATGAAGCCACCGATGCCGCTCGACGGCGGGCGATACGAAAGGTCGCCGAATCCGGAGTTCGGTGAATGCGGCGGCGCGACGTAGAGCGGGTAGTCGCCGACCTGCGAGAAAAACGGCTTCTTCAGCCCGTCAATGCCGAGCGCCGACTTCGCGACTTGCAGCCACCACACGGCCTTGCCCTGGTAGCCGGCCCAGTAGCTGACGCCCTCGTGCCAGCCGCCGTCGTCGTCAGCCCACACCGGATAGGCCGCGTAGAACTTGTTCACCGCGTAATCGAGCCACGTCGGCGCCTCCGGGATCTCGTCGAGGAAGGCGATGACGGTCTCCGCGATCTTGTGCCAGACGCGGTTGCCGTGGCTGTTGTAGGGACGGTTCAAATGGCCCACGCCGCGTGAGACCTCGCCGCTCTCCCAGGCATCCTTGATGCGGCGCTGCGTCACTGCCTGGATTTTCGCGCGTTCCTCCGGCGTGAACATATCCCACGCCCAGTCGTAGGCGCGCGCGGGACGGTAGAGCATCACTTTGCCGGCTTCGCAGTTGAGTTTGAAATTCGTCGGCCCGTCAGGACTCCACGACGCCAGATGCAACACCCACTTCCGCGCAGCCTCGCCGTAGGCTTTGTCCTGCGTGATGAGATAGACGAAGGCGAGCGTCATGGCCTCGTTGCACGCCTTCTCGGTCTGCTCGCGGTTCGGCCACCAGAACTTCACCGCCGCGTCGTTCTCCTTGTCGCGCGCTGACCCCATCTCCGTCGGCTCACGCGTCGGGCCGGCCTTGAGGATGCGGTCGGCCTCGGCGCGCAGCGTGGTGAACGACTTCGACTCGCGGCCGTTGGCCAGCTCGCGCAGCCGCGGCAAATCCTCCGGCCGCATGAACAGCCGCGGATGCTGCTTCGGCACGCGCTCGCGCTGCTGCGCCCGCGTCGGCATCGGGAACTCCGTGGCGCCCGCAGACATGGTGAATTTGCGGACGGCGCTCCAGTTGGAGTTGCCGCCGGCCTTGTTGGTGAAGCGGTAGCGCCACAGGTAATTGCCCGTCGCGAGCGGCGTGTGGTGCGTATAGACCGGCCACGGATGGCCCGCGACCGTGACCGCATCGCTGAAGTCTGGTGTGCGCGCCAACTGCACGGTGTAGCTGGCCGCGTCGCTCTCATGAATCCACGTCAGCGACGGCGGGTTCAGCCGCACGCTCGCGCCGTCAGCGGGCCGGTAGCCCCACTCGTCCGCTTGCGGCGCGCGGTTGGAGATGCGCGGCTCGGCCGCGCCCAGGAGCACATGGGCGAATCCGATCAATCCGCCCGCAACGATCATCCGATAGTTCATAGTCAGCGTCTCAGAGTGATGACAAACCATGTCGTTGGCGGCTTGCCGAGATCGAGCACCCAGCCGTCGCCGTCGCGCGACAGCACGATGGGCTGGCCCAGCGGTTGCCCGCCGCCGTCGAGCGGCTGCGCGACAACCTCGCGGGCCTTGGCGAAACCCGTGAGCACAATCCTGCCCGTCACCGGCTCGATGCGCACGGGCGCCTTGCCCCATTTCTCCAGCGAGTTGCGCTTCGCGTTCCACTCCATGCCGGTGTTGGCAACGCGCGCTGTGACAGTGAGCAGCAGTTTGGCGGAAGCGGATACCGCTTTGTTATCGAGCGCGCCGAGCGTGAGGGCGCAGAACGGTGTCTGGATTTCGGCGCGGAGGTTCTTCGTTTTGCCGCCCTGTTTCGCGACGTGGCCGACCAGCGCCTGCGAGAGCGGCGTGTCCACGACCACCAGCCCGGTGCCTTTGCCACTGGTTCGCCAGACCAGTTCACGCGTGTCGGACTCAATCGAGTCTGCTGTCGCCACCGGTTCAAATGCACCCGTCGGCGGCCCGTCGAACGACGTGATCCGCACCGCGTGCGTGAGCGGCAGCGCAAGCGGGAAGCCGGGCGTGAAATACGGCTGCTCGGACCTTGGGAGACGCAGGCTCTCGGCGACCTGCTCGCGGCTGTAGCTGCGGCCCACGGTGCGTTGCGCCGATCGCACGTCGCCGCGCAGGAACATCAGCGCGCCGGCGGCAAGCTGGCTCATCTTCACCGGGTCTTTGGCGAAATCGAAATAGCTGAGCGCGGCATCCGTCATCGCGACGACGTCGTCGTGCGCGAGCGTATACCAGAAGATGCCGTCCCAGTCCTGTAACGCGGCGTAGGCCGCAAGAATCGGCACGCCCTCGCACGCGTTCTCGTTCGGGGACGGATGGTTCGCCTCGGACACCGTGTAGGGCTTGCCCGCGACGGCCGAGCGCGAGAGCTGGATCACGCTTGATTTGAGCGGCTCATCCACCATCGGCGTGTTGCCGATGGTGAAACCCGCGCGCTTGCCAGTCTTCGGGTCGGTGAGGTAGTTCGGATGCTGCCAATAGATATGGCCGTCCACGATATCGAGCTGCGCGAGCGACGAGAGCAGCGGATAGCCCGAGCCGCCGTGGCCGTGGTCGCTGTTGCCGGCGAAGAGGCTTTTCACGCCGAGTTCGTCGCGCAGGAACTTCGCCATGTCGCGGTAGAAGTTCCGCTCGATCTCCATGTAGAACGGCGCCTCGGCCTCGAAGCGGTCCTTCGCGGCCTTCGCGAACTCCTCCTTCCGCAACCGCGGCAACGGCGCGTCCGCGGCAATGCCAGCCTCGTTGCGCCAGCGCGCGAGCGTTTCGGCGGGCACGCGGCCCGCCAGCCACACGTTGAACTTCTTCGTCAACGCCTCGGCGTAACTCGGCGGGATGTCGTGCCACGTGCCGCTGGCCTTGGCCGTTTGCTTGCCGAGGAGGCGGTTTTGTGTCCACGACTCGACCAGCGAGTTCTCGTTCACGAACTCGACCACGGCCACGGCCGGTTCCTCGCGGTAGGCGAGGCGGGTGTAGGTGTTGATGTGCGTGAGCAACTGCCGGGCGTATTCGCGCTGCAGCTCGATGAGCCGCTTGTCGAAGTAGGTCGCGCCTTTGCCGTTGCCGAGCTGCTCGTGCTCGCGCACGCCGTCGCCGGCCTTGTAGGTGCGATAGACGTTGAGGTTGAGATTGCTGTAGATGCCGCGCTTCTTCAGCTCGGCGATGAAGAAGTCCAGCCGATCCAGCGCCGCCGGGTCGAGCGTCCGCGTGTCGTCGCGGTCAGCGGGAATGAGCCGGCCGACCTGGTCGAGGAAGTGGAAGCGGACGCAGTTGATGCCGCGGGCGGCCAACTGCGCGGCGATGACCGGCGCCGATTCTTTCGCTGGCAACGCGGCCTTGCCGGTGGCGTTGATTCCCCAGATGCGGAATTGCCGGCCGTCGGGTCGCACCAGATGGCCGTCCTTCACGCGGATGAAGCCGCGCTTGCCCGCCGGCGCATCGAGCAGGAACGAGACGTCCGCTGGCGACGGCGCGCCCGCGCGCCATTCAACCGTGAACGGCGGCCACGAGTCATCGGCGACCGCAGTGGCGGCAACGAGCGAAAAGGACGAGACGAATGGAAGAAGGCGACGGACAACCCGGTAAAGGCTCATTGGGAACAGTTCGCCGCCGATTCGCCACAAAGGCAAGCCGTTTTCGGCGCGCGAGAATCCTCTCAAGCACAACCACAAGTTTCAGATTGAGGATGCCACTTCCTGAACCTTCAGCCACCCACCCGACCGTTGCAGTTCTTCCGACGCTGGCCTGGACGCCGGTCTCTACGCCGACATCGCCCGCGAGGTGATCCGCCCCTCGCCCGATGAACGCTACGCCAACCCGCGCTCTGTCGCCGCCAAACTCCGCTGGGCGCAGAAGGCGGGTTGAGCGCACGACCGATGGATGTGATTCAAATTGTCGTTCGCCGTCTCCCCGCCCCAAAGGGGCGGTGGTAAATCAGTCCAGGACAAGCGAGTCCGCGAGCGCCGCCTTGGGAATATCAAACACACATCATGCGCCCTGAAGGGGCGCAGGAGAAACACGGTCAGGGCGTTACTGCCGCCCCTTCAGGGCGGCTGATCGTGTTGCGGTGTGAACCCAGGGCGGCGCTCGCGGACTCGCTTGCCCTGGGCTGGTATATTCCTGCGCCTTCGGCGCGTCTGGCTGGTTTTTCAGATTGCATCATGTCCGATTCGGCCCTTGCGCGGTCCCTGCGCGGCCGGTAGCCTTCGCGGTTTCTCATGCTCACGATTTCGGACATAACGAAGGCCTTTGGCGCGCGCGTGCTCTTCGAGGACGCTTCGTTGCAGTTCAACCGCGGCGAACGCATCGGGCTGGTCGGGCCGAACGGTTCGGGCAAGTCCACGCTGTTCTCGCTCATTCTCGGCCATGACACGCCCGACACGGGCAAGGTCGTCATGGAACGCAACGCGACCATCGGCCATCTGCCGCAGGAGACCGCGCCGGCCGGCGATGAGACGGTGCTGGAGCTGGCCACGGCGGTCACGCCGGAGATCGTGGCGCTGCGGCGGGAACTGAAGGCGTTCGAGGACGGCGACGCCGCCGAGTCGGATGATTTCCACAAGAC
>JACRKA010000247.1 GCA_016219905.1 Verrucomicrobiota bacterium
AACGGCGTCGCCGCTGGCGAGATCAGCGCCGCGAAATCGGCGAGCGAGCGGCGCGGACGCGCCAGCGCCGACTCGACGTCGGCGGAAGCGGCATGGCCGGCGATCTGTGAAAGCCTGGAAAGCTCAAGGCCGTTAAAGGCTGCGACGAAAGTCATGGTTCCTGCACATCCTTCTGCCTGTTCCGATAAATGAGCACGAGCATTCCCACCGTGCCACCGATGATGAACAACAATGCGAAGTCACCCCAACTCGCCGCAGCCTTCCCTCCGCTGGCCAGAGCGGACAAGGCGGGCAGACCCAAAATGACCAAGGCGCACACCCCGCCTTCGACAAAGGCAGTTGCAATATCCCGCCTCGGAAGCCCGGGCAGATTGTTTGCCGGCGATTCTGGTTGCTCCGGAGGCACAAAATCATCCGGCAGCGGCTCCGCCCCTTCTTCGCCTTTCAGGATTCGCACGGCCCTTCCGGCATCCTCGTCGGACACCTGCAAACGTATCGGAACGGCAGGCGCGCCAGCCCCAATCACACCCAGACTGATCGCATCCGCCAGAAATCCTGTTATTCCCATCGCTTCCAGTCGCGACAAGGCCAACGCCGCGTCCGCCTCGGAGAGGAATGCTCTAACCGTTGTCATGGGACTGATTCAATTGCACGCGAAGTGGCGCGGGGCTGGTTCGTAGTCCCGGCTTCAGCCGGGCACACTAGACCATCGCATGGGACTTGTCCCAACGCTGCGCAGCAGCCTTGAACTCCGCTTCATGCTCTGGCCAGTCGTGCAAAATGACAGGATCGAAATCGGCTCCCGACGGCCAGACCAGCGTCCGCACTTCGGGATCGAGTTTGACCCGCGCGAACTCGGCGGGATCGCGCAGCGGGCCGTAAATCTCGCCGTGGAGGACCGGCTCGAAATCAACCGTGCGGCACACGCCATCGTCGAAGCGAATCCGCAGCGCGTAACGGCCCGTTTGCTCGAACGACTCGATGCGGCTAATCCGATGTTTCATAGGACTACTCTACTGCAAAGGCGTGATCGGCGCAGGTCGTCTGCCCTGCTGCAAGAGACCCCAATCGCCCAGCAACTCGTCCTGATGCAACTCCGCCCACGCCTCGATCAATCGTTGCTGGCGCTGCGGGACCGAGCCGGCCACGAGAGCTACGGGCACAATCGAGAAGACAGCCACGTGCTCCTGATAGTAAGCGTGAAAGTGCGGCGTGTGATGCCGCTCCAACGGCTCGGCGAACATGCGAATGATGATGCCGTAGAATCGCGAAATCTCTGGCATGAGCCGGGAGATTAGAGAGATTCATCCGTCGCGGCAAGCTCGTCATGGACAACTTCCTGTTCACGTCTCCAAGAATCCCGTCAGCGGACTTGTCGCTTGTGCCTCACGCGACCGTGGCGCGAGTCCGATCTCGTAAGCGTCGCGGCCGGACTCGACGGCGGCTTTGAAAGCTCGCGCCATGCGGACCGGGTCGGCGGCGACGGCGACGGCGGTGTTGATGAGGACCGCGTCGGCGCCCATCTCCATCGCGGCGGCAGCATGCGATGGCGCGCCGAGACCGGCGTCCACGACGACGGGCACAGTGGCTTGCTCGATGATGATCTCGATCTGCGCGCGGGTCTCGATGCCGCGCGCGCTGCCGATGGGTGAGCCGAGTGGCATGACCGTGGCGCAGCCGACATCCTCCAGACGCTTCGCCAAAACGGGGTCGGCGTTGATGTAGGGCAGCACCACAAACCCCTCCTGGACAAGAACTTCAGCAGCTTTCAACGTCTCGATCGGGTCGGGCAAAAGGTAGTGGGGATCTGGATGAATCTCCAGCTTCACCCAATGACCCAACCCAGCGGCGCGGGACAGGCGAGCAATGCGGACGGCTTCGCCCGCGCTGATCGCGCCGCTGGTATTGGGCAAAAGTTGGACGTGCTTGGTGTCAATGAACTCGAGGATGTTCGCGAAGCGGTCGTGCTGGCCGCTGAGATCAGCACGGCGCAACGCGACGGTGACAATCTCGCTGCCGCTGGCGGCGATAGCGTCACGCATGAGTTCATTGGAGGCAAACTTACCAGTGCCGAGCAGGAGGCGCGAGTTGAATTCGCGGCCGGCGATGATGAGTTTGGGAGGTTTGTCCGACATTAAGTAGCCGCGTCACACCGTGACGCGAGTTCCATGACGATTCGCGTCACGGAGTGACGCGACTACCTCATTCGCGCTGCCGCGGCGGTAGCCTTGGAGGTCGAGCGTGACGTATTGGTAGCCGATCTCTTTGAACCGCTTCACGACGGTCTCGCGCGTCGGCCCGTCGAGGAACCGGGCGATGTCGGCGGGCGTGACCTCGATGCGGGCGAACGGCACGGAGCCGTTGGCGCCGCCGCGATGGTGTCGGACGCGCACGTCAGCGAAGCCGAGGTCCCAGAGGACGTATTCGGCGGCCTCGATCATCGCGAGCGCCTCGGGGCTGACCGGCTCGCCATACGGGATGCGCGAGCTGAGGCAGGCCATCTGCGGTTTGCCGGCGGTCGGGAGGCCGAGC
Source organism: Verrucomicrobiota bacterium (assembly GCA_016219905.1). Taxonomy (GTDB): domain Bacteria; phylum Verrucomicrobiota; class Verrucomicrobiia; order CAIQCK01; family CAIQCK01; genus JACRKA01. The sequence goes on from JACRKA010000247.1 coordinate 2,533, forward strand.
GCGGCGGAGAGGGCGCGAATGTCGGCCTTCGTCAGCCCGGCTTCCTTCAATGGCGCGCGCGCTTGGAACTTCGCCGCGGCGTCGGCTCCGGGACGGAAGTCGCCGATGTCGCTGGCGTTCTCGCCGTAGGCGATGACGGCGAACCCCCCGGCCCTGGCGAGCGGGGCGAGTGTCTCGAACAACTCGTGTTTGCAGAAGTAGCAGCGGTTCGGCGGGTTGGCGACGTAGTCCGCGTTGGCGAACTCGTCGGTCTTCACGACGCGGACGGGGAAGCCGAATTGCTTGCCGAGTTCGAGCGCGTCAGCCAGTTCGCGCCGCGGCAGGCTGGGCGTGTCGGCGATGACGGAGAGGGCCTTCGCGCCGAGCGTGTCGTGGGCGACGCGGGCGAGGAAGGCGGAGTCCACGCCGCCGCTGTAGGCCACGAGCACGCTGCCGTAACTGCGCAACAGTTCGCAGAGCCGGTGGTGCTTTGCTTGAAGCTCGTCGTTCACGAAAATGACTCTAGGAGGTTTGCGCGGGAGTGTCAAAAAGCAATCAGCCCCGGCGGCAAAACCACCGGGGCTGATTTCTGGGCGGCTTCTGGACACGCGCCATCAACCGGAATCGTCGTCGGGGCCTTCGTGGCCCAGTTCGACGTTCCAGTAGGCGAGGTCCAGGAAATGTTTCCAGCTATCGTCGCCGGTCTTGGTGAAACTGACCTGCACGAACGGCCGCCACTTGGGCCGCTTCGGCTTGCGAATGAGACGCATGCTGGCCTCGGACGGCGTGCGGTTGCCCTTGCGGGTATTGCACGGGATGCAGGAGCAAACCACGTTTTCCCAAGTAGTAGCGCCGCCGCGATCCCGCGGGATGACGTGGTCAATGTTGAGGTCGCGCCGCTCGAAGAGGGTGCCGCAATACTGGCAGGTGTTGCTGTCGCGCTCGAAAATGTTGTGCCGCGTGAACTTGACCTCCTTGCGCGGGAGGCGGTCGAAAAACAGCAGCATCACCACCTTCGGGATGCGGATGCGGAAGCGGATGGTGTGGACGGAGTCGGCCTCGTGCGGGTTGCGCTCGGAAAAGTTGCGCCACTCGCCGAAGTCGTAGGTGTCAAACGCTCCGTTATCGGCGCACACGACCTCCGCGTGGCCCTGGAACAGCAACGTCAACGCCCGCTTCACGGAGCAGATATTGACCGCCTGCCAGAGCCGGTTCAGCACCAACACATTCTGATTCAACAACGCTTCCATGTCTTCCTCGGCCCTGATTTACCAAGCCGCTTCGGCCCGGAAATTCGCCGCGAACCTAGCACTCCGCCGCGAAAGGTGTCAACACCCGCGTCGGCTGAAATGCGCGGTCAAACGGGCCGGCCGGCACGCTGCGCGCCGCCGGAGTGGACGACACCGATCCCGATGGGAGACTACGCGATCTTGATGCCGCGGCGCAGGAAGGTGGGCAGGTCGAGGTCTTCGCCCTCATAGACGGTCGGCTCGAGCTTGTCGAACCGGCCCTTGATGTTGACCTCGAGGCCGAGGGTCTGTTGCTTGGCGCGCTCGCGCTTGCCGGTGGCGGCCTTGCCCGCCACCCGTTCGAGGAAGCGCTCCACGGGACGAGGAGGCGAGCCTGCCGCCACTGGAGGAGCGGGAGCAGGGAGTGCGACGACAGGCTCGCTCGGGGATCTTTCAACAACGGGTGACGCGGCCAGCTCGCGCTCGGACGGCAACGGGCTGGTGACGGCGTCATCGGCTATCGCCGAAGCGCCGCGCGAGGCGATGACCAGCATCGAGAGTTTGCCGGTGAAGTTCTCGTCAATCGCCGCGCCCATGAAGATGTGCGGGTTCTGCGTGGCCTTCTTGCGGATGGCGGAGACGGCGCGCTGGACCTCGCCGAGGCCGAGGTCGGGGCCGCCCACGAGGCTGACGAGGATGGTCTCCGCCTCGGCGATGATCGCGCCGCCGTCGAGCAATGGGCTGTTCAACGCCGCGAACGCCGCGGCGGCAGCCTTGTCGTCGCCCTGCCCCTCGCCGATGCCGAACACGGTCTCGTCGTGGCGGCCTTCGAGGGCGCGGCGCAGGTCGTTGAAGTCGAGGTTGATGAGGCCCGGCTTGGTCAGCATCCGCCAGATGCCGCGCACGCCGTCAGCCAGCAGGTCGTCGGCGGCGCGGAACGCATCGAGCACGGTGGCCTTGTCACCGGCCAGCGCGAACAGGCGGTCGTTCGGCACGCACACGACCGCATCGCTCACGCGCTTGAGTTCGTCCAGGCCGGCATCGGCCTGGTCGCGGCGGCGGTCGCCTTCGAACTCGAACGGCAGCGTCACGAACGCCAGCGTCAGCGCGCCGGCCTGTTTCGCCATCTGGGCGATGAACGGGCTGGCGCCCGTGCCGGTCCCACCGCCGAGGCCCGCGGCGATGAAGACGAGGTCGGTGCCCTTGACCATTTCCGCGATGCGGTCGCGGTCTTCCATCGCGGCCTTCCGGCCGACGCTGGGATCGCCGCCCGCGCCGAGGCCGAAGGTGGTCTTGATGCCAAGCTGGAATTTCTCGCCGCAGAGGGACGTGGAGAGCGCCTGCGAGTCGGTGTTGATCGCCACCAGGTGCGGGACGCTGCCCCCGGACTGGTTCTCCGCGGCGTCGGCCGGGCGCAGTCCGTCCATGGCGATGCGGTCCACGGCATTGCAGCCCGCGCCGCCGACGCCCAGGACCAGAATCCGAACGTTCTTCTCGCGCACGCTCATGGCACTCTCCTCTGCTGGCTTGGTGTTGTTCATGTCGCTCCGCTGTTCAGAACATCCGCATCTTGCTGATCAACCCGTAAATCGCCCGGCCGATCACGTTGCCGGCCGACTCGCGCTTCTTGGGCGGCCCCATCTGGATCGCGCCGAACCGCGTGATGCCGATCGGCGCGGCGTATTCGGGCCGGTCCAGCGCGGCGGTCAGCCCCATCACGGTCTGCGAGGAGCCGATCTGCACCGGCAGGCCGAACACATCCGCCGCGAGATCCTTGATGCCGCGCACGTGGGCGCAGCCGCCGACGAGGAACACGCCCGCGCCCAGCAGCTCGCCGAAGCCCGACTTGTCCAGCTCGCGCTTGACGAGCTGGAGCGTCTCCTCCGCGCGCAACTGCATGACCTGGCAAAGGTGGTCCTTGAAAATGACGTTGGAGCCGATGCTGATCTCGCCGGTGAGCGAGATGGCCTTGCCCTTCATCGAGTCGTCGAGCGCGACGGTGCCGTGCTCGACCTTCAGGCGCTCGGCGCGGCTGCACGGGATCTTCAGGCCGAGCGAGACGTCGTTGGAGATGTGGTCGCCGCCGACGGCGATGACGCCGCTGTGCTTGATCGCGCCACCGACATAGACGACGAAGTCGGTCGTGCCGCCGCCCATGTCAATCACCAGCGCGCCCTGCTGCCGTTGTTCGTCGCTGAGCACCGCGAGCGCGGCGGCGAAGCCGTTGAACACGACCTCGTTGACCTCCAGCGGCGGGACGGAACGGATGCACTTGATGAGGTTCTGCGTGCGGTTGCGGCCGCCGTGGATGACGTGGACATCCGCCGAGAGGCGCGCGCCGAGCATGCCCAGCGGGTTCAGGACGCCATCCTGCCCGTCCACATAATAATGCTGGCAGAGGGAATGGAGGACGGCATTCTCCGGCGGGACGTTGATGGCGCGGGCGTTCCGGACGGCCGACTCGACGTCGCTGTCGCTGATCTCGCCGCCCTCGCCCTGCACCGGCACGATGCCACGGTTGTTGAAGCTGCGGATGTGCGACCCGCTCACGCCGGCGTAAAGCGAGCGGATTTCGACACCGGCCGAGTCCTCGGCCGCGGCGACGGATTGGTGGACGCACTGGACGGCGGTCTCAAGGTCCACGACCTCGGCCTTGCGCACGCCGCGCGCGGGGCATTCGCCGATGCCGATGATGGCGAGCGCGCCGTCGTCGCGTTGCTCGCCAACGACGGTGCAGATTTTCGAGGTGCCGATTTCCATACCAACGACGATGCGGGAGCGGCTCATGGGTGTCTTCCTCCTGATGCGGTGTTGCGGACGTTGATGATCTGCGGCCCGGTCATGGCGACCGACGCGGCGCCGGGAGCGGTTGAGGCGGATGGGGCAAAGTAGGTGACGGGGATGTTGAGGCCGACGGAGAGGTCGCACGTCGCGATGACGCGGCCCGCGCGCGCGGGATGCGTGAGGATGACCTTCAGCCGCTTGAGCTGCGCAGGCAGGTTTTCAGCCGCGAAAGTGACCAGCCCGCCCTGGCGCATGACCATCACCAGGAGACCTTCCATCGTCACGTCCACGCGGTCGAAGTCGAGCAACGGCGCGAACTCCGCGCCCTCGCAGTGATGGATGAGGTCGAGGGCCTTCTGCACCTGCTCGCTCTCGATGCGCCGGCCGAGATTGATCAACTTCGCGTCCACGCCGGTCAACAGCGGCAGCCGCACCGCCGATTTGCCGCCCGCCCCGGTCGCGCCAAAAACCCCGACCGGCTTCATCACCACCGCCGTCGCGTCAATCAAGTAGGCCGTCGGCGGCACGGTCACGCGGCCCGCCGCGTCGCGGATGGTCTTCGTATAAACCTGCGCTATGGGCACGCGTTCGGAGACGATGATGTGGAGTTTGTCGGGCAACAGCCGCCGGATTTCCGCGTGACGGATGACCGGGTGCGACTCCAGCGTGGCGCGCACGGAAGGCAGGTCCACGGTAAAAAGGTTCTGGCCCTCGCGCACGCCGGCGAGTTCGAGGATCTGCGGGCGTGGCAGCGTGCCGTCGGTCTCGACTTTGATCTCGTTGATGCTGTAGGCCGCGTTCTCGGTGAACGACTTCGACACGAAGAACGTGAACAGATGATAGACGCCGAAGACCACCAGCCCGGCCGCCATCAGCGTCGCCAGCCACAACATCCCGCGGCCGACCTGCGCCTGCACGCGCTGCGAGGAGCGCACCTTCACGTCGAGCTTGTAGGGGTCGCGCCGCTTTCGGCGGTTCTCACGCGAGTTCTTGTTGATCCAGTTGAACATCAGACTTTACCTCCGCGCCGTGCCAGCGCCATTGTCACCATCCGCGAACAAAGTTCCTCGAACCCGATGCCGATGGCGGCCGCGGCCTTTGGCAGCAGGCTGGTTTCGGTCATGCCGGGCAGCGTGTTGATCTCCAGCACAAACGGCCGCCCGTCGCTGCGCCGCAGCATCACATCCACACGCGAATAATCGCGGCACCCCGCCGCGCGGAACGCCGCGAGCGCGACGCGCTGAACCTCGGCCGCGACCGGCTCCGGCAGGTTTGCCGGCACGTCATACTCGCTCGCACCTTTCGTATATTTGTTCTGGTAATCGTAGAACCCGGCCTTCACCCGGACCTCGACCACCGGAAGCGCGCGGTCGCCGAGAATGCCGACGGTCAGTTCGCGGCCATCAATGAACTCCTCGACCACCACCTGATCGTCGTAGCGAAACGCCTCGTCGAGCGCCGCCGCCATCGCGCCAGCCTCGCGCACGACGGCCACGCCAACGCTGGAGCCTTGCTTCGCCGGCTTCACCACGACCGGCGGCGGCAACGTCACGCGGCGCGCGCCCTTTGCCGTGACGACCTCGTAGCGCGCGCTCGGCACGCCGGCCGCCGTGAAAATCTCCTTCGAGCGGACCTTGTCGAAGCTGGCGAAGCTGGCCTGCACGCCGCAGCCGGTGTAGGCCACGCCGCGCTGCTCCAGGATGCGCTGGATCTGGCCGTCCTCGCCAAACGTGCCGTGCAACGCGAGGAACGCCACCGCCGTGTCCGGCTCCAGCCCGAAGTCCGGCCCGCGCACGTCCACGTCCTGGACGCGCCAGCCCGCGCGGCGCAGTGCCGCCGAGCATGCCGCGCCGGAGCGCAGCGACACGTCGCGTTCCGCGCCCGGCCCACCCATCAAGACCGCTACTTGTTCCTTCTGCATCAGTCTCCGAGAATGATCACTTCCGTCTCCAACTCGATCCCGCGTTCTTCGCAGGCGCGTCTCTTGACGAACTCGATCAGCTTCAAAACGTCCTCGGCGGTCGCGCCGCCGTCGTTGACGATGAAATTGCCATGCACCTCGCTGATGCGCGCCTTGCCGATGATCTTGCCCTTGAGGCCCAGCTCATCAATCAGTTTGCCCGCCGAGATTTCCTTGGGGTTCTTGAATACGCAACCCGCGCTCGATTCGTGCGGCTGCGTGCTCCATCGCTTCTCTTGAAACGCTTTCAGCCGGCTCTCGATCGCTTCCGCCGCGGCGGGCGTCGCCTTGAACACCGCGCTCAGCGCGACGTGGTCGCGGAACAACGGGCAGCCGCGATACTCGAAATGGATCTCGCCCGCCGGCTTTTCCTC
>JACRKA010000250.1 GCA_016219905.1 Verrucomicrobiota bacterium
CTTCATTCGCGACAACAAGGACCGGCCGTTCTTCATCTATTTCCCGACGACCGTGCCGCACCTCGCTCTCCAGGTGCCGGAGGACTCGCTCGCCGAGTATCTCGGCAAGTGGCCCGACCCGCCCTATGCCGGCGGACGCGGCTACCTGCCGCACCTCGCGCCCCGCGCCGCCTACGCCGCCATGATCACCCGCATGGACCGCGAGATCGGCCGCATGATGGACCTCGTGAAGGAACTCGGCCTCGACGACAACACCATTTTCCTCTTCAGCTCCGATAACGGCCCGCTCAACGGCACACATAACGGCCTGGCGGGAACCGATGCCGCTTTCTTCAACTCAGCCGCCGGGCTGCGCGACGGCAAGGGCACGCTCTGGGAGGGCGGCATTCGCGAGCCGTTCATCGTCCGCTGGCGTGGACGCATCGCCGCCGGCAAGACCTGCGAACGTGTGATCGGTTTCGAAGACATGCTGCCGACGTTGGTGGAACTGGCGGGCGCGAAGGACGCGACGCCGAAGAACGTGGACGGCATCAGCTTCGCACCAACGTTGCTCGGCAAGAAGCAGGAGCCGCGGCCATTCCTCTACCGCGAGTTCCCCGCCTATGGCGGCCAGCAGTGTCTGCGCTTCGGGGATTGGAAGGCTGTCCGTCAGAACCTGCTGCCGCGCGGCAAAGGCAAGGGCAAAGGCAAGAAGGTCGAGTCGAACGTGAGTATCGAGCTTTACAACCTGAAGGACGACATCGCCGAGACCAAAGACGTCGCCGCGCAACACCCGGACATCGTCGCGAAGCTGGAGCGGATCATGCGTGAGCAACACACGCCGTCGTCGGTGTTCCCGTTCCCGGTGCTCGACGAGGACAAGGCAAAATGAAAACGTGGCGGCTTCTGTTGTTACTGGCGGCGCTGACGGCGGCTTCGGCGGCCGACTGCGCGACGGAGAGTGTTGGCGGCAAACCCAACATCATCTTCATCTTCGTGGACAACTTCGGCTACGGCGACCTCGGTTGCTACGGCTCGAAGCTCCACTGCACGCCGCACGTGGACCGCATGGCGGCCGAGGGTATGCGCCTGACCAGCTTCTACAGCGCCAGCGGCGTCTGCACGCCGTCGCGCGCCGCGCTGATGAGCGGCTGTTATCCGCGGCGCGTGAACATGCACGTCAGCGGCAGCGGCTCGCCGGTGCTCAAAGTGATGGACACGAAAGGGCTTCATCCGAATGAGATCACCATCGCCAAGGCGCTCAAAGGTTGTGGCTACACCACGATGTGCGTCGGCAAATGGCATCTCGGCTGCCAGCCGCCGTTCCTGCCGACAAAGCATGGTTTCGACCGCTACCTCGGCATTCCCTACAGCGACGACATGACGCCGAGCAAAAACAATCCGCACTGGCCGCCGCTGCCGCTGATGCGCCAGGAGAAGGTCATCGAGGCGCCTGTGGACCGCGATTACCTCACGAAACGTTACACGGAAGAGGCGATCCGATTCATGACCGAGAACAAAAACCGCCCGTTCTTCCTCTACATGCCGCAGGCCATGCCCGGCAGCACCGCGCGACCGTTCGCCAGCCCGGCGTTTCAAGGCAAGTCCAAGAACGGCCCCTACGGCGACAGCGTCGAGGAACTCGATTGGTCCACCGGCGAAATCCTCGCAGCGCTCAAGAAGCTCGGCCTTGACGAGAAGACGCTCGTGGTCTGGACCTCCGACAACGGCGCGATCCGCCGTGACCCGCAGCAGGGCAGCAACGCGCCGCTGAAAGGCTGGGGCTATGACACCTCCGAGGGCGCGATGCGGATGCCGTGTGTCGTGCGCTGGCCCGGCAAAGTCCCTGCCGGCAAGGTGTGCGATGAACTCTGCGCGATGATGGACTGGCTGCCGACGTTCGCGAAGCTCGGTGGCGGGGAGCCGCCGAAGGACCGCATCATTGACGGCCACGACATCCGGCCGTTGCTCTTCGGCGAGCCGGGCGCGAAGTCGCGTTACGACGAGGTCGGGTTCTTCTATTATATGATGGACCAGTTGCAAGCCGTCCGCGCCGGCCCGTGGAAGCTTTACCTGCCGCTGGAAAGCAAAGTCATCAACCTGCGCCGCAGGCAGGAGAAGGTCCCCGCATCGCTCTACGACTTGCGCAACGACATCAGCGAGGCGAAGGAAGTTTCCGCAGAGCATTCCGACGTCGTCGCCCGCCTGACCGCGCTGGCGGAGAAAGCCCGCGAAGACCTCGGCGACCTGAATCGCCCCGGCAAGAACCAGCGCCCGGCCGGCCACGTGGACAACCCGAAACCACAAGTGCTCACGCAGCCATGAGGAAACTCGTCGCCGGCCTGGTGGCCGTGACGCTTCAAGCGGCCACGGCTGATTCACAGCAACGCCCCAACATCCTGCTCGTGCTCGGCGACAACTGGGCCTGGCCGCACGCCAGTGCCTACGGCGACCCCGTCGTCAAGACGCCCAACTTCGACCGCGTCGCGCGCGAGGGCGTGTTGTTCACGCACGCGTTCTGCCCGGTGCCGTCCTGCACGCCGACGCGCAACGCGATGCTCACCGGCCAGGCGACGCATCGCCTGGAGGCCGGCGCGAGTTTGTGGGGCCATCTTCCGAAGAAGTTCGCCGTCTTCCCCGACCTGATCGAAGCGAGCGGCTACACGGTCGGGTTCTGCGGCAAAGGCTGGAGTCCCGGCGATTACAAAGCCGGCGGGCGCGAACGCAACCCGGCGGGGCCGCAGTTCAAGGACTTCGCCCAGTTCCTTAAGTCAGTGCCACCGGGACGCCCGTTCTGCTTCTGGCTCGGCAACACGGACACCGCGCGCCACAAGATCAAAACCGGCGCGGGCGTCGCCGCGGGCTTGAAACCCGGTGCCGTGCGCGTGCCGCCGTATCTGCCCGACACGCCCGAAGTGCGCAGCGACATTCTCGACTACTACGAGGCCGTGCAGCGATACGATGCGGTGCTTGGCGAGACTTTGCGCCAGATTGAGGACGCGGGCCGCGATTCGAACACCGTGATCATCGCGGCGAGCGACAACGGCTGGCAGTTCCCCCGCGGGCTGGCCAACTGCTACGACTCCGGCTGCCACGTGCCGCTGGCCATCCGCTGGCCGGGCGTCGTGAAGCCGGGCCGGCGCGTGGATGATTTCTTGGACCTCACCGACATCGCGCCGACGTTTCTGGAAATCGCGGGTCTGAAACCGCTGCCGGAGATGACGGGCCGCAGTTTCGTTGGCCTGTTGCGCGGCGAAACGCAGCCCGGCCGCGACGTGATGTTCATGGAGCGCGAGCGCCACGCCAACGTCCGCGCCGGCGACCTCGGCTATCCGATGCGCGTCATCCGCACCAAGCAGTTTCTTTACATCCGCAACCTCCATCCCGAACGCTGGGCTGCGGGCGACCCGGAGTTTTACTGGTCGGTCGGCCCGTATGGCGACGTGGACGGTTCGCCGACAAAGGAGTTCATCCTCGCGCGAAAGGATGAGCCGGCGATGAAGAAGTTTTACCAACTGAACTTCGCCAAGCGCCCTGCGGAGGAACTTTACGATCTCGCCAAGGATCCGCACCAGATCATCAACGTCGCTGGTCGCGCTGAATACGCCGACACGAAGAAGCAACTCCGCGCCCGGCTCGACGCATGGATGAAATCCACCGGCGACCCGCGTGCTGCCGGCGACACGGGCGTGTTCGACAAATATCCCTACTACGCGAAGAAGCTGATGAGGAAATAACAAGTCAATCCGTGGCAAAGCGCGTTCCGCTCGCGCTGCCGGATTGAGTTTGGCGAACCGGGTTAGCGGCACATCGCCGCGTATCCCTCCATGTCGGGGCGGGGGCTTTGCTTGAGCAGGGTGTGGATCGGGGTGAACGTCCGCAGGATTCTCTGGTAGTCCGGGTCGTCGGTCGAGGCGAAGATCGGCTGGCCGCACTTCTGCGTCCCGCCGGCTTCCGCGGCGAGCGGGGCCAGCAGGAAGCTGTTCTTTTCGGGCTTCAGCACGCGGGTGTAGAATTTCCGCGGCAGGCTTCCTTGGTGGCAGGCGGCGCAGCGCCGCGCGGCGACTTCGCTGAGCGTCGCGTCGAGGTCCAGCGGCATCATCCGGCGGCTGCCGAGTTCGGCCTTATGGTTCGAGGACGATGTGCCGTAGTAGGGGATGTTCAGGTCCATCCACAGATACACGCGGCGGCGGTCTTCATCGGACACTTTGACCCGCGGCTGTGCGTCCTTGTCGGGATGTCCGCTGCGGATGATCTCGGCCAGCTTGCTCGCGGGGCTGCCCCAGCGACGAGGCTCGATCTCCAGGATGTTGGTCTCGCTGCCGTTGATCGTCCAGATCCACTCCACGTAGGGACTCATCCCGCGGACCTTGTCGTATTCGGCTCCTGACGCGCTGCCGTGCTTGTCCCACTTCGTTTCGCCCAACGTGCCGGTCCGGCAGAGGACGTCATACGAGACGTTGAAGAAGTCCGTCATATCGCCGGTCAGGTCCACGTTGCCCGCCTGCTCTCGCTCGTTGTGGCACGCGACGCAGTGCTTGTCGAACACGCGCTGGACGACCTCGGTGTAGCTGAATCCCTTGACGCCCCACGCCGGCTGGCGAAGTTCCTGCGGGGCGACGCGCTTCGCAAGCGGGTTCTCCGCCCGCGGCGTTTGCGAGTTGCGCTCGGCATGGCAGCCGACGCATCCCTGTATCTCGCCCGGCATCAAGTGCGTGAAGGTCCGCATGCGTTGCACGGTCCTGCCCTCGCCGTCGAGGGCCAGGAAGTAGATCGGCACCTCGGAGGGCACGCGAAATGCCGCGCTGCCGTCCGTCGCGACGTCGGCCATGCCCCAAACCTTCTTCGCGGCATAGGTCGCGCCGCAGGAGACCAGCGGGAACTGGAAGCCAAACACGGCGATGTTGCGCATGCCGGGGCCGTCGGGCCGCTGGTTGTTCTGCGGCGTGTGCGTGCTCTTTTCGACCTCCTGCACGACGGCGATCTGCTTGATCTCGCCGCGTTTCACGTGCGGTTCCAGTCCGCTGTAAACATCCTGCATGTAAATGGTGGCCCAGTTGCCCGAAACGCGGCCGTCTTCGGACAACTTGGCGAAGTGGTCCGTGAAGTTGCCGGCGAGGACCGGCGGCGGCGTCCGCGGACGCACGGGTTGCGGGCTGTAAAACCCCATGCCGTCTTTCATGCCCAGCAATGACGCAGCGTTGGCGTCGAAGTCGCGGATCTGGACCACGCCGCCTTTGGAAACCAGGAAGCAATGTTCGTCAATCGGCATCGGCTTTTCGTAGGCGCCGTGGATGCCGCAGTTCAGCATGCCGTTGCCATACGGCCCGCCGCCGATGCGGTGCGCGTAGATGTCAATCTCGGGCGTCAGGTTGCGGACCGATTCGCGCGCGTTCGCGCCCTTCGCCGGGTCAATCTCCACGATCCCGCCGCGGCACGGGCCATTGTGGTTTGTCGCGGTCGCGAGGACGCGCTTGGTGTTGGGGACCGGCTGCGCGTCCATGAACGTGCCGGGATTCAGGACACGGTTGCCGTAGAAGCCGGCCAGCCCGGTGCCGTCCGGGTTGATGGTCCAGAGGCTTTGGATCGGGCAGGCCGCGCGGTCCACGTATTCCCAGCGGGTGTAGATGATCCGTCCGTTGTTGAGCACCGAGGGCGTGAAATCCATCAGGTAGTTCGCCGAGAGCCGCTTCTGTTTCGAGCCGTCGCGTTCCATGCGGTAGAGGACCGGCGAGGTCACGACGTAGCAATACGCATAGGCCGGCTTGCGGTCGGAAATGAAGCCGATGCCGCCGTCGGGCAGCCAGCACGGGTCGAGGTTGTTGTGCGTGCCGTGCGTCAGTTGCACCAGCCCGGTCCCGTCAATGTTGATGCGGAAGACGTGGTAGTTGCTCGCCTCGTCGGAGTAGCGCGAGATGTCCTCAATGTGCGCCACGGGATTCGACGCGACATGGCCGCCGCGGCGCAATCCGAAAACTATCTCACGGCCGTTGTAGGACAGGGCAGCGGTGGTGATCATGCCTTCACCGGCGTCGAAGATGCACTTCAGCTTGCCGCCGTCCTCGTCCGGCGTGAACAGATACAGCCCGCCGCCGGGCCGGTAGCCTTCGACGTGGTAAACATAGACGTGCGA
>JACRKA010000251.1 GCA_016219905.1 Verrucomicrobiota bacterium
CCAAAGAAACAGACGTTGGTGGTCTGGTAGCTCATTGAGGACGCCGCGGCGAGCCGGTCGAAGACGTAGCCCCAGCTTTGGGGCACGTCGAGCGTGGCGTGGACGACCGTAACGTCAAGCACAAGCAGCACAAGGGGCAGTTGGGCAAGATACTCTTTGTCGTCTTCATCCAGTTGCTCGCGAGTTCTTCGGATCGGATTAGCAATGTCGCGATAGACAGCCTCCAAGCTGGAGTTTGTCGAGGCTAGTTGGTCGTGGTCGCCGCGGACGCAAGGACACTTGATCTGGTCGCGGACGACTTGGAGGCACTCCTTGGGATTGGGACCGTAACCGACGATGTCGCCGACGGACAGATATTCATCAACCTTCTCGCGCTCCGCGTCTGCCAGCACCACTTGTAGCGCTCCGAGGTTTGCGTGGATGTCTCCGAGAATCGCAATCTTCATCGGCGTAAGACCACGATAGTAAATGTCAGCGGTTTTGGGAAGAATCATCTCCGCCCGTCGTCGCGTCTCCGCGATTGAGTTTTTTGGGAAGTGACGACAACATGAATCCTGCATGGCGGCAGCCCTTCAATCGCATGGACGGGATTTGACCTTCGGCAGCGTGCCGAGGCATCTGGTGTCTTTCTCAATGCCGATGCTGCTGGGCAACCTCATCCAATCGGCTTACAGCTTCGTCAACGCGGTGTGGGTGGGAAAGGGACTGGGCGAAGCGGAGATGGGCGCGGTGACGGTGACCGGGGCAACGATGTTCGCGCTGCTGGCGCTGGCGCTCGGCATCACCGTGGGCGCGGGCATTTTGGCGGCGCAGTTTGTGGGAGCGCGCGATACGGACGGCTTGCGGCGGGTGGTGCAGACTTCCACGGCCTTGATGGCGATCGCAAGTCTCGTGGTGTTCGGCGTCGGCGAATGGCTGGCCGCGCCGGTGCTGCGGTTGATGGATACACCGGCGGATGTGCTGCCGCTGGCGGTTGATTACACGCGCTGGCTGCTGTTGCTGACGCCGTTCCTGTTCGGGACGTTCCTTATCAGTTCGTTGCTGCGCGCCGTGGGCGATTCGAAGACGCCGCTCTATTTCCAGACCGGCGGCCTTGTGCTGACAACGGCGCTCGACCCGGTGCTGATGTTCGGCTGGCTCGGCTGCCCGCGGCTCGGATTGAACGGCACGGCCATCGCCAACATCATCTCGCAGTGCGTGAGCAAGTTCGCGCTCTATATCTGGCTGCACCGGCGCAGGAACGTGACCGCGCCGGACTGGCGGCGGCTGACGATGGACCGGCAGACGCTGTGGCTGATTCTCAAAGTCGGCCTGCCTTCGGCGGTGCAACAGGGATTGGCGGCGTTCGGTTTCCTGTTCATCACCGGGATCGTGAACGCATACGGCGTGAGCGCGACCGCGGCATTCGGCGCGGCGATGCGGATTGACCAGATGGCGCTGCTGCCGGCGATGAGCTTCAGCGTCGCGGTCTCAACGATGACCGGCCAGAACATCGGCGCGCACCAGTTCGACCGGGTGCGGGAAGTGTTCCGGTGGGGCCTGTTGATCAGCGGCGGCGTCACGCTGGCGGGGACCGTGCTGGCGGTATCGCTCCCCGGACTGTTGCTGCGCGCATTCCTCAACGATCCGGAGGCGATCCGGATCGGCACGTCTTACTTGATGATCGTCGGCGCGTGCTACGTGTGCCTGGCGGTCATGTTCGTGAGCAACGGCGTCATCAACGGCGCCGGCCAGACGCTGGTGACGACGCTGGTGACGTTGCTGGCGCTATGGTTCGTGCGTGTGCCGCTGGCGGTGTTCCTCTCGCATCAGTTTCATCGCGTGGAGGCGGTCTGGATCGCCGTGGCAGCCGGCTTTGCGGTGGGCATGATCGCCAGCCTGGGCTATTACTACTCCGGGCGCTGGAAGCGGGCCGTGATCCCGTTGAAATCCGTCGCACCGATTGAAGGCGTCGTCGTTGGGTAGGCCCGGTCATCAAGTGATAAAGCCAGCGTCGAGCCATGCGTGCGCGACCGGCAAGACAAAGAGGATGCCGCCGGCAGAGGAAGAGTTTTGCGGGATTTTGCGAGGCTTTTTGCTCCCGGAAGAAGGTTTGACAGCGCGTCCACGCGCCCGCATAGTCATCTGCGTTCGCCACCGAAACACACAGCACCACGCAGGTTGTTCGGTGTTGTTTCTGGCTCGGTGGCGTTTTTGTTTTTATGCGCACGATTCGCAACATCGCCATCATCGCCCACGTGGACCACGGCAAGACCACGCTGGTGGATTGTCTCTTGAAACAGTCCGGCACCTTCCGCGCCAACGAAGCCAAGGCCTCCGAGGAGCGCCTCATGGACTCGATGGACCTCGAGCGCGAGAAGGGCATCACCATCAAGGCCAAGAACGCCAGTTTCCAATACCACGCCGCCGACGGCGAGACCTACAAGATCAACATCGTGGACACGCCGGGCCACGCCGACTTTGGCGGCGAGGTCGAGCGCATCATCCGGATGGTGGACGGCTGCCTGCTGGTGGTGGACGCCTTCGACGGCCCGCAGGCGCAGACCCGCTTCGTGCTCCGCAAGGCGCTCGAATCCGGCCTCATGCCCATCGTCGTCGTCAACAAGATTGACCGTCCCAACGCCGACCCGGTCGCCGCGCACGACAAGGTCGTGGATCTGATGCTCGAACTGCACGCCCACGACGACCAGCTCAATTTCCCGACCATCTACGCCAGCGCCAAGGACGGTTTTGCGAAACTCGCGCTCGCCGACGGCAACGACAACATGACGCCGCTGTTTGAGGCCATCATCAAGCACGTCCCGCCGCCGAAAGCCGACGCCAACGCGCCGCTCCAGATTCTCATCGCCAATCTCGACTACTCCGACTACGTCGGCCGCATCGCGCTCGGCAAAATCTACCGCGGCAGGATCAAGATGGACGACTCCGTGGTCTGCATCCACAAGGATGGCCGCCGCGAGCGGGCGCGTGTCACCAAGCTCTACGCCTTCACCGGCCTCCAGCGCATCGAACTGGACGAGGCCGCCGCCGGCGACATCGTCGGCCTCGCCGGCTTCGAGGAGGTCGCCATCGGCGAGACCATCACCGACAGCGAGGAGCGCGAACCGATCCCGTTCGTGGAGATTGACCCGCCGACGATCCAGATGCAGTTCTGCGTCAACAACGGCCCGCTCGCCGGCCGCGAGGGCAGGTTCGTCACCGCCCGCAACATCCGCGAGCGGCTCTACCGCGAGACGCGCACCAACATCAGCCTCTTGGTCGCCGACACCGACGACGGCAACACGTTCATCGTCAGCGCCCGCGGCGAGATGCAGATCGCCGTGCTCGTCGAACAGATGCGGCGCGAGGGCTTCGAGGTCCTTGTCTCGCGCCCGGAAGTCATCTACCGCAAAGGCAAGGGCGGCGAGGTGCTGGAGCCTATCGAAACGCTTTGGGTCGAGATCCAGCAGGAGCAGCTCGGCGACATCATGCAGAACCTCGCCAGCCGCAAGGCCGAGATCACCAACATGGAGCACCACGCCAGCCACGGCGGCGGCCCGGCCCACGTGACCGTCGAGGCGCTCATCCCGACCCGCGGCCTCATCGGCCTGGAGACCGACCTGATGAACCTCACCCGCGGCACCGGCGTCATGTCGCATCTCTTCAAGGAATACGGCCCTGTCCGCGGCGAGATTGACACGCGGCGCGGCGGCGTGCTCACGGCCACCGAGACCGGCATCGCCACCAGCTACGCCCTCGATTACATCCAGGAGCGCGGGCGGATGTTCATCGGCCCCGGCGAAGAGGTCTATACCGGCATGATCGTCGGCGAAACCGGCCGCCCGGAAGACATCGCGGTCAACGTCTGCCGCATCAAGAAGCTCACCAACATGCGCAGCCAGGGCGATGGCAAGGGCATCCAGCTTGAAACGCCGTTGAAGATGAGCCTGGAGCGCTGCCTCGAATACATCGGCCCGGATGAATTCGTCGAGGCGACTCCGAAAAATCTCCGTTTGCGCAAGCGCCTCCTCAAGGAACTCGATCGCCGTCGCAGCGAGCCGCGGCGCAATGCCGTTGTGTAGAGCGTGAAGGGAAATGTGGAGTGCGGCGGCTTGACGCCGCCTTTTATCGGCCCGGCTTGACGGGCCGCGTTTGAGATCGATCATGATCCGCACACCCAGTCACAACGACGCGCGTCAAGCCGCGCGATCGAAGGCGGCGTCAAGCCGCCGCACTCCAAAGCTGTCGCATCCGCTCAACCGCGCCTTCACTCTTCTCTCCCGCCACTTCGGTCCGCAACGCTGGTGGCCGGGCGACACGCCGTTTGAGGTCTGCGTCGGCGCGATCCTCACGCAGAACACCGCCTGGACCAACGTCGAGAAGGCCATCGCCAGCCTCCGCCGCGCCCGCGTGCTGACGCCGCAGCGTCTCCGCGCGCTACGGCATCGCCGGCTGGCCGCGCTCATCCGCTCCGCCGGTTACTTCAATGTCAAGGCCCGCCGGCTGCGCGCGTTCCTCGATTTCCTGCACTCAGAGTTTGGCGACAACCTGCCACGCATGTTCCGGACGCCGACAGCGGTCCTTCGTGAAACACTGCTCGCCGTCAACGGCATCGGCCCGGAGACCGCCGACTCCATCCTCCTCTATGCCGGCGGCCACGAGAGCTTCGTCGTGGACGCTTACACGCGGCGCATCCTCGCCCGCCACGGCTGGGCGCATGGCGACACGGATTACCATGAGGTGAAAGCGCTGTTCGAACAATCGCTGCCCGCTGCTGCTTCACGTTTCACGTTTCACGTTTCACGCATCACTTTCCCCACCGGCCATCCGCCCTCCGGCATGTCGCGCACCAGCCAGCGTCACTCGTCGCGCGCACGGATCTTCAACGAATACCACGCCTTGATCGTCGCCGTCGGCAAACATTATTGCCTCGCCGGCCAGCCAAAGTGCGAGAACTGCCCCCTGCGGCCGCTGCTGCCAAAGTCCCGGCCGCGATAATCGTCCCCTCCCCCGCCTGCTCACTTCGTTGCTTTGTCTTCCAAGAACACTGTCTTTCGATCACCGGAAGAAAACGAGATCAGCGTGACGATCGGCTCGCTGCCCGTGTTCACCATGTTGTGCTTCGTTCCCGACGGAATGCGGATCGTCATGCCAGCCTTCAACTCAATCGTCCGGCCATCGAAGCTGTGCAGGCCCTTGCCTGAGATCACGTGGAGCACCTCCTCGCAGTTCGGGTGAAAGTGCACCGGGTTCTTCTGGCCCGGCAGAATCCGCGCGAGGCCGACCGTCTGCGCCGCGCCCGGCGACAGCTTGCCGTTGCACACCCATTGGAGCGTGCCCCACGAAAATTGTTCGACAGCAAGCTGCGCCGCGTCCGTGACGTGGTCGCGCCATTCCGCCGGGACGGATGACTTGGCCACGTTCTTCTCCCCGGCGTCAGCGCACGCCAGCCACAAACCCAGCGTCAACATTCCTGCGGCGATCTTTCTCATTCGATTCTCCTTTGCGGCCATCCTACGCTGCCGCCCTTCAACCTCAAGCCGAATGAAAATGGAATGCTGGTCAGTTTGGTTCGTAGTAGCGCGCTTCAGCGCG
>JACRKA010000254.1 GCA_016219905.1 Verrucomicrobiota bacterium
GGCCGGCGGCATCAACAGCCAGCACCGGCCCGGTTCGCTGATGATGCTGGAGGATCACATCAATTTCATGGGCGTCAACCCGCTCATCGGCCATCCGCAGCAGGAGAACGGCGGCGTGCGGTTCCTCGACATGACGCAGGCTTATTCGTCGCGGCTGCGGGAGAAACTGAACGACGCGGCGGAGCGGCTGAAGATCGAGTTGCGGCCGGGCGTGTATGTGGCGGTGTCGGGGCCGAACTACGAGACGCCGAGCGAGGTGAAGGCGTTCGGATGGCTGGGCGCGGATGCGGTGGGCATGAGCGTGGTGCCGGAGGTGTTGATGGCACGGCAGGTGGGGCTGGAGGTGGCCGGCCTGGCGCTGATCACCAACTGGGCCGCGGGCATCAGCAGCCGGCGGCTGGCGCACGAGGAGGTGCTGCAGATGGCGCGGTCGGCGATGGAGTCGTTCAACAAGCTGACGGAGGAATTCATCGGCAACCTGTGAGGCGTGGATGAGCAAGACCCCGGACCCATCGCCGCCACTCCGCGCGTTCCTGGCTCGCGAGCGCCGCCTGGTCGCGGCGGCGCGCGCGGCGCGGAAGCGGGCGCACGCGCCTTACTCAAGGTTCCATGTCGGCGCCGCGTTGCTGGCGGCGTCTGGAACAATCTACCGCGGCTGCAACGTGGAGAACGCCAGCTACGGGCTGACGATCTGCGCGGAGCGGGTGGCGCTGGCCAGCGCGGTGGCGGCGGGCGAGCGGCGGTTCGTGGCGCTGGCGGTGGCGAGCGCGGGCGGCGTGACGCCGTGCGGGGCGTGCCGGCAGGTGCTGGCGGAGTTCGCGCCGACGCTGAAGGTGATCGTCACCGATGCGGCGAAACGCGGGCGCTGCCGGACATTTGTCCTCGACGAACTGCTACCACATCGCTTCGTCTTCTGATAGTCTTCGCAAGACTGCTGGGGACCGCCCACCTCAGGATTCGCATGTCACAGCAACCAACCGTCATCAAGGTGTTCGACCGCTTCTCAGGCGAGGCGTGGGACGCGCTCTACGACGAGCACGCGCCGGCGGTGGACACGTGGAAGTTCATCCAGCGCAAACTGCGCGTGGAGGAGCTGCTGGCCACGGAGAAGCCCGGACGGCTGCTGGACGTGGGCTGCGGGACGGGCGTGATGGCGCCGGTGTTCCTGGAGCGCGGCTGGGAGTTTGTCGGGGTGGACCTGGCACCGAAGATGATTGACTACGCGCGGCAGCGGTTCGCGGGGCAGCCAAAGGCGCAGTTCCACGCCGGAACGCTGGAGTCGCTGAAGCTGCCGGTTGCATCGTTCGACGCGGTGATGGCGATGGGGCTGGTGGAGTATCTGAACGACGAGGAGCTGCGCTCGGTGATGCAGGAGATGGCGCGCGTGTTGAAGCCCGGCGGGGTGCTGGTGGTCAGCGCGATCCAGCCCCACTCGCTCGATTCGGTCCTGCGCCGGCTGCTGGCGCTGCCAACACGGTTGTTGAAACCTCTCTATTTGAAATTGCGCGGCAAGCAGTTCGACCTCGACACGCTGGTGCACCGGGCGTTTGGGGTGCGGGAGCTGGAGCGATGGATGGCGGAGGCCGGCTGTGTGCGCGAGGACCACGCGTTTTACAACGTGCTGCCGGTCCCCTTTCCGTTCGACAAGCTGGCGCCGAAGCTGGCCGCAGCCGCCAGCCGGCGCGCGGAGCCGGGGCAGCATGACCATTTCCACTGGGCCGCCACGGCCTACATGTTGAAGGCCCGCAAGCGAGGCTGAACGGAATCCCCTGTGAACGCGGGCACCGAACCAACCAACGAAAAGGCAGATCTCAGCGCGGAGCCGCCGCCGCCACACGCGGCGGTGCAGTCGGCCGCCGAGCGGTGGCTGTTGCGGGCGCTGCCGCTGGTGATCTTTTTCTGCCTCGCCAGCGCGGCGCTGTTGTTCTGGTGGAACGACGTCGAAGCGGGGCAGGAGGATGATTGGCGCGAGTTCCAACGGCACACGGCCCTGGTGGCGGGACAGATCACGTCGCGGCTGGAGGAGCATTACCGGATGCACCTGCGCGCCCTGGAGCGGGTCCAGCACGCGTGGGCGGGCGCGTATGCGAACAACGAGCGCGGCTTCCGGCAGGAGGCAGTGATCCTCTGCGGGGTTTATCCGGCCGTCGGCGCGCTGGGCTGGGCAGACCCCGACTATGTGTTGCGGTGGCTGGAACCGGCCGATCCCGCCGCCCCGCCGGTGGATTTCAAGACCCAGCCGGAGCGCTGGATGGAAATGCGCACCGCGCTGACGGCCCGCAGGCCGGCGGTCTCGACCGTGCACCCATCAACCCGGGGCGAACCCGGCGCGCTGCTGATCCTGCCGCTGACGGAGAATGACCAATGCCTCGGCTTCCTCCTGGGCGCGCTGCGGATGCCGCAATTCCTGGACGAGTGCCTGATGGACCGGGCGAGCGGGCAGTTTCATATCGCGCTGTTCGATGCCGACCGGGCGATCTACCAGCGGGGCAAGATCGTGGAGGGCGAATTCCCCCACTCGGCGCCCATCGTCGAGCGGCGCGTGGACATCGGCGGGCGGGTGTGGGCCTTGCGGCTGCAAGCCCGCGCCGGTTACTTCGTGCCCGTCCAACCGTGGACCGAAAGCTTCCTGGTCTGGGCCGGCCTGTCGGTGTCCGGCATCATGGCGGTCATGACCTGGATGTTGCAGGCCCGGACCAAGCGCCTCGCAGACCAGCATGACCTCCTGCAGGAGTCGGACACCCGTTTGCGCGAGCGCGTGCGCAGCCTGCGGCTGCTCAACGAACTGGGCGCACTGTTGCGCCAGGCGCCCGACCTGAACCTGATCTGCGCCGCCACGCTCTCCAAACTCCGCGACGCCTTCGGCTTCGACGTGCTGCTCTTCTACCGTTTCGACCCGCAGGAGCAGAAGCTGAAGCTGCAAGCGCATCACGGCGTGCCGCCGGAGATGCTGGCGGACGTCCAGACCCAGACGCTGGGCACCCGCTTCGCCGGCCGCGCCGCGCAGACGGGCGAGATCGTGGTGGTGGAGGATCTGGCGGCCGACCCGCGGGAAAACCGCGCCTCGATCAAGCAGGCCCACCTCCACTACACCGTTTACGCGCCGGTGAAGCACTCCGACAAGGTGCTCGGCCTTCTTGCGTTGTCCTACCGGTCGCAACGCCACCTGCCGCCCTCGGGGCCGGAACTGCTCACGGCCATCGCCGACGCGGTCGGGGTGGCCGCCTCCAACGCGCAGCACTTCGAGCAGCTCCGCTCCTCGCGCGAATTTTTTCAATCGCTGTTCGACAGCGCCACCGAGGCCGTGTTTGTGGAAACGCTCGACGGCCGGCTGCTGATGGCCAACCCGCGCGCCTGCCAGTTGCTCGGCTACACCGCCGACGAACTGGTCGGCAGGCCGAGCAGCGACCTGTTCACACCCGAAGACCGCCATCAGATCCTGCCCCGCACGGACGACCGCCTCCAGAAAGACCGCGAACTGCTCTTCGAGGCCAACTACCAGACCAAGGACGGCGCCCCCGTGGCGGTCGAGATCAGCACCCGCCGCGTCCGCGTCGGTCTACAGGACCTCGTCATCACCTTCTCGCGCGACCTGACCGTCCGCCGCCGGCTCGAACAGGAGTTGTTGCAGGCGCAGACCATGGAGAGCATCGGCACGCTCGCGGGCGGCATCGCGCACGACTTCAACAACCAGCTCAGCGGCATCCTCGGCTTCGGCTCGCTGGCGCTCAACTCGATGAAGCCCGGCGACCCGCACTACAGCGAAGTCCTCCAGATGGTCTCCGCCGCCGAACGCGCCGCCACGTTCGTCCAGCAACTGCTCACGCTCGGCCGCAAGTCCCCGCCCAAGCCGCATCCGATCAACCTCAACGAAGTCGTGGACCAGGTGGTCCACCTGCTGAGGCACTCGCTGGCCGAGAGCGTCGAAGTCCGCGTCGAGAAGGCGCTGCACCTGCCCGCCACCAACGCCGACCCGGTGCAGTGGGAGCAGGTGCTGATGAACCTCTGCCTCAACGCGCGCGACGCCGTCCTGCAGACGCCCCGGCGCGGCGTCATCACCATCCAGACCCTGGCCGAAGACATCACGCCGGCTCCCGGCCGCGCAACCCATGCCTGCCCGCCCGGCCGTTACGTGGTGGTGACGGTCGCCGACAATGGCTGCGGCATGGACGCCGTCACGCGGCAACGGCTCTTCGAGCCGTTCTTCACCACCAAGCGCGGCGGCCGCAACGTCGGCCTCGGCCTGGCCATGGTCTTCAACACCGTCAAGGGCCATCAAGGCCACATCGAAGTCGAAAGCGAACCCGGCGTCGGCTCCTGCTTCCGCATCTGGCTGCCCGTCATCGAAGGCCCGGCGCAACCCGTCGTGCCCGAAAACGCCGACGCACCCCGCGGCGAAGAGACGATCCTGCTGGTGGACGACGACCTCAGCGTGCTGGAGCTGACCCGGACCATGCTCGAGCGCAACGGCTACACCGTGGTCACCGCCCGCGACGCCATCGAGGGGTTGGAACTCTACAAGCAGAATTGCGGGAAGATTCACATGGTCATCACCGACTTGATCATGCCCAAGGTCAACGGCGGGGAATTCATCGCCCAGTTGCGGCAGATCACCCCGAAGCTGAAGATCATGGTTTCCACGGGATACTCCGCCGACGCGACGGCGTTGACCAAGAGCGATCAACGTCCGCAGGCGGTCATCCAGAAGCCCTTCAAGATGGCCGAACTGGCCCGGATCACCCGCCAGGTGCTCGACGGCACCGCGCCCCCGTTCGCTGTCGCGTCCCCTCCATCCTGACGCGACCCCCGCGGCTCACTTCATGCCGGCGTCTTGCATGGATTTCAGCGCCTTCAACTGCTCCTTGCGGTAGCCGAGCCGCTCCGCGTCGGTCTCGTTGGCCATCAGCTCCTTCACGTGCTGGATGGCTCCCTTCACGCCGCCGTGACGCTCGGTGTAGCCCTGCATGTCGTAGCTCCTGCCATTGGGGAAGTGGATGTTCCACTTGCCGTCGGCGCCGCGAATCGCCGTCGCCTGCTGGACGGTGACGTTGGCTCCTGCGGCGCCCGGCGCCTGGCCCTGCCACGAACCGGCCGGCCCGCCCGGCATCCCCGGCTTCTGCTTGCTCCCCTTCGCCGGCTGCGGCGGCGGGGCCATATAGTTGTCGGCGCGAATGACGGCGGTCTCCTTGCCATCGCTCAGCCGCACGCTGCGTTGATCGTAATCCACCTCCATCACGATGACATTGCCCGGCAACCGGTCGCCTTCACGCACGAACCGCGCCATCAACCCCGTGCGCTCGATGCTCGCCTCCTGGTGCTGCCCCTGCCGGACGAAACCTGTCACGCGCCACTCGGCGGCAAAGGCGGGTTGGTTCGTCTCCATGATCTGCGCAGACACAGAGGCCAGAGGCACACACAGGATGCATAACCACTTCTTCATCGTGCTTTCCTTATCACGCGCGGCGCCGCCGCGCCAGCAACATACCCATCCCCAGCGACACCAGCATCGCCGTGGACGCTTCGGGAAGGATGATGCTGTAAATCCAGTCCGTTCGCTTGGAGATCCGCGAGGCATAAAAGCTGGAGGGAATGTCATTGGCCTGGTCCGGGATGTAAGTCCAGTTGCCGCTGCTGCCCACATAGAGGCCGCCCGCGTCGAAGATCGCCGCGTTGAAACCGCTGCCGGTGTTGGTCGTGTTGAAGTAGCCGTCCACCGCGTAGTTGATGCCGGCCAAGCCCCACGTGGAGCCTTGTTGGATGAACACCCCGCCGCCCGAATCACCGTTGGCCAGATGCGCTTCATTGACTCCGCCCGTCGCATCAAAGTCCGCGTAAAGCAGCGGGCCGTATTGGTTGAAAATGTAGTTCGTCCCCGACACGACGTTTTCGCCCCAGCGTTTCCGGGTGTCGCCCGTCCATTGCCAACCCTTAAGCTGGCCTTCCATGTTGACTTCCGCCCCCCGCCCCCCACCCCGCCCGAACACCACCAACGGCCGGCCCACTTCGTTGGTCTGCGTGTAGAGCTGCGCCCACGAAGAGAACCCCTCAGCCACCTTCCAGATCGCGAGGTCGCTGCCCGGATCATAATACACGGCCGTGGTCGTGTGGTTGGTGCCGTTCAGGGTGAACACGTCAACTCCCACCTGCCCGGTGAGATGTTGTGCCGTGATGAAGTAGTTCGATCCGATGGCGGTCCCCAGGTAACTGTTCCGCCAGATGCCCTGGTATTGCCAGCCACTGTCAGCCAGACCGCCCGTTGGAGCCGTGGTGTTGTAGGCGGGATCCGCTGTGGAATGGAAAATCACCGCCCCGCCCGGCATGGCGGCCAACAGCCACAGCGACACCGTCACACGGATGATGACACCCCTGATTGCACCCCACCCGATGTTGAACCCACAGCGATTCACTGGTGTGAGTCTCTCTACTCCTATCCGTCGGCACTTATCAAGCGCATTCCAGTTCCGCGCCCCTTCGACCCGCCCGCACCGTGCTTGCAGTGGCGCGTTTCGCCGCTAGAATACGACGCCAGCCACACCGGCCCCATGCAAAAACGAGCCCAAGTCCAATACTCCGGCCGCGTCCAGGGCGTCGGTTTCCGTTACACCGTGCGCCAGGTCGCGCACGGCTTCGAGGTCGTCGGCTATGTCAAAAACCTCCCCGACAGCCGCGTCGAGATGATCGTCGAAGGGGAGGAAACGGAACTGAAACGGTTCCTCAGCGCCATTGGCTCCAGCGACCTCGCCGCCTACATCCGTCACGAGACCGCCACCTGGGGTGACGCCACCGGTGAGTTCCGCGACTTTTCCATCCGACTCTGATGCTGGCGATCGAAACAGACGGCCTGACCAAACGTTACCGCCTCGGCCTCCGGCGGGCCGATGTGCTTGCCCTCAGCGGCCTCAACCTCCGCGTCGAGCAAGGCGAAGTCTATGGCCTGCTTGGCCCCAACGGCTCCGGCAAAAGCACCACCCTCAAGCTCGTCCTCGGCCTCATCCGCCCCAGTGCCGGCCACGCGAAAATCTTCGGCCGGCCCTGCGCCACCGTCGCCTCGCGCCTCGATGTCGGTTTCCTGCCGGAGAATCCTTACTTCTACCGCTACCTCAGCGGCGTGGAGACCCTCCAGTTCTACGGACGGCTCTGCGGCATGACCGGCGCCACGCTCCGCCAGCGCGTGGAGGAACTGCTCCGCCTCGTCGGCCTCACCGACGCCGCGGACCGCCCGCTCGCCGGCGACTCCAAAGGCATGCTCCAGCGCATCGGCCTCGCCCAGGCGCTCATCCACGACCCGCGCTTGCTGCTGCTCGACGAACCGACCGCCGGTGTGGACCCGATCGGCTCGAAGGAAATCCGCGACCTCATCGTCCGCCTCCGCGGCATGGGCAAGACCGTCCTGCTCTGCTCCCACCTGCTCTCGCAGGTCCAAGATGTCTGCGACCGCGTCGGCATCCTCAACCTCGGCCGCATGGTCCTCGAAGGCCGCGTCAGCGACCTGCTCCGCGACCAGAAGCGCCTGGCCATCACGGTCGAAAACCTGCCCGACGCCGCCCGCGCCCAGATCAAACAATGGGCCGACGACTGGGGCGCCAACCTCGTCAGCGTCGAGCATCCGCAGACGACGCTCGAAGACCTCTTCCTCGACGCGGTAGCCCGCGCCCGGCAACAACCGCCCAACCCGCCATGAACGACACACCCCAACCTGATGTCGTCTATTTCAACCTCGGCCGCGTCTGGACCATCGCGCTCAACACGCTGGTCGAGGTCACGCGGCAGAAGGTCTTCTACTTCATGATCGTCTTCGCCCTGCTGATGATCGCCGCGGCGAACTTCTTCAGCATCTTCACCTTCGGCGAGGAAGCGCAGCACACGCTCCAGCTCAAGTTCATCAAGGACACCGGCCTCGGCGCCATCGGCATCTTCGGCGCCATCATCGCCATCGTCGCCACCGCGCAACTATTGCCCGCCGAGCTGGAGAACCACACCATCTACACCATCCTCGCCAAGCCCGTGCACCGCTCCGAATTCCTGCTCGGCAAGTTCGCCGGCTCCGCGCTGCTGCTGGTGATCTCCGTGATGTTCATGGGCGCGCTGTTCCTGTCCGTCGTTTTCCTGAAGGAACGCCATCTTGCCGCCACCAACCATCACCAGACCATTGAACTGGCCGAGTCGGCGCTCGCCAACCAGAAAGACATCCCGCCCGCCGCGAAGGAACAGATCCTCACCCAAGCCCGACAGAAGGCCGACCAGCTTGTCGCCGACATCCACAAGACCGCTGGCTACAGCGGCATCGTCAAGGCGCTCGTTGCGACACTGGTGAAGCTCCTCCTCGTGGCCGCCATCACGCTGATGCTCTCGACCTTCGCCACGTCGCTCGTGTTCACCGTCGTCGTGTCGGCGATGCTCTACTTCGCCGGTCATCTCGAACCGGTCGCCCAACGTTTCTACGCCGGGAGCCAGACAGTGGCGGGCAAGCTGATGTCCGCCATCATCACCTGGGTCGTGCCGAATCTCGCTGCGTTCGACCTGGCCGACGATCTCTTTGCCGGCACTCCGCTGGCCTGGCTCAAGGTGCTGAAGATCGTCAGCTACGGCGCGTTCTACCTGCTGGTGACGCTGACGCTGGCGCACCTGTTCTTCCGCCAGCGTGAAATCTGATCCATGAGGCGGACCGCTCTCCTGATTGTGCTGGTGCTGGCCCTCGCGGCGGCCGTGAAGGCGCCGTTTGAGGCCAGCCTCGCCGCCGACCGCCCCGCGCTGGCCCGCAGCGCCGGCGTGAACATCAAGATGCGCGAGCAGATCGGCCAGGGCCTCTCGCTCGCGCTGCTCGGCGGATTCCGCGCGCTGGTGGCCGACCTGCTCTGGATTGCCGCCCACGGCGCGTGGGAGGAACGGCGCTGGTTCACGATGCGGCAGGATTTCGAGGCGGTCACGATGCTCCAGCCGCAGGCGATGTTTTTCTGGGACCTCGCAAGCTGGCATCTCGCGTGGAACGCCAGCCACGCCGCGTCCACCGATCCCGCCGAGCCGCGCCTCGCCGTGCGCCTGCGCAACCAACGGCTCTGGATCCAGGCCGGCCGCGAACTCCTCGAACGCGGCATCGCCAACAACCCCGACCGGTTCGAGCTATACGAGAAACTTGGCTGGATGCTGAAACAGAAAATCGAGGATCCTTGCGGCGCCGCCGACGCCGCGCTGGCCGCCGTCAAGCGATGCCAGAGCTGGCAGCGTGACTATCTCCAGCGGCTCGCCGGCTACTGGCTGGAAGAATGCGCCCGCGAAAAGAACCCGGCCCGCCTGCGCGAAGCCTACGACTACTGGCGCGACCTCTGGCGGCGCGAATACTCCCAGCGGCCTCGCGAACATTGGGACACCATTGACAAGAATCTCTCCAAGCGCATCCAGAAACTCGAAGCCGATCTCGCCGTCCCTGAATCGGAAAGACTCTTTCCAAAGCCGCAACCCTCTGCTACTATCCCCGCCAAGTCATGAGGTATGCGATCCTAGGCGACATTCACGGCAACTTGGAGGCGCTCCAAGTCGTGCTGGCCGACGCCGAAAAAGAAAAGATCACGCACTACGTCTCCGTCGGCGACGTGGTCGGCTACGGCCCCAACCCGAAAGAGTGTCTCCAGATCGTCCGCGACCAGCTCAAGTGTCCCATCGTCAAGGGCAACCACGACGAGCTGGCCTCGCAGGACAACAGCACCCTCAGCTTCAACCAACTCGCCGCCGAGGCCATCGCCTGGACCCGCGACCAGCTCGACGAAGCCGACAAGACCTTCCTCCGCGAACTGCGTTTCGTGCGGCTCGTGGAGGACTTCACCCTCGTCCACGCCACGCTCGACATGCCCAACCGCTGGGGCTACGTCTTCGACCGCCTCGCCGCCGCTTCCTCGATGAGCTACCAGTCCACCAGCGTCTGCTTCTTCGGCCACACCCATGTGCCGCTCGCCTTCATCCGCGAAGGCAGCGTCCGCACTGAACGCGACTGGACCACCGTCGAGATCAAGCCCGGCTGCCGTTACTTCATCAACGTCGGCTCCGTCGGCCAGCCCCGCGACGGCAACCCCAAGACCGCCTACGTCATCTACGACATGGCCGAGCATCGCATCCACCTCAAACGGCTCGACTACGACATCGCCGCCGTCCAGCGCAAAGTCCACGCCGCCGGACTGCCCGAAAAACTCGCCATGCGCCTCGCGCTTGGCAAGTGACCGCCGGCGCCCAAGCGAGGAAGCCCGGCGTGAAAATCCTCATCGTCAAGCCCAGCTCGTTGGGCGACATCATCCACGCGCTGCCGACCGTTCGCATCCTGCGCCGCGCGTATCCGCAGGCCCACATCGCCTGGCTCATCAACGACAACTTCGCCCCGCTCCTCGACGGCTGTCCTGTCATTGACCGCGTCATCCCGTTCGCCCGCCGCCGGCTCGGCCGTTTCAGCGGCATCCCCGAAGCTCTCCGCTTCGCGCGGTCGCTCAAGGCCGAAGGATTCGACTGGGCCGTGGACCTCCAATGCCTCCTGCGCAGCGCCCTCATCTGCTGGGCCAGCGGCGCGCGCCGCCGCACCGGCCTCGCCGACGGCCGCGAAGGCTCCACGTTCTTCTACAACGAGGTCGTCAAACTGCCGCCGCCGCCCACCCACGCCGTGGATCGCTATCTCATGCTGCCACGCCAGCTCGGCCTCGAAGTGGACCGCATCGAGGTCCCTCTCGCCGGCG
The DNA here is from genome assembly GCA_016219905.1 of Verrucomicrobiota bacterium. Classification (GTDB taxonomy): domain Bacteria; phylum Verrucomicrobiota; class Verrucomicrobiia; order CAIQCK01; family CAIQCK01; genus JACRKA01. The sequence goes on from JACRKA010000254.1 coordinate 10,716, forward strand.
CGCCCGTCGCCGAGCGCGAGAAACTCATCCTCATCAACCCCGGCGCGCGCTGGGCCACCAAACGCTGGCCCGCCGACCGTTTCGCAGCGCTGCTCGACGCGCACGCCGCGCGCTGGCCCGATTATCGCCTCGCGCTCCTCGGCTCCGGCGACGAACGACCGCTCGCCGAATCCATCGCTGCCGGCGCCAAAGCCAAAGCCGACATCCTCGCCGGTCGCACCACGCTGCCGGAATTGACCGCCCTCATGCGCCGCGCGCGTTTGCTCATCTCCAACGACACCGGCCCGCTGCATCTCGCCGTTGCTGTCGGCACGCCGACCGTCTCCATGTTCGGCCCCACCGACCCGCGCCGCACCGGCCCTTACCCGCCCAATTGTGACAGCAACATCGTTCTCACGGGGAAAGTCGAGTGCGCGCCGTGCTTCAAGTCCGGCTGCCGTCACACGCCGGAGTTGCAGTGCATGACTGCTATCACCGTCGAGCAAGTCGTTGCAGCGGCAGGGAGGCTCTTGAGCAAATAGGCCTTACTTCGCGTCCCGCTTCACCAACGCCGCATACGCCCGCATCAAATCTCTCGTGATCGGCCCGGGCTGGCCGACCTTGACCCAATGGCCGCTCAACCGCGTCACCGGCGTGATCTCGCCCACGCTGCTCGTCAGGAAGATTTCCTCGGCGTGGACCAACTCCGTCGCGTGAACGACGCGCTCCACCACCGGCACCTTCTCCGCGTGAGCCAGTTCCAATACCGCCGCCCGCGTGATGCCCGGCAGCACCTCGCCCTCCAATGACGGCGTGACCAACTCGCGCCGCAGGACCAAAAAGATGTTCGCCGCCGTCGCCTCGGCCACGTGGCCGTGGCTGTTGAGCATCAACCCATCATCCGCGCCCGCCGCGTCCGCCTCGCGCCGCGCCAGCACTTGCGGCAGGTAATTCAGGCTCTTGATCCCCGCCGTCGCCATCAGCCGCTGCTGGGCAATCATGCAGTTGATCCCGCGCTCGTAGCGCGCCGCCGCCGGTGGCGGCTGGTTCCAGCATGCCACAAGCATCAGCGGCTCCGTCGCCTGTTTGCCGAGCAGACCGAACTCCCCCACCCCGCGCGTCACCACGATCCGCGCCACGCCGCCGGCCACCGCGTTGCGCGTCACCAACTCGCGCAAGATGTCCGCCGCATCGTCGAGCCACGCTGGCGGCGCTATGCTGAGCCGCGCCAGCCCCGCGCGCGTCCGCTCGACGTGCCGCGCCAGCCGGAAGAACTTCCCCTCGTAGCACCGCAGCGTCTCGAACACGCCGTCGCCGTAGAGAAACCCGCGGTCGAGCGGCGACACGCCCGCCTCCTGCTCCGGCACAAACTGTCCATTCCGAAAGAGGATCATGCTCATGGCTCAAACCTCCGCGCATCCCAAGGCCCGCATCATCCCGCGCGCCTTGTGCAGCGTCTCTTCGTATTCGAGCGACGGCACCGAGTCCGCCACGATGCCGCCGCCCGCGTGAAACCACACCCGCCCGTCCCGATGCACCAGCGTCCGGATGGCGATATTCAGGTCGGCGTCACCGTTGAAGCCCAGCCAGCCGATCGCGCCCGTATAAACGCCGCGCGCTGACGGCTCCAACTCGTCAATGATCTCCATCGCCCGGATCTTCGGCGCGCCGGTGATGCTCCCGCCGGGGAACAACGCCCGCACCGCGTCCACGGTCTCGACGCTCTCTGCCAGCCGGCCCTCCACGGTCGAGACCAGATGAAACACCGTCGCGTAACTTTCCATCGTCATCAACTCCGGCACGCGCACGCTGCCGTAATCGCACACACGCCCGAGGTCGTTCCGCTCCAGGTCAATGATCATCAGCAACTCCGCGCGGTCCTTGACGCTCGCCATCAGTTCCCGCGCAGCCCGTTCGTCCGCCGCCGCGTCACCGATGCGTGGCCGCGTGCCTTTGATCGGCCGCGTCTGGACGTGACGGCCATCGAACTGCACAAACCGCTCCGGCGACGACGACAGCACCTGCACGTCGCCGCAGTCAAGAAAGGCCGCGAACGGCGCGGCATTCGCCGAGCGCAGCGCATGGTAGAGCATCGCCGGCTCCGCCTTCGTCTCGCACTCGAACCGCTGGCTCAGGTTGATCTGATACACGTCCCCGGCCGCGATGTATTCACGGGCGCGCTCCACCGTGCGCTCGTAGTCGTCGCGGGTGAAGTTGGAATTGAGCGACGCAGGCAAACGGACTTGGAAGTCCGTTCTACGATTCGGCGCGCGCCCTGATGTAGAACGGACTTCCAAGTCCGTTCCTCCCCCACCCGCCGGAAGCCCAGCCGCCGGCAGGATGGCGGGAACGGAAAGGAGTTGGATCAACTCGTCCGCCCGCTGCCGTGCGCGTCTCGCATCCGGCTGGCCGAACTCGTTCACGCCCGTCGAGACGATGGTCGCTTCGTTGCGCTCATGGTCAAAGACCAGCAGCCGGTCATAAACGCCGAACCACGCGTCCGCCGCGCCCGTATCGTCCTCAATCCGCGCCGGCACGCGCTCCACGAACTGCCGCAGCCCGTAGCCGAAGTAACCGATGAACGCGCCCCGTAGCGCCGGCATCCCTGCCGGCGTCGTTCCCTTCATCTCCCCATCGCTGCCGGCAGGGATGCCGGCGCTACGAAACCTCCGCGCCAAATCCCGCAGCGCCGTGAACGGATTCCCCGGCGCCTCGAAATGGATCGTGCCGCCCTTGATCCCCACCGTATCCCCGCGCGCCTCGAACACCACCACCGGGTCGCACGCCACAATCGAGCGCCGTCCCCAACGCGCATCCGGCAGCGCGCTGTCGAGAAACACCACGTGCCGCTGGCCGCGCATCTTCCAGAACGCTTCGAAAGCCGAGCGCACCGCCGGACATCGTTCGATGATCACCTCGCTCATCGCCCGGACTTTAGCGGCACACCTGCGCCTTTTCCACGACTTAGTTGGTGTTGATTTTCCTGCGGCTTCGGCTAGCGTCACGGCGCGATGATTCTGCCGATTGTCAAATATGGCCACCCGGTGCTGCGACAGCGGGGGGCGAAGATCCCGGCGATGACGCTGGAGATTCGCGCGCTGGCCGCCGACATGATTGAGACAATGCATGCTGCCAACGGCGTCGGGCTGGCCGCGCAACAGGTCGGCAAGGCGCTCATGCTGCTGGTGGCCGATGTGGGCGATTCGGAGCGTCCTTCAACGCTGGAGATTGACGGCAAGCCCGTCAACGTCCACGACCACATGCCGATGGTGCTGATCAACCAAGTCATCACGGAACCGACCGGTGATGTGCTCGGCAACGAGGGCTGCCTGAGTTTCCCCGGCATCTCGGCCGACATCCGCCGGGCGGAGGCGATCACGGTGACGGCGATGGGCCTCAACGGCAAGACGACGACGTTCCGTTGCAGCGGCCTGCTGGCGCGCGTGATCCAGCACGAAGGGGATCATCTCAACGGCGTGCTGTTCATAGACCGGATGGATTCGGCCACGAAGGTCTCGCTGGGCGGCCAGCTCAAGCGGCTGGCCCGCGAGACGGAGGAGGCGCTGAAGGCGGCGCGCAAGTCCTCGAAATCCCGCAACCTCGTGGCGGCCCGGCCGTGATGAACTTTCTCCGCACCGTCATCGGCGCGTGCGCAGGTTTCCGCTTCTACCGCATCGCCTTGGAATGGTCGGCTTCGGAACCCTTCAAGCATCTCGTGAAACTCAGCGCCGTGCTCGCGGCCGTCTGCGTCCTCATTCTGGCGCCGCGCGCGTTCCGCTGGACGGCGGAGGCCACGCAATGGATCGAGCGCGAACTGAAGCTGCCGGCGTTCACCATCGAGAGCGGCAAGGTCCGCTCGGATGCGCCCCAGCCGGCCGTGAGGCGCGCGGACGATTTCCTGTTCATCCTCGACACGACCGGCGCGACGCCACTGGCAACCACGGGCGCGGTCAACGGCATCATTGTCACAGCCGACCGCGTGTTCGTCTGGGCGGGCCGCGAGGCGCAGCCGCAGGTGCTCCCGGTGTCGCAATTGCCCCAAGGCCGCGTGGACGCCGCCTATTTCAGGGAGTTGATGACGATGCTCATCTGGCTGCTGGTGCTGCCGGCGCTGGGGATGTTCTTCGGCCTGTTTCTCACGATAGGACTGGTGCAATGCGCGGCGTTCAGCGGATTGGCGAGCCTGCTGGAGCGCCCGATCACGCCCCGGTTCACATTCGCGCAGTTGTTCCGGCTGACGACGCTTGCGGTGACGCCCGCCTCGGTCGTGGCGGCGGCCTACGGCGCGCTCGGCTGGGCGCAGGGGTTCGTGCCGATGGTCTATCTGGTGGTGTTCGGCTTCTACTTCAGCGGCGCGGCGGCGGTCTGCCGCGCGGCGTTGATACGGGAGGGCGGAGGAATCAAGTGATCGGACTCATCTTCCCTCTCCCCACTTCGCTGTTCACATCCCTGCATCCACCATTTTCCTCTTTGACGCCGCCGCCCCATTTCCGCAATATCCACGCCCCATGAATCTCGACCCAGTTTACGCGAAGCTGACTGAACCGAACGACCAGACGCTCTGTCTGCTCGTCATGGACGGCGTCGGCGACATCGCAGTGGAGGCCACCGGCTGGAAGACACCGCTGGAAGCTGCACGCACACCGAACCTCGACGCACTCGCCAGGAAGAGCGCGCTGGGCCGCATGATCCCCGTCGCACCCGGCATCACGCCCGGCAGCGGCCCCGGCCATCTCGGTTTGTTCGGCTACGACCCGCTGGAGTTCGAGGTGGGCCGCGGCGTCATCGAGGCGCTCGGCCTCGGCATGGAGTTGAAGCCCGGTGATGTCTGCGCCCGCGCGAATTTCTGCACGCTCGACGAGAAGACCGGCCTCGTGACCGACCGGCGCGCGGGCCGCGTCGCCACGGAGATCACCGAACAGCAGTGCGCGTTGCTCGCCAGCAGGATCAAGAAGATCGGCGACGTGCAGGTGCTCATCCAAGCCGGCAAAGGCCACCGCTTCGTCGTCGTGTTCCGCGGCAAGGGACTCGAAGGCCCGCTCACCGACAGCGACCCCGGCAAGGAAGGCGCGCCGATCGCAGCCGCGAAACCGGCGGGCAAATCCGCCGGCCAGAAGAAGACCGCGAAGGTCGTCGCGGAGTTCTACAAGCAGGCGTTGCCGTTGCTGAAGGGCCGCAAGCCCGCGAACGGTTTCCTGCTGCGCGGCATCGCCCACCAGCCCGACATCCCGACCATCGAGCAACGCTACGGCCTCAACGCCGCCTGCATCGCGGTCTATCCGATGTATAAGGGCCTCGCCCAGCTCGTCGGCATGACCAAGATCGAAGGCCCGCAGGACATCGCCGCCCAGATCGAGGCCGCCCGCAAGGCCAAGGGCCGGTTCAACTACGTCTTCATCCACTTCAAATACACCGACATGTATGGCGAGGACGGCAACTTCCCAAAGAAGGTCGAAGCCGTCGAGCAGCTTGACGCCGCGCTGCCCGCGTTGCTCCGCGTGGGCTTCGACGTGCTCGCCGTCACCGGCGACCACTCCACGCCGTGCCCGATGAAGGGCCACTCGTGGCATCCGCAACCCGTGCTGCTCCACAGCGCGTGCAGCGGCAGCGACGGCCTCGACCGGTTCACCGAGAAATGCGCCAACAGCGGCTCGCTCGGCATCTTCGAGGCGAAATATCTCATCCGCCTCATGCAGGCTCACGCGAAGAAGTTCGCCAAGTTCGGCGCGTAACGCGCCGGCGTCCTACACCCGCCATGCGCTCAAACCGACGCTCCTTGTTGTTGCTGGCAGTCCCGGTGATGTGCGCAACAACAGCGTTGGCGTTGGAGGACCCGCTCAAGCTCGACTCCGGCCTCATCTCCGGCCTGACCGTCGGCGACGCGAAGGACGTGCGCGTGTTCAAAGGCATCCCGTTCGCCGCGCCGCCGGTCGGCGACCTGCGCTGGAAGCCGCCGCAGCCGGTGAAGCCGTGGGACGGCGTGCGGGCGTGTGTGGAATTCGGCCCGTGGTGTCCGCAGCCGAAACCGATAGCCGGCATCGCGCCGCCGAAGCAAAGCGAGGGTTGTCTCCACCTCAACGTCTGGACTGCGGCGAAACGCGCAGGCGACAAGCTGCCCGTCATGTTCTGGATTCATGGCGGCGGCTGCACGACGGGGTCGGGCGCATCGCCCTTTTACAATGGTGAGCATTTGGCGCGGCAGGGCGTCGTGGTCGTGACGATCAATTACCGGCTCGGCCCGTTCGGTTACTTCGCGCACCCGCTGCTGTCGAAGGAATCGCCGCACGGCGTCTCGGGCAACTACGGCCACCTCGACCAGATTGCTGCGTTGCAGTGGGTGCGGAAGAACATCGCGGCCTTCGGCGGTGATCCGAGCTGCGTGACGGTCTTCGGCGAGTCGGCGGGCGCGATGAGCGTCTGCCGGCTGATGATCTCGCCGCAGGCGAAGGGTCTTTTCCACCGCGCCATCGCGCAAAGCGGCGGCGCGCATGGCCGCAACCGTCACTTGCGCGAGCGCAGCGGTCTCATGGTTCCGATGGAAACCGAAGGCGAGCGCATCGCGCAGAAGCTCGGCTGTGACAAGGCGGAGAATCCGCTGGCCGCGCTGCGTGCGAAGAGCGCAGACGAACTCCTCACCGCCTCCGTCCCGGCGCAGGGTCTTTACGGCAAAGGGTTGAAGTTTGGCCCCGTTGTGGACGGCTGGACGATTCCCGAAGACCCCGGCGGGATGTTCGAAGCCGGCAAGCAGCACGACGTGCCGTTCATGGCCGGCTCCAACGCCGACGAGGGCACGCTGTTCATCTCGCAGATGCCCGTGCAGCGCGCCGCGGGCTACAAGCTGGCCGTGCGGGCCGTCTTCGGCAGCCATGCCGACGAGGCGTTGAAGCTGCTGCCGTGCGAGAGCGATGCCAACGTGAAGGCGGCGTTCAGCCGGCTCACCACCGTGAGCGCGTTTGTCGGCCCGGCACGGGCGCTGGTCCGGGCCATGGAGCGGAAGAAGTCGCCGGCGTTCCTCTATCACTTCACGCGCGTCTCGCCCGGCGCGAAGCAGCGCGGCATGGGCGCGACCCACGCGGCGGAGATTCCCTACGTCTTCGGCATGACGCGCCCCGCGCCGGCACAGGACGAGAAAGACCGTGAGTTGTCGAAGGTCATGATGACTTGCTGGGTGCGCTTCGCGAAGACGGGCGACCCGAGCGGCGGCGGCCTGCCGAAGTGGCCGCGCTACAACGCCACCGCAGACGAACACCTCGAATTCGGCGATGAAATCAAGGCCGGCCGCAACCTCTACAAAGAAGCGTGCGACCTGCTGGAGAAGGCCCTTGCCGGACGGTCGAACCGCCACTCCCCATGAGATTCCACGTCGGCCCGATTCCCGGAGACCCTCGATTCCAACCCGAACGCGAAGGCTGGCGGCCGTTGCGCGAACCAAC
>JACRKA010000255.1 GCA_016219905.1 Verrucomicrobiota bacterium
ACCGTTTCGAGCCGCAGGCCGGCCTGATCACGCCATCGCTGGAAGCGCGCTCGCCGCTGCTGGCTGCCGTGGCCGACGGCCCGTCCGGCAAGCTGCCGCCGACGCAGCGCGGGCTGGAGTTGTCGCGAAAGGGCGTGCAGGTGACGGCGTTCGGCGCCAATCCCGACGGGGATGGGACGGTGTTGCGGCTGTGGGAACTCGCGGGCAAGTCCGGCTCGTGCCACGTGAGTTTGCCAGCCGGTTTCGACGTGCGCAGCGTTCAGCCGGTGAACTTGCGCGGCGAGCCGGCCGGCGCGCCCATCGTCGTCAAGAACGGCGCGTTCAGCATCAACCTGAGAGCCTTCGCGCCGGCGAGTTTTGTCATCGGCAACGGGAGGAACAAATGATTGGCTTGATAGAGTGGGCCGTGCGTCCCGCACGGCCAATCGTTGATGATTGCCGCGCGGGACGCGCGGCCCACTCTATGCCGCTCCCAGCTAGAACGACCCACACCTGATCTCCCATGCAAACCCGCCCCCACTACCATCATCTGCTGCCGCTGGTGCTCGTCACGGCTCTCGGCGGCTTCCTGTTCGGCTACGACACGGCTGTCATCAACGGCGCGAACCAATACCTGAAGGCCCACTTCACGCTCGACTCGGTGCAGGAAGGCATCGCCGGCGCGAGCGCGATCCTCGGCTGCATTCCCGGCGCGATGTTCGCGGGCTTCCTGAGCGACCGGTTCGGCCGCAAGAAGGTGCTGTTCCTCTGCGCCATCCTCTACGCGGTGAGCGGGCTGCTGTCGGCGGTGCCGCGGACGTTCATGGAGTTTCTCGTAGCACGGTTCATCAGCGGGCTGGGCATCGGCGCATCTTCGATGATCTGCCCGGTCTATATCGCCGAGATCGCGCCGAAGGAATGGCGCGGTCGGCTCGGCTCGCTGTTCCAGCTTGGCATCGTGACGGGGATTTTCCTGACGCTGTTCATCAACCTGAAAATCCAGGGCCTCGGCGACGCGGCGTGGAACGCGGCGAGCGGCTGGCGCTGGATGCTGGGCATGGAGGTGTTGCCGGCTGTCGCGCTCGTGGCGGTGTTGTTCGCGGTGCCGGAGAGTCCGCGCTGGCTGGTGCAGGCCGGCCGCGAGGAGGAAGCGCGCATCGTGCTGTCGGGCGTCGGCGGCGCGGAGCACGCGGCGAGAGAGATCGCCGCGGTGAAGGAGGTGCTCGGCGAGGAGGAGGGGCGGTTCTCGGAGCTGTTCCACGCGCGGTTCCGCCGGCCGCTTGTGATCGCGGTGCTGGTGATGGCCTTCAGCCAGTTCAGCGGCATCAACGCGATCATCTACTACTCGACGAAGATTTTTGCGAGCGCCGGCGTCGGCGTGAACGATGCGTTCACGTCGTCGGCAGTGATCGGGCTGGTGAACCTGTTGTTCACGTTCGTGGCCATCGCGTTCGTGGACAAGGCGGGCCGCCGGCCGCTGCTGTTGATCGGGCTGACCGTGCAAGTGGTGGCGGAGGGCACGGTGGGCTGGATGTTCCATGCGGGCTATAGCGGCCTGCCGCTGCTGGTGGCGGTCATCTCGTTCACCGCGGCGTTCGCGATGGCGATGGGGCCGATCTCGTGGATCCTCTGCTCGGAGATTTTCCCGACGAAAGTGCGGGGCCGGGCCATGTCGGTGGCGACGTTCACGATCTGGACCTCGTGCTACATCGTGGCGCAGACCTTCCCGATGTTGAACGACAGCCCGGCGATCGGGCCGGCGTTGACGTTCTGGGTCTATGGCGCGTGCAGTCTTGCGTCGCTGGTGTTCGTGCTGGCGATGGTGCCGGAAACCAAAGGCCGCAGTCTGGAGGAGATCGAGGCGTCGTGGGGACGCGCGGGCCGGCCGCGGCCTTGAGACGCAGCATGTTTGCGGCATCGGCGGGAGATGCTATTGTCCGCGGACTTATGCACCTGAGGGGATTCCATCGTCTTCAACTGTCGGCGTTCGCGTTCATCCTTCTTCGCGGCATGCTTCTGTCCGCGGCCGAGGTCGAAACGCCGTTCTGCAACGACCCGCAACTCGAACTCAGGCTCGTTGCCGCCGAACCGCAAATCATGACGCCCATCGGCGCGGCGGTGGACGCGAAGGGGCGGCTGTTCGTCATCGAGTCGCATTCGCACCACACCAAGCCCGATTACCCTGGGCCGAGGAAGGACCGCGTGCTGATGTGGGCGGACTCCGACGGCGACGGCGTGCCGGACCGGCGCTCGGTGTTCGCGGACGGTTTTCATCACGCGATGACGCTGGCGTTCTCGCCGCGCGGCGCGCTCTGCCTCGTGCACCGCAACGGCGTTGTGGCGCTGCACGACCGCGACGGCGATGGCGTGAGCGAGTCGCAATCGAAGGTGCTGGAACTGGAGACGACGGGCACCTATCCGCATGACGGGCTGAGCGGCATCGCGTTCTCGCGCGACGGCTGGCTCTACATCGGCATGGGCGAGAACCTCGGCGCGCCTTACACGCTGCACGGCACGGACGGGTCGCGTCACAGCGGCGGCGGCGAGGGCGGCCACATCTTCCGCTGCCGGCCCGACGGGCGCGAACTGCAACACGTGGCGACGGGATTGTGGAATCCGTTCGGGCTGGAGTTCGATCGCGCGGGCAACCTGTTCGCCGTGGACAACGATCCCGATTCGCGCCCGCCGTGCCGCCTGCTGCACGTGGTCGAGGGCGGCGACTACGGTTTCAAGTTCCGGCTCGGCCGCAACGGGCTGCATCCGTTCCTTGCGTGGAACGGCGAGCTGCCCGGCACGCTGCCGATGGCGGCGGGCACCGGCGAAGCGCCCTCCGGGATCTTGCTGGCCGACCACGCGGCGCTGCCGGCGTCCTATCGCGGCGCGTTTCTGGTCACGTCGTGGGGCGACCATGCGATCGAGGTTTATCGGCCGAAACCGTCCGGCGCGTCGTGGCGGGCCGTGCGCGAAGTGCTCGTGCATGGCGGCCAGTGGTTCCGTCCCGTGTCCATCGTGGCCGCGCCGGACGGCGCGATCTACATCACCGACTGGGTGGACCAATCGTATCCCGTCCACGGCAAGGGCCGCATCTGGCGGTTGGCGGCGAAGCGCGGCGTCGAGGTGGCTCGACCCGATGCGCCCGGCCGGCCGGCCGCGCCGAATCCGGCTGCGGAGCGGATGCAGCGTCTGTTGAAGGCGAACTCGCCCGCCCGCGCCAGGGAATTGCTGGCCGGACTGGACGACGTGGACCCGTTCATCCGTTCGGCGGCGATTCACGCGCTGAGCAGGCCGGTGCTCCAGCCGGTCGCGCTGAAAGCGACGCACGACCCGCATCCGCTGGTGCGCACCGGCGCGCTGGTGGCGTTGCGGCGGGCGAATTACGCGGAACCTGCGCCCATCCTGCGGCGGGCGCTGGCCGACGCGGACGACCATGTCCGCTTTGTCGCGTTGCAATGGATCGGCGAGGGGCGGCTGACGGCGTTGAGCGATGCGATGGACGCGGCATTCAACGCGGGCAACCTGTCGCCCACCGTCTTCCATGCGTATCTTGCCGCGGCGGAACTCCTGGCCGCGCCGACCAACGGCCCTTCGTCGCTGCCGTCCGACGCGGTGCGCGGGAAGATCGTCGAGCGGTTGCTCAACGACGACACGAAGCCGGCCGGCCTGCGCGCGATGGCGGTCGCGATGGTTCCCAACCTGCGCGACCGGCGGATCGTGGAGCGGCTCGCCGGGTTTGCGCGCGGCGGCGAGCCGTTGCTGCGCGTCGAGGCGGTCCGCACGCTCGCGGGCGCGACGAATGCCACGGTCGCGCCGCTGTTCCAGGAGATCGCGCTCGACCGGGCCAACCCCGCCGGCCTGCGCGCCGACGCCATCGCCGCGCTGGCGCGGCAATCGGGCGCCGGGCTGGGCGACCTGACCGCGCTGTTGGACGACCCGGCGCCGGCCGTCCAGATCGAGACCGCGCGCGCACTGCGAACGGCTTTGGATCAGGAACCGGTGCGCGCCGCGCTCCGCAAGGAATGCGACTCGCTCGCCGGCAGCGGCTCCGCCCTCGCGGAGCAGTTGCGGTTCGCTTTGCGGCTGCCGGACGCGCAACGCCCGGCCGACCATGCGGCGTGGCCGGCGATGTTGCAGCAAGGCGGCGACTCTGACTCGGGACGGCGGCTGTTTTTCCATCCGCAGGTCGGTTGTGCGAAGTGCCATCCGGCGGAGGGGCGCGGCGGGCGCGTGGGGCCGGACCTTTCCACCATCGCAAGCGCGTCGGACCGGCAGCGGCTGATCCAGTCCATCCTGGAGCCGTCGCGGGAGATCGCGCCGCAGTTCGAGCAACACGTCGTCGAGACGAAGGACGGCCAGACTTACACGGGTGTGTGGCTCAATGCTTACCTCGACGGGTCATTGCTGCTGAGCGTGCCGGGGATGGGGCAGGTGCGGATTCCCGGCCCGGAGATCGTGTCGCACCGCACGTCGGAGCTGTCGCTGATGCCGGAGGGCTTGGAGAACGGGATGACGGTGCAGGACTTCCGCGACCTGCTGGCGTTCCTGCTGTCGTTGAAGTAAGCGCCGGTTTGTGCAAGAGGCCGGTCATTTTTTCCATTCTCACGCCGCGCGGCCCGATGTAGTCTCGCCATCCGCGCAGGGACGGAGTTCCTGCGATGCCCATCCAACCTCACAGATGAAACGGAGCGCGACCATGAAGACGAAATCCATCACGACGCTGGCGGCGATCCTCGGCTTGTTTTCCTTCGCGGGGCCGGGCTTTGGCTCGGCTTTCGCGGCGGAACCGGAGTCGGCGGCCGTGAAGGCGCTGTTTGCCAACCCGCCGCGCGAATACTCCACGGGACCGCTGTGGGTGTGGAACGACATGCTCACCGAGCAGCAGGTGCGCGACACGATGCGCGACCTTGCCGGCCAGCGGGTGAAGCAGGTGTTCGTCCATCCTCGGCCGGGCTTGATGACGCCATATCTGTCGAAAGATTGGTTCCGGCTTTGGAAAGTCGCGCTGAAGGAAGCCGAGCGGCTCGACATGAACTGCTGGATCTACGACGAGAACTCGTATCCGTCCGGCTTTGCGGGCGGCTGGGTGCCGGAGTTGATGCCGGAGTCGCGCGGGCGCGGGCTGGCCCTGCGCGTCGTGCCGAAGGCGCCGGCGTGGGGAACGAACACGTTCGCGGTGTTCAGCATGGACGCCGACAAGTTCGCCGACGTCAGCAGCGCCGTGCGCGCAGGCAGTCTGCCGCCGAAGGGACGCTATCTTGTCGCGGACATTTTGCGCGCGCCGAATCGCGGCTGGCACGGCGACCGGTGTTATGTGGACCTGCTTTATCCCGGCGTGACGGAGAAGTTCCTCGACGTGACGCTGGAGGCGTATCGGCGCGAGGTGGGCGGCCAGTTCGGCAAACGCATCCCCGGCGCGTTCACTGACGAGCCGGAGATCCGGCCGGCAGGCGGTCTGCCGTGGACGGACGACCTGCCGCAGCAGTTCCAGAAACGTTGGGGCTACAGCCTCACGGAGAATCTGCCGTGCCTGAGCCAGGAAGTCGGCGACTGGCGCAAGGTGCGGCACAACTACTTTCACCTGCTCAACGCGCTCTTCATCGAGCGTTGGGCGAAGCCCTACTACGAGTGGTGCGCGAAGAATCATCTGAAGTTCACCGGTCACTACTGGGACCACGAATGGCCGCGCTGCGGTGGCGTGCCGGACAACATGGCGATGAACGCGTGGCAGCAGCAGCCGGGCATTGACTGCCTGATGAACCAGTATCGCGAGGAGACGCACGCGCAGTTCGGCAACGTCCGCATGGTGCGCGAGCTGGGCAGCGTCGCCAACCAACTCGGCCGCAAGCGCACGCTCTGCGAAATCTACGGCGCGGGCGGCTGGGACCTGCGGTTCGAGGACATGAAACGCATCGGCGACTGGCTCGGCGTGCTCGGCGTGAACCTTTTCGACGAGCACCTCTCCTACGTGACGCTGCGCGGCGCGCGCAAGCGCGACCACCCGCAGTCGTTCAGCTACCACGAGCCGTGGTGGGAGGCGTATCACGTCAACGCGAGCTACCTGACGCGGCTCTCCTGCGCGCTGTCGCAGGGCGAGCAAGTGAACCGCGTGCTCGTGCTCGAACCGACAACGACGGCATGGATGTATCAGGGAGACGAAGCCAGGTTGAAGGAACTCGGCGACGCGTTCTTCAACCTGCTGATGGCACTGGAGGCGGCGCAGGTCGAATACGACATCGGCGACGAGGACATCATCGCCCGCCACGGCTCGAACGCGGGCGGCGACCTGGTTGTCGGCCAGCGCCAATACCACACGCTGGTGTTGCCGCCGGGCACGGAGAACCTCGATGGCCCGACGCTGAGACTGGTCGAGACCTTCGTGCAACGCGGCGGCAAGGTGCTCTGCTGCGGCGACCCGCCGGCGCGCGTGGATGGCGCCAACTCGGAGGCCGGCGCGCCGCTGGCCAGGTCCGAGCACTGGAAGCGGGTCGAACCGGCCGCCGTGCCCGGATTGGTGCTCGCGGTTGCCGGACCGGATGGGTTCGCCATCAAAAGGGCGGACGGCGACAAAGGCATTCTGTTTCACCATCGCCGCCAGCTTGCCGACGGCCAGTTGCTGTTGTTGGTCAACACCAGCATCGAGCACCCGTCCGCCGGTGCCATCGAAGTCGGCCTCAACGGCGTCGAGCAATGGGACCTCTACAGCGGCAAGACACGCGCCTATCCGTTTGAGAAGACAGCGAACGGCATCAAGGCAGTCTTCCGTCTGCCGCCGTCGGGCAGTTTGATGATGTTCCTTTCGCAGCAGCCGCGCGCGCCTGCGCCCGTCGTGACCGAGACGGTGACGACGCTGGCCGCGACCGGGCCGATGGAAATCTGCCGCGTCGGGCCGAACGTGCTGGCGCTTGACCACGTGGACATCACCGCCGGCGGCGAGACGAAGAAGGACATCTACTTCTACCCAGCCGGCCAGTTCGCCTTCCAGAAGAACGGCATGGAGCGCAACCCGTGGGACAGCGCGGTGCAGTTCCGGGATGAGTTGATCAAGAAGAAGTTCCCGGCCGGCAGCGGGTTCGAGGCGAGCTACAGGTTCACGATTGCCGACAAAGTCCCGGCCAACCTTGCCATTGTCATCGAGCGGCCCGACCTCTACGTCATCACCTGCAACGGCAAGCCCGTGAGCGCAAAGAAGGGCGACTGGTGGCTGGACAGGGCTTTCGGGCGGATCGCCATCGCGCAGGCCGCGTGCGTCGGCGAGAACGTCGTCGCCATCAAAGCCTCGCCGTTCACCATCCTCCATGAACTGGAACCGGCCTACGTGCTCGGCGACTTCGCGCTGAAAGCGGCAGACAAAGGCTTCGTGATCGCGCCCGACCAACTGTTGAAGCTGGGGCACTGGAACGAGCAAGGCCAGCCGTTCTACAGCGCCGGCGTGTCCTATCGGGCGAAGTTCGACGTGCCGATGCTTGCGGGCCGATACGCCGTCGCGCTGCCGTCCTGGTATGGCAGCGTTGCGAAAGTGATGGTGAACGGGAAACGCGCCGGCTACATCACGGCCCCGCCGTGGGAATGCGACGTGACCGGTTTCATCAAACGCGGCGGTAACACGATTGACGTCGTCGTCATCGGCACGTTGAAGAACACGCTCGGTCCGCATCACGGTAAGAACCCGCTGGGCAGCGCGTGGCCGCGGATGTTCCAAGTTGGCCCGAAGTCCGGCCTGCCGCCCGGCAAGGATTACGACACGGTGGGTTACGGCCTGCGGGAGGCTTTCGTGCTGAAACAGAACCGCTGATAGCGCCCCTTGTCGCGCGTCACAATCGCCGGTTGAAGTTTTGCCGCCGGTGTGTAATTGTCTGCGCCGTTGGACCGTCAGGCAATCCGACAAGGAGCGTTGACATGGATTTCATGAACATCCGGCGGCTCATCCGCCATGCAGCGGCACTCGCCATATCGGCGACGGCCGTCATTGCCGCGCCACCCGAGAACCCCGCCGCCAAAGACTGGTCGCTGGAGTTCGCCACGGGGGCCATCTTTTCCAACATGCGCAACTCCGAACTGGACGGCTACATGCTCATCCCCGGGCGTCTTGTGGCCGCGCTGCGCCTCGATGACGATTCGCCCGACGAAGGCTGCTGGCGCGGTTACACCGAGTTCCTTTTCGGCGCCACCGGCATGTGGATCGCCCACGGGCCGGAGTCTCACATCTTGGGCGCGAACTTTGGCCCGCGCTACACGTTCGTCCAACCGGGCTGGTGCGTGCAGCCGTTCATCGAGTCCACCGTCGGCTTCGGCTTCGCCGACTCGCGCGGCAAGCAACACGACGGCCAGGACATCGGCCTCGGCCAGGACTTCAACTTCAACTTCACCGTCAGCAGCGGCCTGCGCATCCCCATCAGCGACGATTGGTATGTGAAGATCGCCGGCTTCTACACGCACTACTCCAACGCCAGCCTCTCCGAGCCACGCCACGAAAACCGCGCCATAGACGCCATCGGCCCCGAACTCAGCGTCGGCTGGCGGTTCTAATAGGTTTCGCGCCCGCTCCCAACCATCGGCCTTCGGTTCTTCAGCCTTCGGCCTTTCCTCAATTCCAGACTGGCCTTGCGCGGGCGAAATCCGTAGTCTGCGCGCCATCGCTCGCGCCCGCCGGCGCTCCATCACAGAAAGCAAGGACACCATCATGGCCAAGGACATGGAAGCCCTCTACCAGCAACGCCTCAAGCGCTACACCACCGCCCTCCACAAAGGCAAACCCGACAGGGTCCCCATCCGGCCCTTCGTCGCGGAGTTCATCTGCAACGTCAGCGGCCACACCTGCCAGGAGGTCACGCAGGATTTCGAGCTGGCGTTCGAAGCCACGCGCAAGTGCTGCCTCGAATTCGACTGGGACGCCACCGTGCCCAACATGGTCTATCTCTACGGCACCGTCCCGCAGGTTGTCGGCCTCAAATACTATGGCGTCCCCGGCGTCGGCTACTCCCCCAACGTCGGCTTCAACTACATCGAGCCGCCCGAGGACAGCGACAGCTTCATGCAGCCCGACGAATACGACGCCCTCATCGCCGACCCGACCGGCTACCTCTTCAACACCTGGCTCCCGCGCGTCTCCACCGACGTCGTCCGCCCCGGCCAGCCCGCCACGCTGCGCAACAACCTCGCCTTCCTCAAGGGCGGCATGACGGTCATGAACTACTTCTGCGCCTTCCCGCGCGCCATCGAACGGTTGCGCAAGGAAACCGGCACCGTCTCCGCCATCGCCGGCATCCTCAAGGCCCCGCTCGACATCCTCGCCGACAAACTCCGCGGTTACATCGGCCTCTGCATGGATCTCATGG
>JACRKA010000256.1 GCA_016219905.1 Verrucomicrobiota bacterium
CCATGAGCAGCAACGTGATCACCGAACCCGCCGCCGCAGCGCCTGCCGCAGCCGCGCCCGCGGCTGCGCCGCCGCTCGCCGAGCGGACGCCTTACAAGAAAGTTGAACTGAAGGGCGACCACCCGACGTGGTGCCCCGGTTGCGGCGACTACAGCGTGCTGGACCTTTACTTCCGGCTTTGCGAGCGGCGGCAGGTGCCGCGCGAGAAGATCGTCTCGATCGCCGGCATCGGCTGTTCGAGCCGGTTCCCGTATTTCGTGCGGGCGCACGGCGCGCATTTCATCCACGGCCGCGCGGTGGCCTTCGCGACCGGCCTGTCGCTGAGCCGGCCCGACCTGCATGTGTTTGCGTTCAGCGGCGACGGGGACGCCTTCTCCATCGGCGGCAACCATCTGGAGCACGCCGCGCGCAAGAACATCCACATGACGCTCGTCATCATGGACAACAGCGTCTATGGCCTGACCAAGAAGCAGACCTCGCCGACCTCGCCCATCGGCTTCAAGACCAAGACCGACCCGACCGGGGCGATTGACCCGCCGGTCAACCCGGTCAAGAAGCTGCTGACCGCAGGCGCCACGTTCATCGCGCGCACGACCCACACCAACCCCCAGCACGTCCTGCAAATGATGGAACGCGCGATGGACCACAAGGGCTTCTCGGTCATCGAGTGCCTCAGCGAGTGCGTCGAGTTTTATCCCGGCGCCTTTGACGCCGCCAATCCGCGCAAGGGCGGCCAGTTCCGCGTCATCGAAGAGAAGAAACACGATGGCTCGCCGGAGGACGCGAAGCGCCACGACCCGACCGACGAGATTGCCGCCTTCAAGCTCGCGAGCGAGCCGTTCCCCGGCTGGTTCGGCGTGTTCTACCAGGTGCCGCACCCGACCAAGAACGAGAAGGAGCAGAAGCTGATCGAGGCGATGCGCGCGGCGGCCAAGAACGCGCCGCCGCTGACGCTGCTGAAGAACACGTTCGCGCGGCTGAAGTAGCGCCTCCTGCGGATTTCCAACAAGAACCCCGTTCCGGCCGGCCGGATCGGGGTTATTACTTGGGTCGGACGCCGCGGTTATTTCTTTTCCTGCGAATCGGGCTGCCCGGTCTTGTCGTCGGGCGAGTGGGCGTTGAACTGGATCATCTGGTCCAGCACGGCCCGGAAATCCGCCAGGCCGCTCATCGGCAGGATGATGGAGTCGCGCCGGCCGTTGACATCCTCGGTGATGCGCAGGAAGCGGCCGCGGGGGTTCTCCTTCAGGTCGAAGAAAAACTGCTTGCGCTCCACGTGGATCTTCTCGCTCTTCAGGCTTTCTTCCATGGCCCATCTCCCTGGTTCGGTTCGAGGCTGGTGGATGTTTCCACTAGCTTCGCGCGCATCCTAGGGCGGTTGGTTTTGACTGTCAACACCCTGCTCCGGCGCGGCGCCGGCACGGCGGCTCACGCGGCGGGCGCCGGCGCATCGAGGAACCGGCGGACCTCGGCCAGCAGGGCGTTGCGCAGGATCGGCTTGGTGAGCACGCCGGCCGCGCCGGCCTTGGCGGCGCTCTCGCTGGCCGTCTCAAGGTCGTAACCGGTCAGGAAGATGGCCTTGAGGTCCGGCCGGAGTTTCTTGAGTTCGCGCAGGCACTCTTCGCCGCTCATGCCCGGCATGTGCAGGTCCAGGATCGCCAGCGACACGGGACCCGGGTGGGCGCGGAGCTGGTCAAGGGCTTGCAAGCCGCCGTTGGCGACGAGGGTCTTGTAGCCGGCTTTCTCCAGAAACGTCTTCGTCAGTTCCAGGACCATCTCGTCGTCGTCGGTCACGAGGATGGTTTCGCTGGCGGCGGGGGCGGGAGTTTGGCTTGTCATGGGCGGGGTGGCTGCGGGCCGGGGTTGGCTGCCGGGCGCCGGGATCCGCGGTTTGAAGACCGGCTCGGTCGGTTGCGCGGGTTTGTCGGTGACCGGCAGGAAAAACTGGAAAACGGTGCCCACATGGAGCTGGCTTTGCACCTGCACCCAACTGCGGTGCGCCTTGGCGACGCCATAGACCATCGCCAAACCGAGGCCGGTGCCTTTGTCGGGCGCCTTGGTGGTGAAGAACGGCTCGAAGATCCTCGCCATGACCGCCGGCGGAATGCCCGTGCCGGTGTCCTCCACCTCGATCAGCACAAAGGACCCGGGCCGCGCCTCCGGGTGGCCGGCGCACGCCGCCTCGTCGAGGTCGCGGTTGCGGGCGCGGATGATGAGCCGCCCGCCCTTGGGCATCGCGTCGCGCGCGTTGATGGCGAGGTTCATGACCACCTGCAGGATCTGCGTCGTGTCCGCTTCCACCGCGCGCAGGTCGGGCGCCACGTCAATGATCAGTTGGATGTTCGACGGCAACGAACTGTGCAGCATCCGGCCGACCTCTTCGAGGGTGCTGCGCAGCCGCACCGGCACCAGCTTCGCGGGCGCCTTGCGCCCGAACGCCAGCAGGCTTTCGCACACCGCGGCGGCTGATTGCGCCGCCGCCTCGGCGTTCGTCAGCCGGTGCGCCGCCTCGCCGGCGTCGTTGAGGTTGTCGCGCGCCAGCGTGAGGTTGCCCATGATCGTGTTGAGCAGGTTGCGGAAATCGTGCGCGATGCCGGAGGCCAGCGTGCCGACGCTCTCCAGCTTCTGCATCTGCTGCAAGCCTTCGCTCATCGCCTTCTGCTGCGTGATGTCGGTGAACACCCAGATGCGGCCGATGACGCGCTTGTAGTCGTCGTGGACCGGCGCGGTGAAATAATCGAGCACCAGCGGCTTGGGCCGCTGCAGCGCCAGTTCGCCGCGGTCCTCGGTCGTCGGCGCCGCCATGAGCCGCGCGAACCGGTGCTTGAACTCCTGCGGATCGGCGCAGCAGTTGAACAACAGCGGCCGCACCTCCTCCAGCGGCCGGTTGGCCAGCGTGCCGGAGGCCACCCCGAACATCTCGCCAAACCGGCTGTTGACCAGCGTCACCATCTCGCCCTGCGGAAGCGTGCTGACCACCAGGATGCCCGCCGGGCTGGAGTCGAGCACGTATTGCAGGTGCACCGCTTTCTCGTTGACCTCCTGCATCAGGCGCGCGTTCTGGATCGCCATGCCGATCTGCTCGCCGATGGCGCTCAACACCGCCGTGTTGACCGTCTGGAACTGGTTGGGCCGCTGCACGCCGAGGTCCATCTGCCCCAGCGCCCGCCCCTTGCTCACGATCGGGATCGAGATCATCGCGTGCACCTGCTGCTCCTGCAGCAACTGCGCCAGCGCCGACGGCAGCGGCGCCCGGTTGAGCGACTTGTGATAGAGAATCGAGCGGGTCTTGAAAAGCTGCTGCGCCAGCTCCTGCCCCTCCAACGGGACCGACTCCACCGCGTTGCGCAGCCGTTCCGCCGGCAGGCCGCGCTGCACCGCCAGCGCCAGCTTGCCGCCGCCCGCGTCGAGCATCGTGATGGCCCCCACGTCCGCGCCGACCACCCGCATCGTCTCCTCGATGGCGTGGTCCAGCACCGATTGGAGATCCAGAAGCTGGCTGACGGAGGTGCTGACGCGGTTGAGGGCCGTCATCTCCTCCGCCACGTCCGGCGTCGCCTCAAACCGCGTCGGCGCCCGCAGGTCGCGGATGAAAATGTAAAACTCCCCCTTGCTCACCGGCACCCACCGCCACTCCGTGCGCATCAATTCCTCCTGCTTGTTCCGCAACACCACCTGGCCCGTCAACGACCGCGCCCCCGGCAGCCGCGCCAGCGCCTCCGCCACTGCGCGACGGTCCGATTCGCCGACAAGGGAAACCAGCGGCCGGTCCAACAACTCCGCCTGCGTCCAGCCGCCGAGGTCGCACAGGCTCTGGTTGGCCTCCAGCACACGGCCCGACCGGTCCACCAACAGCATCGCGTCGCTCGACAGCTCCATCAACAACCGCCGCCACGTCTTCTCCGGCCACAGCGCGTAGCCCAGTTGCGCGAACGCCCGCCCGCCGGGCCTCCGGAAAACAATCGCCAGCATCACCCCCAGCATGAGGACAGTCCCCACTGTTCCGCCCACCCAAAGCCAGAACACTGTTTCTCCAGACATTGGCAGCGAAAAATGCATCTCAGCGAACAAACCTAATGGCACCCATCGCGCGCGACAAGGATTAGTTGTCGCCGACAGACGCCGACAGAAGGATTGCAGCGCGGCGGGCTTTGACTTATAAGGGCGGCCTTATGCGACACACGATCTCAGTGCTGGTGGAAAACAAATTCGGCGTGCTGGCCCGCATCGCCGAGCTGTTCTCGGGACGCGGCTACAACATTGACACCCTCAACGTCGCCCCGACCCTCGACGCGAAACTCTCCCGCATGACCATCGTCACCCGCGGCGACGACGCCACGCTCGAGCAGATCATCAAGCAGCTCAACAAGCTCGTCAACGTCGTCCAGGTCCAGGATTTCCGCGAAGGCCAATACGTGGACCGCGAGCTGATCCTGCTCAAGGTCAAGGCCGACTCCAAGGCCCGCAGCGAGATCATGCAGATCTGCGACATCTTCCGCGCCAAGATCGTGGACGTGCAACAGCGCGAGCTGTCCATCGAGATCACCGGCACGGAGGACAAGCTGGAGAAATTTCTCCAGCTCATGGAGCCGTTCGGCATCGTGGACATCACCCGCACCGGCAAGGTTGCCATGCAGCGGCAGTCGA
>JACRKA010000258.1 GCA_016219905.1 Verrucomicrobiota bacterium
CATCGGCCCGGCGTTGAAACGGTAGCGGCTCCAGACTACTCTTGGGCCGCCATGGACAAGGCCAAGGTCGCGGAAATCCTGGAGGAGATCGGCACGCTGCTCGACTTGAAGGGCGAGAACCCGTTCAAGGTCCGGGCCTACCACAACGCCGCGCGGCTCATCGGCGGCCTCCCGCAGGACCTCGGCGCGCTGGTCGAGAGCGGCCAGCTCCGCGAACTCAAAGGCATCGGCGAGGCGCTCACGGAGAAAATCACCGAGCTGTGGAAGACGGAGAAGCTGAAATACCACGACGAGCTTCGCGCTTCGCTGCCGTCCGGCCTCATCGCGATGATCGCCATTCCCGGCTTCGGCCCGAAACGCGCGCAGGTCGTCTATAAGAAGCTCAAGGTGGACTCGGTCGAGAAACTCGAAGCCGCTTGCAAGGACGGCCGCATCGCGCAGCTCGAAGGCTTCGGCGAGAAGTCGCAGGAGAAAATCTTGCAGGGCATCGAGCAACTGCGCCGCTTTTCGGGCCGCCACCATTATCACAAAGCCCTCGCCGCAGCGCTGGGGATTGTGGAGGCGCTGCGCGGGCATCCGGCCACAATCCGCTGCGAATACGCCGGCAGCCTCCGCCGTTGCCGCGAAACCGTCGGCGACGTGGATTTTCTAGTCAGCGCGAAGGAGAAGGACGCGCCGGCGTTGATGGAGCTGTTCGTCAAGCTGCCCGGCATCATCGCGGTCAACGCCAAGGGCGAAACGAAATCATCCGTCGTTTTGGACGGCGGCATCCAAGCCGACCTCCGTGTGGTCAGCGAGGCGCAGTTTCCGTTCGCGCTGGCCTACTTCACCGGCTCGAAGGAGCACAACATCGCCTTGCGCAGCCGCGCACTGAAACACGGCCTCTCGCTCAACGAGTATGGATTCAGCAAGGCCGGCCAGGAACAAACAGCAAGAGACAAGGGCAGCGTCATCAAGTGCTGCACTGAGGAGGACATTTACGAGGCGCTGGAACTGGACTGCATCCCGCCGGAGTTGCGCGAGGACATGGGCGAGATCGAGGCGGCGGAGAAAGGCACGCTGCCGAAGCTGGTCGAGAAGGAAAACCTGCGCGGCGCGTTCCACTGCCACTCGACGTGGACCGACGGCATCGAGACCATCGGCAGCATGGCCTGCGCGGCGCAGGAACTGGGCCTCGATTATCTCGGCATGGCCGACCACAGCAAGAGCGAGTTCCAGGCGCGCGGGCTGAAGGACGAGCAGATTCCCGGCTACATCGCCGAAACCCGGAAGCTCGACCAGAAGTTCCGCAAGCTCGGCGTCCGCGTCTTCGCCGGCATCGAGTGCGACATCCTTGAAGACGGCTCGCTCGACTACAGCGACAGGATTCTGGCGCAATTCGACTACGTCATCGCGGCGGTGCATCGCGGCTTCACGATGGAGGAGAAGAAGATGACGGCGCGCGTCCTCAAGGCACTGGCCAACCCGCTGGTGACGATGCTCGCGCACCCGACCGGGCGGCTGCTGCTTTCTCGCGACGCTTACGCGCTCGACCAACGCGCTGTCATCGAGGCGTGTGCCAAACACGGTGTCATCATCGAACTGAACTCGCACCCGTGGCGGCTCGACCTCGATTGGCGCTGGTGGAAGTTCGCCAAGGAGCGCGGCGTCAAATGCGCCATCAACCCCGACGCGCACAGCGTGCCGGACTTCCAATCGCTGGCCATCGGCGTCGGCATCGCCCGCAAAGGCTGGCTGACGAAAGACGACGTGGTCAACTGCCTGCCAGCCGACAAGATCGAAGCGGTGTTGAAGGCGAGGCGGAAATGATGACTCATGATTCGCGGCCCGTGGTCCGCCACTCTCCACCAAGGATCCAATGAACGAAACTGATTTCCTTTCCTCGCTCGCGCGTCGCTCCGGCGACCCGGCGATTTCGTGGCTGATGAAGATGACGCTCGACCGCCCGGCGATGTTTTCGCTGGCGGCCGGGTTTACCGACAGCGAAACGCTGCCGGTGGCGGAGGTCGGCGAACTCATGGCGGAATTGTTGCGGAGCGGCGCCGACGCGCGCGCCGCGCTGCAATACGGCTCAACGGCGGGTGACCCGGAGTTGCGGAAGCTGACGCTGGATTACGTGTGCGCCCAGGACGGCCTCGCGCCGGGCGCCGCGCTGACACCTGACGAGGTGGTCATCACCAGCGGCTCGCAGCAGTTGCTCTACCTGGTCAGCGAGGTGTTGTGCGATCCGGGCGACATCGTGCTGGTCGAGGACCCGACCTACTTCGTCTATCTCGGCATCTGCGAAGCGCTCGGCATTGACGCCACGCCCGTGCGGATGGAGAACGACGGCATCGCGCTCGACGACCTGGAGCGGACGCTGCAATCGCTGAAGGACAGCGGCCGGATCGGCCGGCTGAAGTTCGCGTATCTGGTCACCTATTTCCAGAACCCGACGGGCCGGACGACGGGTTTCGAGAAGAAGCGGGAGGCGCTCGCGATGCTGCGCTCCTGTGAGAAGGCGGCGGGCCATCCGATCTTCGCGCTGGAGGACGCGGCCTACCGCGACCTGCGGTTCGACGGTCCCGACACGCCGTCGTTGAAGACGCTCGACACGGACGGCGAGCGCGTCATTTACGCGAACACCTACACCAAGCCGTTCGCCACGGGCATCAAGGTCGGCTACGGGGTGCTGCCGCGGTTGCTCGCGCGTCCCGTCCTGCGGACCAAGGGCAACCACGACTTCGGGACGGCGAACCTCAACCAACGGCTGGTGGCGCTGGCGTTGAAAAACGGCGTTTACGCGCGTCACCTGCCGGTCTTGCGGGCCGGTTATCGCCGCCGTCGCGACCTGATGAATGCCGCCTTGCAACAGCACATGCCGAAGTTCGTGAGCTGGCAGGAAGTGCGTGGCGGTCTCTACTACTGGGCCGAACTGCCGGAGCGGGCCGACACGAGCCGCGGATCGCCGATTTTCGTCAACGCGCTCGACCACGGTGTGCTCTACGTGCCGGGCGATCTCTGTTTCGCCGAGACGCCGGCGCGGCCGAAGCCGCGTAACTGCATGCGGCTCTCCTTTGGCGGCACGCCGTCGCACCAGATCGAGGAAGGCGTCCGGCGGTTGGGCGGGGTGTTGAAGAACGCCCGGCTGTGACGCGCCGGCGGTTTCCGGATTCGAGCTTGTTTCGGATTTCGAGTTTCGGATTTCGGATTTTCAGTCCGAACTCCACCCTTGACCGCGTTGCGGCCCCGCCGCAGTATCGCCCGCCGAAATCATGGCTTTCAAGGACCGCCTCCAGGTCTGGCGCGAGGATTTCGAGACGTTCCTCCTCGACGTCATCTTTGAGCGCCGGAAGGGCAAGCGCGCGCGGCTGCTGCGCGTGTTCCTGACGGTGCTCTCGAAGGTCTTTGCCGCGGCGGTCCAGTTGCGCCTCTGGTTCTACGAGACCCGCCTGTTGCGACATAAGACGCTCGGCTGCCTCGTTGTGAGCGTCGGCAACCTCACCGTCGGCGGCACCGGCAAGACGCCCGTCGTCGAGAAGTTCGCCCGCGCGCTGGCCCAGCGCGGCCGCCGTGTGGCGATCCTCTCGCGCGGCTACAAGAGCGCCAAGCGCCCGCTGCTGGAACGCATCGCGGCGAAAATCACCGGCCTCGAAAAACACATCCCGCCCCGCATTGTCAGTGATGGCAAGAGCCTGTTGCTCGATTCCCACCAGGCCGGCGACGAGCCATACATGCTCGCCTCCGACCTCAAGGACGTCATCGTGCTGGTGGACAAGGACCGCGTGAAGGCCGGCAAATACGCCATCGAGAAACTCAACGCCGACACGCTGCTGCTCGACGACGGCTTTCAGTATCTGCACCTGAAGAGCCGGCTCAACCTCGTGCTCGTGGACCGCACCAACCCGTGGGGCACCGGCCACATGCTGCCGCGCGGCACGCTGCGCGAGCCGATCCGCAACCTCCGCCGCGCCTCCTACGTGTTCATCACCAAGTGCGACGGTTCCGACATCACGCCGTTGCGCGACCAGATCCATGCGCTGAACCCGAAGGCTGACATCATCGAGTGCTCGCACCATCCGCTCTACCTGCAGGACGTGTTCACCGGCGAACAGAAACCGCTCGACATGCTCAAGGGCCTCGACATTGCAGCCCTCAGCGGCATTGCCGCGCCTGACGGCTTCGAGGAATCGTTGGAGAAACTCGGCGCGAAACTCGTCCACACCGCCCGGTTCGCCGACCACCACCGCTACAGCCAGCAGGAGATCATCAACGTCATCAACGACAGCCACAAGCACGGCGCGAAGGCGATCATCACCACCGAGAAGGACGCCGTGCGGTTCCCCTTCGTCGAGCGGCGCGACGTGCCCATCTACTACATGCGCGTCGAGATCGAGATTCTCCGTGGCGCGAAAGACTTCGACGACGCCGTCAACCGCATCTGTTTCACCTGAGATGAACCTGCGCCGCATCCTCATCCGCTCGACCAACTGGCTCGGCGACGCGGTCATGACCCTGCCCGCCGTCCAGCGGCTCAGGCAGGCGCACCCGCAGGCGCACTTCGCAGTGCTCACCGAGCCGAAACTGGCCGACCTCTGGCGGCTTCATCCCGACGTGGCGGAAGTCATCGTGCAGGAGCGCAGCGATTGCCCGCTAGACCTGCTGCGCACCGTGCGCGAATTGCGGCTCAGGCAATTTGATGCTGCGGTCATCTTTCCGAATTCCTGGCGCAGCGTGCTGCCGGTCTGGCTCGCGCGTGTGCCGCGTCGCGTCGGCTTTCGCGGCCACAACCGCGCGTGGATGCTCACCGACGTGCTGGAGGAATCAGGGGATTACGCGACGCGCCCTGTGATGCCCGTCGAGGATATTCGCAAGCTCGGTGCGGGCAAGCCTGGCTCCGTGACGTTTCGCCACCACGTCCATCGTCATCTGGAGTTGGTGGCGCGGCTGGGCGCTGACGCGACGCCGTGCGAGCCGAAACTGAATGTCGGCGCCGTGAAAGCAGACGAGTTTCCGCTGCCGACAGACAAGCCGCTGCTCGCGCTGAGCGTCGGCGCGGAATACGGCCCCGCGAAGCGTTGGCCGCTCGATCGTTTCGTGGCGGTGGCAAAGGCCGTCGCCGAATCGCAGCAAGTGCGCTGGGTTCTTATAGGCGGGCCAAAGGACGCCGATCTGGCGGGCGAGGCGGCGCAGAAGATCGGCAGCGACGCCGCGATCAACCTCGCCGGCCAGACGACGCTCGGCGGCCTCTGCCGGCTGCTGGCGCGTTGCCGGCTGCTGCTGACCAACGACAGCGGTCCGATGCACCTCGCGGCGGCAGTCGGCACGCCGACGGTGACCGTTTTCGGCTCGACGGAGCCGATGTTGACGGGGCCAAGCGTCACGCCCGGTTCGCGCCACGTCATCCTGCGTCATCAGCCGCCGTGTTCGCCGTGTTTCCTGCGCGAATGCCCGATTGATTTCCGCTGCATGACGGCGGTCAGCGCGGAAGAAGTGGTGAAGGCGGTTTGCGGAGCGTTGAACGTCAGAGCGACGCCTCAATGAAGAGTTGCAGCACACTCGCCAGCAAATGGATCAAGAGGATGTCGTGCTCGCGCGGATCGCGGCCGAGCTTTCGCAGCGGGCGGTTCATGTCGGCTTCCGTGACGTTCCAGCGCGCGCCGAGAGTCAGCCGCGCTTGGTTGATTGCGCTGATCCATGCGGCGGCGTGGTTTTCAGGGAAGATGATTCGCGTGCAATCGGGCTGCTCCGGATCCTTCTCCAGTCGTGCGAGGTCGGCAGCCATCAACTCGTAGTTGGCTTTCCAGAGCGCCTGTAACTCGGGCGCGATCAACTCGCGCCAGTCACGGTTGATGGCGGTGTTGTTGGAGGGTTCGGGGAGGAGCCGCTCGCGCACGGCAGGCGGCTGGTCGCCGGCGAGAAGCTCCGGCACGCGTGCCAGCGCCCATTGCCAGCCGTCGTCAATGCCGCCAAGGCAAAGCCGGCCATCGGGAAGGCGCTTGAGTTCCAGCGTCGTCACGATTCGACCTGCTCCATCGTGGTCCAGAGGTGATACTGTTGCAGGATGCGCACGTAATGCTCCGCCTGCTCCCGGCCGCCCGTCCAGACAATCGAACGGCCGCGTGTGTGGACCTCCATCATGAGCCGCTCCGCCTTCTGGCGCGGATAGCCGAACACGCGCTGGAACACCATCGCCACGAACGTCATCAGGTTGATCGGGTCATTGTGGACGACGACGTTCCACGGCCGGTCCAAGGCCGGCTTGGTCTTGTCGGTGACCGTCTCGATGACGCCGGGGGCGAGGGTTGGTGAAGCGGTGCTCATCCCGGCGCAGTTTACCGTGCGCGCCGGGCCGTGCCAACCACGGGCTTCTCAAAGAACAGGAACCGCAACGCCGCCTACCGCTCGTTTGACGGCGCGGGCCACGGAATGGATACGCGGCTGTGCATCGCCATGGCTGGAATGAGCGCCGGTCCGGGAACACGACGTGCAGCGGCGTTGGCCCAAAACTGCTGGAGAATGGCCTCTTCGACTGTCTCACGCAGTTCATCCCGCATCCTGCGCGCCATCATCTTGAATCGCCGGTCTGCCCTGAAGTGTTTCGCATTCATGGTTTCATCCTTTCTGGCAAGGAGGAAAGCTGGCGGCGTGCCAGCGTGATTCAAAGCGCGGGAGGGGCGTTGCTGCGCAGGATTTGCGCGGCCTGTGCAAAACGCGTCAGCCAAGCTGGCGCTTCAGCGCCGCAAACTCGGACGGCGTGTTCACGTTCAGGAACCAGCGGCGGTGTTCGGCGTGGCTGACCGGAAAACGGCGGAGCGGCAACCGATGCACAGCGAGTTCGCGGCGACGGATGCGCGCCCTGATGTCATCGAGCATCTCGCGCCGGATCAGCAGCGGAAACGGCTCGATCTCACCACCGCGGCGAAAGCACGCCGCAGGTGCGTCACCGGCAGCCCGCATCAGCCGCCGCAACAACCGCGCGTCCACCAGTGGCATGTCGCAACTCAGGAAAACCGCCCGCGTCGTGCGGCAACGCGCCAGCCCGGTGACGATGCCGCCGAGCGGGCCGCATCGTGGCACGATGTCGCGACGGATGACGCGCACCGTCACGCCCATCGGCGCGATGCGCTCGCGAATCCAGCCCAACAGCGTCCGCCCGCCCAGCCGCAGACGCGCCTTGTCCCGGCCCATGCGCGTCGAAAGCCCGCCGGCGAGGATGAAGAGGGTGAGATCGCGCGTCTTCACGCTCAGGGTTTGTCACGCGGCTGTTGGGGCGGCTGCTCTGCCCGGCTCTTGTCGTAGAACACACGCAATTCCGGCGTGATCTCTTTGCCGAGAAACTGCTGGGCGCGGACCAGCGCCTTGCGCGTGGCGGCGGTGAGGTTGCCCTCGGCCTCGAACACACATTCCTCACCGAGGAGGTCGAGCAGGCCGCTGCGGCGCAGCACGCCGATGACGTCGGCGCTGGCGCCGCTGATGAGCAGCAGTCGGCCGCTGCTGACGAGAAACTTCAACAGTTCCTCCAGCGCCATCACCGCTGTGGCGTCGAGGTTGCGGGCGTTCTTCACCCGCAGGATGACGACCTGGATGTTTTTGTCCTCGGCCACCCGGCGCACCTCGTCCTGGAACAACTCCGCCGCGCCGAAGAACAGCTCGCCTTCGACATGGATGATGGAGATCTCCGGGTGCGACCGCTCGGACGGGCTGCTGATCTCGCGCATCGTCTCGCCGTCGAAGTCGTATTCGACCAGGTGCGGCGCGCTGGCCTTGCGCAGGAACAACGCCAGCGAGCTGATGACGCCGACGTAGATCGCCACGCGTAGGTTCACCAGCACCGCGACGGCGAAGGTCAGGATCAACACCGCCGCGTCGCTGTGCGTGGCCCGCAGCGCGACGCGGATGTTGCGCCACTGGAACATCCCGAAGCCCAGCACGATCAGCATCCCCGCCAGCGCCGCATTCGGCACGTAGCGCACCAGCGGGCCGCACACGAACAGGATGCCCATCACCCACAGGCCGCCGATGATCGCCGCGAACCGAGTCCGCCCGCCGACATCGTGGTTCAACGATGAGCGCACGAAGCTGCCGCTGCCGGGCATGCTCTGAAAGAACGCCGCCGCGATGTTCGCCAGCCCGACGCCGATGAAGCCCTGGTTGGCGTCCACGCGCTGGCCGCTCGCCGCGCCGATGCCCTTCGCGATGGAGAGCGTCTCGATGCAGCCGAGGATCGCGATGGCCAGCGCGCTGTCGGCGAGGTCGGTCATCATGCGCAAATCCCACGCGGGCGGGTGAAGCATCGGCGGCTGGTTGGGCACCTGGCCGACCAGCGTGACGCCCTTTTCATCGAGCCGGAACACCCACACCGCCGCCGCGGCGAGGCTGACCACCACCAACGGTGTGAGCCATCGCGGCAGCCAGCGCCGGCCCAGGAGCATCAGCGCCAGTGACCCCGCGCCAATCGCCAGCGAGTAGGGGTTGAACTCGGCGATTTGCCGCAGCGCGAACCGGAACTGCTCCAGCAGGGGCACGCCCGGCGGCGGATCAAGTCCCAGCAACGGGTTGAGCTGGTTCAGCGCGATGAGCAGTCCCGCGCCGGCGGTGAACCCGACCACCACGCTGCGCGAGACGAATTGCGAGAGGTTGCCGAGCTTCGAGACGCCGAAGGCGAACTGGATGACGCCGACCATGAACGCGAGCAGCAGCACCGCTTCGGCGGGGCTTTCCTTCACCGCCACCAGCGATGAATGTGCGATGGCGGTGGCGATGACGATGGCGATGGAATTGGTCGGCCCGCAGACGAGGTGCTCGCTGCTGCCCATCAACGCGCCGACGGTGGCGACCACGATGGCCGAGTAAAACCCGTAGATCGGCGGCAGCCCGGCGATCATCGCGTAGGCGATGCACTGCGGCACCACCATGATCGCGCCCGCCAGGCCCGCCAGCGCGTCCGCCCGGAACGCCTTCCACCCGTAGCGTCGCGCCGTCTCCACAAACGGCAGCCACTGTGTCAATGTCACATTGCAATCTTCCGCGGAATCGCCTCCGAAATCAATTGTGCACAGCGGCGCGCCCGCAAGCAGCCGCTCGGGCCGGCGCCGATCCTGCACTGATTCAGGTGGTGAGCTTGTCGCCCTTGCCGGCCATGAAATCCTTGTTCTTGTCGCCGACCCAATAGCGGTTGCCGGCAATGCACCAGATGAAATGCAGCTCCTCGTCCTGGCTGAAGACGGGATGGTAGTTCAGCAACGGGATCGTCACCGCGTCGCCTTCGCCCACCGAGTGGACGAAACTCTTGGTCTCCTCGTCAGCATAGACCTCCATCGAGCCGTGCCCCTTGATGAAAATATAGACCTCCTCCTGGTCGGTGTGGTTGTGCGGCGGCCACGAACGCTGGCCCGGCTGGAAGATCGTGTAGCCGGCCATGAGCTTGTCGGCCGGCTCGCTCACGTCGAACATCAGGAACACGTCCTTGCCTTTCAGATGGCGGATGCGACGCTCGTCGCGCGAGAACTCGCTCCACTTGGCGTGA
>JACRKA010000257.1 GCA_016219905.1 Verrucomicrobiota bacterium
CGTTGATCTTCAGCAACACCACCGACATCCCCCTCTTCCGCTCGCACTTCGGCACGGTGCTCCTTGAGAACGGGGCCATCATGATCATCGCCAGCAACGCGGCGGTGGCGGGCGGCTTCATCATGTCGGCCACCGCGGGCGACAACTCGGCTTTGATCCTGAAGGCGGGCAGCGTGATGTCCAACGGCGCGAGCGGTCTGGTGATCGGCGACGTGGGCCGGGCGACCGCAAGTATCGAGACCGGCGCTACGGTCAATACGACCATCCTGGCTGTGGGCAGGGGCGTGTCCGGCGCGGGCGCGGTTTACCAGTCGGGCGGGACCGTGATCGGGAACATCAACCCCGGCGGCAACTGGGTGCTGGGCCAGGTGGCGAACAGCTACGGCTACTACAACCTCAGCGGTGGCTCGATCACGATGCTTGCCACGAACCAGCGGTTCCAGGTCGGCCTCGCAGGCGTCGGCCAGTTCGACATGAGCGGCGGCAGCTTCACGATGACGAGCCAGCACTTCTCGGTCGGCGCGGGCGGCCCCGGCGTCTTCAACGTCAGCGGCGGCGGGTTCACACAGGGCTTCGCCGGTGCAAGCACGCGCTTGATCGTGGCGGACGCCGCGAATTTCCCGGGCGTCCTGAACGTGAGCGGCACGGCTCAACTGACCCTGCTGGGCGGCCTGCGCGTCGCGTGGAACAACAGCGCCACGGGCATCGTCAACCTGCTCGGTGGCACGCTCAGCACCGCCAGCCTGCAAGGCAGGGGTGACGCTGGCGCGGGTGTTGGCGCCAACCCGGTGTTCAACTTCAATGGCGGCGTGTTGCAGGCGTTGGCAAACGACACCAACTGGTTCGGCGGCGCGAGCAGCGTCGGCGGCTTTAATAAGGTTTACGTGCGGGAGAATGGCGCGACCATAGACGTCCAGGGCTTCAACGTGACCGTCCAAGCCGGCTTGGTTGCCCCGACCGGCCTTGGCATCGGCAGCATCCCGGTCGCCTACGGCGGTCAGGGCTACTTGGGGCCGCCGGCCGTCATCCTCCTCGGCGGCGGCGGCAGCAACGCCACGGCGTATGCCCAGATTGATCCGGTGACCGGCTCGGTGACCAACATCGTCGTCACCAACCCCGGCGAAGGCTACACCAGCGCGCCGATCATCCAACTGGTCGGCGACTCGCCGTCGTTCATCGCGGTGGCCGGCGCGCCCACGCTGGCGGCCAATCTCAGCGGCGGCCTGACCGTGACGGGCGTTGGCGGCAAGCTGGCCATCGCCGGCAACAGCACCTACACCGGCCCGACCGTGCTTGGCGCGGGTGCCACGTTGCAGGTCGGCGCGGGCGGCCCCAGCGGCACGCTGGACAACGGCCTCATCTTTGGTTCCGGGACGTTCACCAACGACGGCTGGCTGATTTACGCCCGGTCCGACACCAACACTGCGGGCAACAACGTGACGGGCACCGGCGGTCTGGGTGTTCTGGGCACCGGCAGTGGCTGGTTGAATCTGGGCGGCACGAACGATTTCAGTGGCGGCATGTTCGTGACCAACGGCACGCTGGTCTTCCTGCACGACCAGGCCCTGCCCGCGCTCGGCACAATCACGCTGGGCTGCGGCGCGGTCGGTTTCGTCACCAACAACCTGCAGGCCAACCTCCTGCCGCGGATCGCGAACAGCTCCACCGGCGCGATCGTCCTGCTGTCGGGCCAGCAGGGCGAGAGCCTCGATTACACGGCCTTGGGCGGCTTCCCCGACCTCGGCATCGCCGCGGGCGCCGACATGACCTACACGGGCACCTACACGCCCTACCAGGCAGGCACGCTGGGCGCCATGACCAACTACTTCCGCCTCGGCGCGGAATGGGATGTCACGCTCACCTGGACCAACGTCATCAGCGACACCTTCAACGGCGGCAACCTGTCCGAACTGAGCGTCAATCGCTGCGGGCCGCCGTTCGCCGGCACGGTCGTCCTGGCGGACACCAACACCCACAGCCTCGGCACGTTCCTCGGCGGCGGCACGCTGGTCATCAGCAATGACTTCGCGCTCGGCCAGATTCCGGGCGCGGCCGCGACCAACCTCACCTTCCTCAACAAGGCCACGTTCCGGTTCGGCGACAACATCAACCTCGCCGCCAACCGTTCCATCGCCATCCTCACCAGCACCGGCTTCTTCGACTCCTTGGGCAACACGTCGGTCATCCCCGGCACCATCGCGGGCGACGGCTCGCTCCACAAGACCGGCTCCGGCACGCTGATCCTGAACGGCGGCGCCGACTCGCTCCAGTTCCTGACCGTTGGCCAGGGCACGCTGGTCCTGTCCAGCATGGTCATGACCGTGACGGGCGTCTTTGCCGACGGCGTGACCATCGTTGGCCAGGCCTCGAACAACAACAACGCGTTGCTGGTTGTTGGCGGCGGCGCGTCGCTGATCCACAGCGGCATCACTACCAACGCGCTGACGGTCGGCAACTACGGTTCCGGCAACAGCCTGCTCGTCACCAACGGCGGTTATGTGCAGGTGGGCCAGACGGGCGGCGTGCATGGCCTCTGGGTCGGCAACCAGAACGGCAGCAGCAACAACACCGTGACCGTGACCGGCGCTGGGTCGCTGATGCGTGTGGACGGCCGCATCGAGATGGGCTTCCGCAGCTCGAACAACACGATGCAGATACTGGACGGCGGCTCGGTGACCAACCAGTCGTTCGTCATCGTGGGCGACGCCTTTGGCGCGAACGACAACCTGCTGCTGGTCTCCGGCGCCGGTTCGTTGCTCAGCAACGCGACGCAGGGCATCCTGGTCGGCAACTCCGGCACCGGCAACCGGATGATCGCCAGCAACGGGGCGCGGGTCGTGACGCTGGGCCAGCTCATACCGGGCACCGCCGCGGCCGGCAGCAACAACAGCATCGTGGTCACCGACCCCGGCACGTTTGTGCTCGTGGGCAACAACCTCCAGGTTGGCCAGAGCAGCTCCGGGAACGTCATGCGCATCCTCAATGGCGCGACCGTGGTCCTGAGCAACACCACCACAAGCACCATTGTCGGCAATAACTTCGGCGCGAACAGCAACCTGCTGGTGGTGGACGGCATCGGCTCGACGCTGCTGAACTCCAATCAGGTGATTGTCGGCAACGTCACTGGGGCTTTGTTCAACACGATGGTCGTCTCCGGTGGCGGCTTGGCGGTCACACGGCAGGGCGTCTTTGTCGGGCAAAATGGCACCACCCTGCCCAACGTCACCGGCGCGGGCGCCAACAGCAACCTGCTCTACGTTACCGGCGCGGGCACAATCATGACCAACAACGTTTTTGCCGCCGACACGCGGGCTGGCAATGGCGGGTCGTTCAACACGATGGTCATCAACAGCAACGCGGCGATGTTCACGCGCAACTTCTACGTGGGCGTGAACAACAACGCCAACAGCAACCTGCTGGTGGTCAGCGACGGCGGCGCGCTGTGGGCCAATGCGACGCCGTTGACCAACGCGACGGACAGCACCCGGTTTGCAGTGGGCCTGCGCGGCGTCGGCAACGGGGCCATCGTCACCAACGGCGGCCACATCTACGTGACGAGAGGTTCTGATGCTGCGACGGGTGTGGGTGCGTCCGACCTCGCCGGCAACGGCCATTCGCCGACCGGCAACTGGATGCTGGTTTCCGGCCCCGGCTCCACGTTCAGCAATGCGGGCTTGTTCACCGTGGGCCGCAGTGGCAGTGGCAACTGGCTGCTGGTGAACAACGGCGCGGGCTTCACCAACATGGGCACGTTCACCATTGGTGAACGCGCCAACTCGCCGGCGGGGCCGCTCAGCAATTTTGCCAACAACGTCACCATCACCGACCCGGGCACCGTGTTCTTTGGCGGCAGCAACCTTGTTGTCGGCAACAACAACCTGAGCAACACGCTGACGATTGCCAATGGCGCGACGCTCATCACCCTGGGCGGCGGGCCTACGCCGGGTTCCTACATCGGGAGCAACGCGGGCGTGGATTTGTCCGGTGGCCACAACAACAGCGTGCTGGTGACCGGGGCCGGGACGCTCTGGACCAACCGCGCGTCGCTGGAAGTCGGCCAAAACGGCTCGTTCAACAGCCTGATCATCAGCAACGGCGCCGCGCTGATCACCGGCACCGGCGGCCTCAACCGCCTGCGCATCGGCAACGGCGCGGCCAGCAGCAACAACTGGATGCTGGTGACCAGCAGCGGTTCGGTGGTGACCAGCCAGGTGGCGGTGATCGTCGGTGAATCGGGCTTCAACAACACCCTGACCGTCACCAATGGCGGCACGATGTATGCCAACAACTCGCTCGCCATTGGCAACAACACCACAGGCAGCAACAACACCTTGCTCGTGTCCGGCCTGGGCGCGGTGTTGAACACGCTCGGGCCCGTCAGCGTGGGCAACACCGGTTTGTTCAACCAATTGGTTGTCGCGGGCGGCGGCACGATGACGAACGCCGGCGACCTGACCGTTGGCGCGAGCGCGTTGGGGCGGAGCAACACGGTGCGGGTGACCGACACGGGTTCGCTGTTGTATGCCGCCGCCAACGTGAGCGTGGGCCTCTCCACGTCGGTGGTGGCGGGCAACCAGATGGTGCTGGAGAGTGGCGGCAAGGCCGACGTGCGAGGCAATCTCACGGTCAGCACAAATTCGGTGCTGAACAACACCTTGCTGGGCGTGCTCTACCTCGGCGGCAACCTCAGCGTGCGCTCGACCAACTATGCCCAGACCGATCTGAGCGGCAAGACGGTGTTCAACGGCGGGGCCGGCGCGGTGACGCAACTGGTGGAGGTGCTGAGCGCCTACACGTCGGCGATGAGCACGACCAACTTCTTCTTCGGCCGGTTCGAGGTCGGTGACGCGGTGGCGAACAGCAACGCGGCCGTGCGGCTGGTGAACCAGTTCGCCAATACGGCCGGAATCGTGAGCGAGGTGTTGGCGGTCAACAGCTTGATCGTGGCCGTCAGCAACTCAGTGCTGGACCTGAACAACCTGGGCGTGTTTGCCAACAGCCTGGTCAACTCCGGCACCGTCCAGCAGGTCGCCCTCGGCGGCAGCGCGCGGGTGGACTTGGTGAGCACGTTCACGAACCAGGGCACCGTGTCTGTCGCCAATGGCAGCTTCCTCCAGTTCTCCAACTCGTTCATCAACGCGGGCAACGGGCTGGTCCGCCTCGAAGGCGGCGTGCTGACCAACTTCGTGACGGCCAGCGTGCTGACCAACAACGGCATCATCGGCGGCGTGGGCACGGTGACGCCGGTCATCGGCAACGAGCCGCTGGGCAGGATTGCGGCCACGGGCGGCGTCCTGACGGTGGTCTCCGGGTTCACCAACAGCGGCGCGGGCCAGGTCAATAACGGCCTGCTCGCGGCGTTGGGCGGTGGTTCGGAGCTGCGGATCGCGCAGTCGTTCACGAACGCCGGGTCCATCTGGGTGAACAACGTCGGCGCGACGGTTTCGCTGACGAATGATGTGTCGAGCCTGAATCTCGTGAACGCGGCTGCCGGACTGATTCAGGGTCAGGGCACAATCAATGCCTTCGTGGCCAACAGCGGCCAGGTGAGCAACAGCACCGGCGGCGCGCTGACGTTCAACCTGGCGTTCCTTAACCAGGCGGGCGGCACGGTGCTCTCGCGCGACGGCGGCAGCACGGTGGTGTTCAACGGCGCAGTGACCAACGCGGCGGGCGGGACGCTGAAGTCGAGCAATGGCGGCGTGCTGGTGTTCAACGGCGTGCTGAACAACAGCGGCACGCTGGCGACGGATCCGTCCACGACGATCGTCAATGGCACGTTGATTCTGGGGGCGAGCGGTGTGATCACGCTGCCGACGACCAACGACGTGCTGGTGTTGCGCGGGGACTTTATCAACAACAGCACGAACAACATGGCATTCGACACGCGCAACGGCCGGATGGATGTCGGCGGCGTCTCGGCGGCCGTGACGAACAAGTTCGAGTTGGCCGGGGTTAATGGTGGAGGTTTCAACGCGAACAACTTCGCCTTGGGCATCCTGAACGTCACCAACCCGGTCGAGTTTGTGGACGAGTTCAACAATGTCACCGGGGCGCCGAGCGCGGCGTCGAACCAGGTGCTTTATGTGGATGTCCTCCGGCTGTTTACGGGAGCCACGATGGATATCAACACCCTGACGATCTATGTGGGCTTGAAGTTCATTGACGAGAACACGGGAACCACTTACACGGTCGGCACCTTCAACAGCGGGAACAATCCCGACCCCACGCACATTTTCTTTGGCGCGGGCGGCCAGATCGTGATCATTCCCGAGCCTTCGACCGGCGCGTTGCTGGCGCTGGGTGTGAGTGCCTTGGCTGGCTGGCGGCGGCGGAAGAGTCGCATCTGCCGCAAAGAAACGGAAATGCAACGGTAGGGTGGGGGACACAAACGTAGTTTGAAGCGCCCCGTCGGCTGAAAGGCTGGCAGGGGCGTGTTGCTTTGGCGGGGGGGGTGTGAAGCACGGGAACGTTGCCACAGGCGGGGGCCGATGGTAGTATTCGCGCGTTCTTGAGCGCGGGTGTAGCTCAATGGTAGAGCGGTAGCCTTCCAAGCTACTTACGAGGGTTCGATTCCCTTCACCCGCTCCATTAGCAAACTGGGACGCTTCGCATGGGAATCCACGTATTGGCCGCGTTGAGCAGTTGTTTGGGCTTGATCGTATTTGCAGCGCCGGCGTTTCCGCAGATGTTCCAGCCTCCGTTGACGGTCCCCCTTCCTGATGAGGCGAAGATGGAGTTTGTCTGGATTCAGCCGGGCGCCTTCCTGATGGGGTCGGCGGACGGGCCGGAGGACGAACGGCCCGTGCGGCGGCTGGCCATCGGGCGGGGCTTCTGGATCGGCAAATACGAGGTGACGCAGGAGCAGTTTTGTGCGGTCACACACCGGCGGCCGTCCATCAACGAAGGCGACAGCAACCCCGTGGATAAGGTCAGTTATGAGGACGCGCAGGAGTTCCTGGCTGACATGAACCGCAAGGTCCCGGCTCCTGCCGGTTACGTATTCCGATTGCCGACAGAGGCGGAGTGGGAATTCGTCTGCCGCGCTGGCGCGAAGACGCGGTATCCCAACGGCAACGATCCGGCGGGGTTGAAATTCATGGCCTGGTTCAAGGACAACAGTGACTTCAAGACGCACCCGGTCGGCCAGCGACAGCCGAATGCGTGGGGTGTTTACGATATGTTGGGCAACGTCGCCGAATGGTGCGCGGACTGGCTCGCGCCGTTTTCGCCGACAGAGACCGCGGATCCGACCGGGCCGGCGAAGGGCAGTCACCGCGTCATCCGTGGCGGCAGCTTTGCCGATGTCTCGGAGCGGATTTCGTGTTCGTTCCGCGGGGGCGTGCCGCCGAGTTTCCGCCACGGTTACGTCGGTTTCCGCGTTGTGTGCGCCGTCAACATCCGGCCTGTGAGGGTGGGGCCGGCTTTGCCCGCACAACCGAAGCAGGGCGGCAAGTAAGTGGATGGTGCTGGCCGCAGAGCGACGGTCGTTTCAGGCGGTTTCCGTCCGGACGCGCGCCGCAAGGGCTTCCGTGAGCGCCGGGGGCAGACGTTGGGGTTTGTCGGCGTGGTTGGTGCAGACTTGAGTGGTCGTGGCGGTCACGAGCAACGCGCCGGTGTCGGCGTTGACTATCTCGGCGCTGAAGACGATGCAGGCGCGGCTTGCTTCGGTGACCCAGAGGCGGACAAGGATCCGGTCGTCGAAACGGGCCGGTTGGCGGTAACGCAACTGGGCCTCGATGACCGGCAGCATGATGCCGCTCTCCATGAGTCTGGCCAACGGCTGGCCGATGGCTCTGAACAACTCCGTGCGCGCCGCCTCCAGCCAGTCAAGGTAGCGCGAGTAATAGACGTGGTTGCCGACGGTGCAATCGCTTGCTGTGACCCGCAGGGGGTATTCGAAGGTATTCGCTGTGGACATCGGGTGGAAGCGTAGGGAAGGGTGGGGGTGGTGACAAGCGCGGTGTAGGCGTGTTGGCAGGGTCGTTGACTTTGGGGTGGCTTTTGGGAATAGTGGCGCGCCTGCATGGATTCGGCCTCATTACAGTTGGGCACTGCGTTTGTGCTGGGGTTGCTCGACAGCCTGTTCGGGCATAGTCGGGCGCTCATCGCGGGCTACTTTCTGGATGCCCGCCGGCCTGCCAGTCATGCGGTGTGGCTGACGATCATCCTGATTGTCACGCATACGTTCATGCTGGTGGGCCTGGTGGCGTTGGCGCTTTATGCGCGGGCGGGCGGGCACAATGAGACAGTGGAGCACGGGATCGAGCTGACGTCGGCGGCATTGATGACCGGTCTCGGTGTCTGGATGATCCATCGCAATTGGGGATCGCCGGGGGATGAGTGCTGCCACCTCGACCATCATCACCACCAGCAGCACCAGGATGAGGCGCGGACGCAATCACTTGGCCAGGTCTGGGTGCTGGGTGTTGCTGGCGGGTTGTTGCCGTGCGCCAACGGATGGGCGGTCTTGCTGCAAGCGGCCAGCGCGCGAAATCTGCCGTTGGCGGGCGGCATTGTGTTGGCATTCAGCGCGGGTTTGGGTTTGGCGGTTTTCGGTCTGAGTCTGGCAGCCCGGAAGGCAGCCGGTCATATTGCGGCGCGAGGATGGGCGCGCCGCTTACCCCTTGCCAGTGCGGGGATTGTGTTGGTGATGGGCATCATTTCAGCGGCGCAGGGGATTGGCGAACTCATGGGACATCATCATTGATGAGGTTTGCTGAAGGAGGTGGCTGCGATCATGCGTTTCTCAGCGGGCGTTGTCTGCGGTGTCGTTTGGAAATCGTTAGGAAATTGGGCTTTACACTGGCAACCTTGGACGATATAGTCGCCGGCACTTCGGCCCGTAGGAGGGCTACTGAAGGACATGCAGCCGAGAAAGTTATGGACCTCAATAGGAAGTCAGAAATAACGAAAGAGTTCCGCATCCACGAACGCGATACAGGTTCGGCGGACGTGCAAATTGCACTGTTGAGTGAGCGAATTGTTGAGTTGACCAACCATCTCAAGGATAACCGCAAGGATCACAGTTCCCGGCGGGGGTTGTTGATGATGGTCGGCAAGCGCCGTCGTCTGTTGGACTACCTCAGCCAGACGGACAACAGCCGCTACCAGCAGATCATCAAGAAGCTCAAGCTTCGGCGGTAACCGAAATCGTCCGGCCGTCGTGCGACCCGCCGGTTTCGGACGAACACCAAACTCGGTCGCACCCGCCGGCAGGCGGGGGCGAGTCAGGAAGGTTTCAAAGAGCGCAGAGCATATACCTCCCGGTTCTGCTTTCTTTGAAGCTTTTCCAGTGCTCCGCCGAACCTGCCAAGAGAGCACTATGCATTCATCCATTCGAGTCAAAGTTGGCGCCAACGACCTCATTGTTGAAACCGGCAAACTGGCCGGGCAGGCTGATGGCGCAGTCACCGTTCAATATGGCGAGACAGTCGTCTTTGTTGCCGCCGTCGCGGCCAACAAGGGTCGTGAAGGCCAGGATTTCTTCCCTCTCACCGTTGACTACCGTGAGAAAGCCAGCGCGGTGGGCAAATTCCCAGGCGGCTACTTCAAGCGCGAAGGCCGGCCCACCGAGAAGGAAATCCTCACTTCCCGCATGACCGACCGCCCCTTGCGGCCGCTTTTCCCCGAAGGCTATTTCTGCGAGGTGCAGGTGCAGGCGATCCTGCTGTCAGCCGACGGCGAGAACGACAGCGACATGCTGACCATCAACGGCGCCAGCGCTGCGCTGACCATCAGCGACATCCCGTGGAACGGCCCGCTCGGCGCCGTCCGCGTCGGTCGCGTCAACGGCCAGCTTGTCGCCAACCCAACCCATGCGCAGCAGGCGGAATCCGATCTCGACCTCGTCTATGTCGGCACCGAAAAGGACGTGATGATGATCGAAGGTTCCGCGAAGGAGCTTTCCGAGGCGGACATGGCCGCAGCGATGGAATTCGCCCACAGCCAGGCCAAGCAGATCATCGCCGTCCAGAAGCAAATGGCCGCCCAGCTCGGCGTCCAGAAGCGCGCGGTGAAAATCATCAGCGTCCCCGATGCCGTCAAGGCCAAGGCCGCCAGCGTCGCCGGCCCGAAGATCGTCGCGGCGTTGACCACGCCCGGCAAACAGGCCCGCAATTCAGCCATGGCGGCCGCCTTCGAGGAACTGCTCGCCGCCGTCAAGGCCGAGAATCCCGTCATCGAAGCGAACATCGTGAAGATGGCGTTCGAGGGCGTTCAACACGACGCCATTCGCAATCAAATCCTGGCCCAGCAGCGCCGCATGGACGGCCGCTCGCTCGACCAGTTGCGCGCGATCAGCGGCGAGGTCGGCGTCATGCCGCGTCCGCACGGCTCCGCGATCTTCGCGCGCGGCGAGACCCAGGCGATGGTGTTCTGCACGCTCGGGTCGATCGGCGATATCCAGGATCTGGATTCCTACACGGGCGGGTCTCAGGAAAAGCGGTTCATGTATCACTACAATTTCCCGCCATTCTCGACCGGTGAAACCGGCCGCATCGCCGGCCCGGGCCGTCGCGAGATCGGCCACGGCGCTCTCGCCGAGCGGTCGCTGGAGATGGTCCTGCCCGACAAGGAGAAGTGGCCCTATACCACGCGCCTGACCAGCGAGATCATGTCGTCGAACGGTTCCACCTCGATGGCCTCGGTCTGCGGCGGCTGTCTCGCGTTGATGGACGCCGGCGTCCCGATCAAAGCACCTGTCGCGGGCATCTCCATCGGTCTCATCACCAAGCCCGGTAACATCTACGACGGCGTGCTCTTGACCGATATCATTGGCAGCGAAGATCACTTCGGCGACATGGACTTCAAGGTCGCTGGCACCCGCAACGGCATCACGGGGTTTCAGGTTGACCTGAAGATACCGGGTCTCTCTCACGAATTCGCCCGCAAGGCGTTCGAGCAGGCGAAAGTGGCGCGGTTCCAGATCCTCGACATCATGGCCCGCGTGCTCGCCGAGCCTCGCAAGGAGCTTAGCAAATACGCTCCGCGGCTCGCGACGCTCCGCATCCCGCCGGACAAGATCGGCCTGCTCATCGGCCCCGGCGGCAAGAACATCAAGAAGCTCACCGAGGAGACCGGCTGTCAGATTGACATTGAGGATGACGGCACGGTATTCATCTTCTCGACCAACGCACCCGGCATGGATCGGGCTCGCGAGATCATTGAGGGCATGACTGCCGAGATCGAGGTGGGGAAAATCTACCGCGGCAGGGTGGTGACCATCAAGGAGTTCGGCGCGTTCGTCGAGGTGATGCCGGGCAAAGACGGCCTGTGTCACATCTCCGAGTTGGCGGACTTCCGGGTCCGCCAGGTCGAAGACGTCTGCAAGATGGGCGACGAGATCTGGGTGAAGTGCATTGGTGTGGATGAAAAGGGGCGCGTCAAGCTCAGCCGCAAGGCTGCGCTTGCCGAAAAAGACGCCTCCGCGGCAACGAGCAAATAAGACCTCAAGCCAATATGAAACGAGCGACCGTAGGCTCAGGGACGGTAAAGACTTGGTTTCGAACCGGCGCCCGGCGGCTGCTGGCCGCCGTGCTGCTGCTGGCCTTGGCGGCGCCTGTGCGCGCCGCCGGGCCGGACGAGGAGTTGATCAAGAAAGCCGACGAGGCGATGGGGCGGGCCGACTACGCGACGGCGATCAATGCCCTCACCGAGCTGACCACCAAGCACACCGCTTCGTTGCATCTGAACCGGGCCAAATACAGCCTCGGTTCGGCTTACTTCCTGAAAGGGGAGCCTGACAACGCCATCAAGGTGCTCCAACCGATGGCGGATCCGAGGTTTCCCCAGGCAGAGATTCGAGAGGCGGCTTCCTTGCTGCTGGGGCAGGCCTACACGCGTGCCGGCGAGACTGCGAAGCAGAAGGGCGACAGCAAGGGCGCCGAACAGAATCTCGACAGCGCGATCAAGACCTACAGCGACTTCCTGGGCGTGACCGGGTTTCCGAGGAGTGATAACCGCCCCGACGCCGTGTATGGGCGCGCGGTGGCGGAGCTTTACCGCGGCTTGCATGACGCGGCAATCGCCGATGTGGATTACTTTCAGAAGACCTGGGCCAACAACCCGTTGATCGTGGAATCGCAATTCCTGCGGGCAACGATTGTTGGTTCGAAGGCGGCGGCCATGATTCAGGCCGGGCAGAAGGACGAAGGCGACAAGCTCCGCGGCCAGGCCCACCACTTGTTCCAGCAACTGCTGAGCAGCCGTCTGGATGTCGCCGTGGCCAACCAAGCTGCCTTCAGCGCCGCCGAGCTTTGGTTCGAGGCGAAACGCTACGAGGATTCCGTTTTCTACTATCGCCAGGTGCTGCCGAAAGAGGACATCGTCACAGCCCAGCAGTTCAAGGTGGGCCAGATGGACGAGGCTTACCGCAAGCTGGCGGCGTCGCCGGCGGTTCTGCAGGCGGGAGGCGCGAACAACGCGCCCGTGGCGCGCCGCGCCTACGAACGATTGCAGCAGGAGCGCGGGAAGCTTGAGCAGTTCAAGAGCGGCCCGAACTTCTTCGTCGCGGCTGCGCTGCGCGTCGCTGTTTGCTACATGGCGCAGGAGAAATGGGACGAAGCGCAGATCATAGGCCGGCATTTGTTGCGCAACCTCGAGGGCGACGCCTACAAGGTGGAGCGCAAGTCGGCCCTCGACATCATGTTCCGTGTCCAGATCGGCCGTCAGGACCCCGATGCGGGGCTGAAATACTACAATGACTTCCAGGCCGAGTTTCCGAAGGATGTCGTCGCCCAGGATTTTGGCCTGTATCTGGCCAAGGTTTACTGGATGAAAAAGCGGCATGACGAGGCTTTGAAGATGATAGACCGGATGGCTTCGGAATATCCCACGGGGACCTCTACTGAAGAGGCCGTCGTCACCAAGTCCTCCATCTACCTGGAGAGGGGCGACTCGCAGTCTGCCCTGAAACATATCGAGATTTACCTGAAGCAATACCCGCCCGGCAAAGGCAAGTTTGTCCCCGAGACGGAATACCGCAAAGCCCAGGTCAACCAGGCGATTGGCAGCCTCGATGCCGCGCTGAAGGGCTTCCGCGAAGTGCGCGCCAAATACGGCAGCGAGTCCTTCATCGAGGACGCCAACCTGCAGGTGGGCACCACTTTGGTGACCTTGGGCAACAACAGCACCGGCACCAACGCCGTTGGCTGCTTCAAGGAAGCCATCGCCGAACTCGACCAGTTCCAGCAGCGGTTCGCCACCTCAGCGTCGTTGCCGTCCGCATTGCTCAGCCTCGGCGACGCGAACGTCGGCCTCCTCAAGATCAACGTGGCCACTGGCAACACCAACGCCGCGGCTGAGAACCTCCAGGCCGCTGTCACGGTGAACAAGGACATCCTGAAGCGATGGCCGGAAGACAAAGAGAACGGCCCACAGGCCCAATACCGCATTGGCATCGCCTACTTCTGGGCCAAGCAATACGACAAAATGGCCGTGGCTTTCGACGATCTTGCCCGCAAGTTCAAGGACTCCCCCCTCCAGGCCGACGCGCACTTCTGGATGGGCTACAACCATTCGCTCCAGAAGAACTACGCCAAGGCGGCCGAGGAGTTTGAAATCGTTGTTCGCAACTTCCCCAAGTCGCAAGTCGCTCCCGACGCGTGCCTGCGCATCGGGCAGAGCTGGATCACGGCCGCGATGACGATCGGGCGCTCACCTGCCATGCTTCCGCCCGACAGGAGAAAACAGTGGGATGAACTGATCGAGAAAGCCATGGTGGCCTTCGAGAAAACGATGGCCGACTATCCGCAGAATCCTGCCGCCCAGACGGCCGTGCAGGAAATCCTCAACGTCCTGACCATCAAGTTGCGCAACAAGCTGATTGCCGCCGCCGGGGTGGATGCCTACTTCAAGAAACTGCTCG
The DNA here is from genome assembly GCA_016219905.1 of Verrucomicrobiota bacterium. GTDB lineage: Bacteria > Verrucomicrobiota > Verrucomicrobiia > CAIQCK01 > CAIQCK01 > JACRKA01. The sequence goes on from JACRKA010000257.1 coordinate 13,868, forward strand.
AAGGGTCAGCCGGCCAGGATCCGGCCCTCAAAGTCAATGCGCTGTTCGCCCTCGGCAACCTCCAGTATGCCAGTGGCGAATCCAAGCTCGCGCTCGGCACGTTCGACCGCGCGGTGCAGTCAGGCGCCACGGTCGAGCTGCCACCGCAGTGTTACGAGGCTTATGGCAAGGCGTTGCAGGACAACGCGCGCTACGACGACGCCATCAAACAATTCCAGAAGATGGTCGAAGTGGCGAAGCGCACAGAAGAGTGGCCGGCGTGGGCAGACGGCGTCTATCGCGTCGGCGAGGCTTGCTTCCGCAAACGCGACTTCCTTGGCGCCCGCAGGCAATTCGAGCAGTTCAGCGCCCTTGCCGACAACATCCGCGGTGGCAAGAAGAAGGCCGATTCGCTGACCATCGAGGAGCGCGCGCTGTATAACTCCAAGTCCCTCCCCGATGCGGAGTTGGGCATGGCCAACATCCTCTTTGAGGAGAAGAAATACGACGAAGCCATCAAGCGGTTTGAGGAATACATCGGCAAGACGCGCGGCGCGACGCGCGCCCGAGCGCGCGCTGTCATCGGCCTCGGCATGTGTCTCCTTTACCGGGGCCAAGGGCAGTCCGATTTCGAGTCTGCGGAGAGGAACTTCTCAAAGGCCGCGGACTTTTACACGGCTTTCGACGATGTGGTCGTCGAAGCGGTATTCATGGCGGGCCAGGCATTGGAGAAACTCGGCCGCCCCGACGACGCGCGGAAGAATTACGACGATATCGTCAAGCGCTTCCCTTCCGATCCGTATGCTGCCAAGGCGAAGGATGCGCTCGCCAAACTCCCGCCGCCGCAACCCAAACAGCCTGGCAAGTGAGGTTTGTCTGAAGACGGTGCCGGTGGCCAATGCCCGTTGATTGCTTTCTGGAATGGCTGCGCGCAAATCACCTCCTGTCTCAACGCTGCTCGCAGCTTTGCGCCAGACGTATCCGGACGCGCACTGTGAACTGGAGCACTCCAGCCCGCTCGAACTGCTCGTCGCGACGATCCTCTCGGCGCAATGCACCGACAAGCGCGTGAACATGGTCACGCCGGCGCTCTTCGCGCGCTGCAAGACCGCGGCGGACTACGTGAAAACGCCGCCGCGCGAGCTGGAGCGGATGATCCGGAGCACCGGTTTCTTCCGGAACAAAGCCAAGTCGTTGCGCGCCGCCTGCCGGGACATCGCGGAGAAACACGGCGGCAAGGTGCCGGACACGATGGAATCGCTGACCGCGCTCCAGGGTGTGGGCCGCAAGACAGCGAACGTCATCCTCGGCAACGCGTTCGGTAGGAACGCGGGCGTGGTTGTGGACACCCACGTCTCGCGGCTTTCACAGCGGTTGGGCCTGACGAAGCAGAAGACCCCGGAGAAGATCGAGGCCGACCTGATGAAGTTGGTCCCGTGCGAGCAGTGGACCCTGTTCTCTCACTGGTTGATCTGGCACGGCCGGCGGCGATGTTATGCGCGCGGCCCGGACTGTGAGCATTGTGAACTGGCGCAGTTCTGTCCACAAATCGGTGTCGAAAGATGATGCGGACAATGACTCCGGATGAGGCGGCATTCGAGGCGGGGCTGGCTCTTGCCGGGGTCGCTCTTGTTGTGGTTGCAGTGCTGGTGGCAATCTTTACACTCCGCTACCGCATCACGAATCGCGCGGTGGAGGTGTTGATCTTTGGCGCGTGCGTGCGACGCGTGTGGTTGCACGACATCGCAAGCGTCCGGCGCGGCAGTTCGTTATGGAACGAGCACTGGACCAACTTCAGGCTTTGGAACTCGGTCACGCTTCGGCGCAAGACCGGCCTCATCAAAAACTTCGTCATCACGCCTGAGAATCCGACCGCGTTCATCGCGGAGCTGGCGCGCAAACGCGACGAGGCGGGTTACGGATTAAGGTGAAAATCTGCCGGGATGACAAGCTTGTAACATGCTGCACAAGCGGATGTTGTGGCTCTGCCGGTGAGACTTGACTGTGTGGCGTATTCTGCCGGGGGGGATGTTGGGGCGAGCGTGCGATTTGACATTTCATCTCTCGCGGCTTAGTTACGTCGCGCTTTCCACAGAATGAATCGCGCACGGAGTTTAACCCAAAACAGGAGAAGATCATGTCATTGAAAGTTGGCGACAAGGCACCGGACTTTAATCTCACCATCAAGACCGCTGAGGGACCGAAGAAGGTCAAGCTCAGCGACAACTTCGGGAAGCGGAACACGCTGCTGCTGTTCGTGCCGATGGCGTTCACGGGCATCTGCACCAAGGAATTGTGCGACGTCAGCCAGGGTTTGAACGCTTACACGAACCTGAACGCTACTGTGTATGGCATCAGCGGGGACAATCCGTTCGCGCAGGAAGCGTGGGCGCAGAGAGAGAAGATCAGCGTGCCGCTGCTGGCAGACTACGACCACGCCGTCGCACGGGCCTACGGCATCGCCTACGACAGTTTCCTGCCGGAGAAAAACCTTGGCCAGTCCGGCGTGCCGAAGCGGAGCGCCTTCGTTGTGGACAGGGCCGGCACCGTCCGCTACGCGTGGTCCAGCGACAATCCCGGCAACCTGCCGAACTTTGACGAGATCAAGTCGGTGCTGACGAAGCTGGCTTGATCGGCAGTTGTGCTGCATGGGAAATGGGAAGCGACCGTTGACAACCTCCTTGACAAGAGGTTTGCGGAGAAGGGATTCTATGATGGCGTCAAGCTATAGCTTGAGCATCCGCGGAAGCCCCGGTTGATCCGGCATGCGGTGGTGGCTATCCAGCCTGCACCGGTTGCCGGGCGAGGCGGACCGAGCAGAAAGGACAGAATGAGACTTCATGGATTCCATGCCACAACGGTTCGGGTCGCAGCGGGGCTGTTTGTTGCAGTGGCCACGGGTTCGAGCGCGTCTGCAGCCGACCTGCCCAAAGGGGCTGTGCTTCACCTCAACTTCGACCAGGCAGGTCCCGGCGGTGCTGCCACCGACAAGAGCGGCCTCAACAACAACGGCCGGGCCTTCGGCGTGAAGTGGACCGACAAAGGCAAGCGGGGCGGCGCGTATGAGTTTACGCCGGCCAACAGCTTCATCCAGGTCTTCAGCAGCCCGTCGTTGAACGTGAGGCAGGCGACTTTCGCCGCGTGGTTCAAGACATCGAGGGCGGACGCCATCTGGCGGCGCATTCTCGACAAGCGCAGCTACTCCCTGAGCATCGCCGGCGACTCGCAGGACGGGCAGGCGAAGGGCAAACTTTGCATCACCGTCGGGGCCTGCTCCTGCCTGAGCGACAGCGCCGTCGCGGACGGCGCATGGCATCATGCCGCGGCGACGTTTGACGGCACGAACCTCAAGCTTTACGTGGACGGGCAGCTTCAGAAGCAGGCCGTGCCGATGCACGGCGAGATCGCCCCCAATGCGAGCGAATTGACCATCGGCATGAACCGGTCCACCGCCTCGGCCCAGGAGAGAGGCCAGTCGTTTGAGGGCATGATTGACGAGGTCATGGTCTTCAACCGTGCGTTGTCGGAAGCGGAGATCAAGACTGTGATGGGAGCCGGCGGCGGAACGGCTGCGAGGCCGGCAGGCAAGACGTTCACGAGAGACCAGGTCGCCCGGCGATTGAGAGAGCTCAAAGACCTCCTCGACAAAGGGCTGATCACGCAGAGCTTCTACGAGCGCAAGGTCGAGGAGTGCAAGCCCACGGAATAGCGCCTGCGGATGAGCGTGGCGTTCGGCGCGAGAGAGCTTGTGGGCGCGCAGGATTCGGGCTGAGGGTTCCCAACCGGGGTTTACTTGGAGCCTTTGCCGCGCTTGCCCCGCCGTGGCGCCGGCACTTCGGACGGATCGAAGACGGAGATCAGAAATTCCTTTGCAGGAACCAGATGCCGCCAGAGGAAGGCTTGCATCCGGTCTTCCGCCGGCACGGCCTCGCGGGCAACCTCGCGTCCAAAGATCGGCGCCCGGCCCTCGATGGAGAGGCTGACGGGTTCCTCAATGGTGTCCAGAGAGGTCGAGATGGTCACCTGCGTGACTTCCTGGGTTCCCGACAGCGTGCCGCCGAAACATGAGAACCCGGATGGCGCGTCCCGCAATCCCAGCTTGATATCGCCGTCAAAGCCGTCCTTGCGGATGGCATAGACGGTAATGGAACTGCTGGAGCTGCTGCGAAGCCCCGCGCTGGACGGCACGACGCGCAATTCGAAGTCGGGCCGCGCGCCGCTGATCCGCAGGCGGTAGGCATACTCCTCGCCGCCGGCGTGTTGCGTGTCGCTCAGGTGGACGTAGTAAGCTCCATTGGCAGGCAGGGTGAAGCGGAGGTAGGAATCCGCGTGGTGCGTGTTCACGCCGGAGCCGACGTCGTCACGGTCGTCGTTGGCCGCCAGTTGTTTGCCGCTGGCATCGGTGAGTTTGAGTACCGAATCCAGCGGAGTGTCGAGCCGGCGCGCATAGACTTCTGCGACGATCTCGTCGCCGGCATTGCCTTCGAAGCAGAACACGTCCGAGTCACCCGGCTTGTCAATACGGCCGTTCATGATGACAGGCAGCCTCAGCTTTTGCGGGCTTGCCGCGGAGTTGTTCGGCTCCGTCTCGAAGGCTTCCGGCAGCGTGTCCAGGGCGAAAAGCACGCGGTTGGAGACGAAACCTCCTTTGCGCACGGCGATCGGGTAGATTCCAGGCTCGGCGTCCTTGGTGGGCGGGGACAGCTTGGTTTCCGGAAGATTGTAGCCCTTCATGGCGACGGTGACGGGCGCGTTCACCCGGCCGCCCAGCGGGAAGATGCTCGTCACAAACGGCAGTTCGCCGATGGTGATGCGATAGACAAAGTCTTCGCGGCCGCGGTAGATGGCGTCGTAGATCGCGAACGCATATTCGCCGTCCTTGGGGATCTCGTAGCAGAGGACCGGATCGGGTTTGAAGCGGTAGTCGTCATCATACGCCACCTCCTTGCCCGTGGAGTCGTAGAGCGCCAGCACGGGCTGGAACCAGCCGGGCACGGCATCGGCGATATACGGAACCAGTTGCCGGGCCTGGCAGGAGATGACGATTTGCTGGCCCTTCTTTGCCTCGAAACGATAACGGTCGGTGGAGCCGGAGAAAACCTGGCCGTTGACGATGGACGGGACTTTGATCTGGGCCACTTCGTCCTTGGCCCGCCTGCGGATGCTCAACTCCTCCTTGCCGAGCACCTGTTCGGGGCTGGTGGGCAGCGGCTTGGCCGTGTATTCGGGCAACTGGCCGACGTTGAAGACGAGCGGGTTTGAGAACCCGCGGGGCGTCCCCAGCCTCAACTCCCGTTCCCCGGGTTTGGCGTTGGCAGCCATCGTGATCTCGACGATGGCGACGTTGGAGATCGAGACGCTGGCCGGCCGCAGGACGTATTCGGCGATCCGCTTTTCGAGGTTGGCGATGAGTTTCTTGGTTTCGTCATCTTTCCCCGACGAGCCTTTCTTCAGTTCGTCGAGTTGCTCCCTCAACAGCATCACCTCCTGGGGATTCAGGTGCTTGTTATACTCGACCAGCCGGCCTTTGGCGCCCTCGCCGGAGATATACACCTTGTTGACGCCCTCCAGATACTGGCCGCCAAGGGTGATCTGGAATGTGCTGCCCTGCTGGCCGCCGGCGGGATAGACAAAGCCGATATAGGGCCGCTGCTGGGCCTGCGCGGCGGACACAAGCAGAAGCGAGGCCGCCAGCGCCAACATCGCATGACGTAGGGATGAACTCATAAGTCGCTCCACGGTTCCGCGAATCACCACGGGTTGTTCGCGCGCTCGATGCGCGCTTGAGTTGCGCGGCGGGGAGATCGCGCCCGGAGGCGCCATCTCCCCGCTCGCGGACAATCAGGACATGATCTCTTTCAAGAGGCCGTTTGACTTGACGCCTTCCTCGGCGCCCGGCAACACGCGGGCCTCCAAGCCCAGCGGGTGCGGCAGCTTCGCGGTGGCGTCAATGCCGGCCAACGCATAAACGCTGCCGAGCAGGTCCACCGGATACACGGGACGGTCCGCCGGCTCCTCGCCTTTGGCGTCCGACTTGCCGACCAAGTGGCCGCCCTTGAAGCCGCCGCCAGCCACCAGCACGGTGAAGCAGTTGCCGAAATGGTTGCGGCCGCCATTCCACGGCGGCTGCCAGTCCACCTTCGGCGTCCGGCCAAACTCGCCGCAGCACCAGACGATGGTGCTCTCCAGCAGGCCGCGGTCATGCAGATCCTGCAACAACACCGCCAAGCCTTGGTCCAGTTGCGGCACCTGCCGGCGCATGGTCTGGAAGTTGTCCTTGTGCGAATCCCATCCTGCGGGGTAGTTGATGCAAACGAAGGGCACGCCGCTCTCCACCAGCCGCCGCGCCATGATGCAATCCTGCCCGAAGGTGTTGCGGCCGTATTTCTCGCGCAACTCCGCCTTCTCTTTCGAGAGGTCGAACACTTCCTTGCCCTTGCCCAATATCAGTTCATAGGCCTGCTTTTCGGCTTCTTTCGAGGCCGCCAACTGGGGATGGTTCGGCAGCGTGCCGGCCATCGTGTCCATCTTCTGGAGAAACCCGGCCCGGGCCTTCTGCCGCTCGTCGGTGATGCCCCGTGCGACGACACCTTCCACCTCGAACCGCTCCGCGTTCGGGTCGCCACCGGTGGCAAACGGCTTGTATTTCGACCCAAGGAACCCTGCCTCGGAGAAGCGGCCTTGCGGCTGGGTCAGCACCACGTAGGGCGGAATCAATCCCTTGTAGCCGGCATTGTAGCCCTTGAACATCGCGAAGACGGCGCCCATGCTGGGGTAAGCCAGCCGCTCGCCCGGCGTGTGGCCGGTCTGCATCAGGTAGGCCGCCGTTTCGTGACCGTTGTTCCGATGGGTCATGCTGCGGATGAGGGAATACTTGTCGGCTTGCTTGGCCAGTTGGGGCATCAATTCGCTCAACACAATCCCATCCACATTCGTGGGGCATGTGCCTTTCAGCGGCCCGGTGTAGTCGTAGCCCGAGTCCGGTTTCGGGTCCAGCGTGTCGGTGTGGGACGCGCCGCCCCACAGGAAGACCTGGATGACCGCCTTGGCTTTGGCTTTGACGGCGGGCGCCTTGGGGGCCTGCACGACCGCCAGCGCGGAAGGATGCAGACGATCCACCAGCATCAAGCCGGCCGTGGCGTATAGGCTGCGACGCAATGCCTCGCGCCTGGAGATGCTCTGTGACTTTGCCTTCGAGTTTTTCTTCGTGCTCATGGTCTCAGCTTCCTTTCGTTCTCATCCGTCCGTTCCCGGAACTTGGTTGAATTGCTATCAGATTTCTGCGCCCAAATCAATGCCGATATAGGAATTCCGCGCTGTTGATCAACGCCCAGGCGACATCCACGTAGCCCTCGCGCCCTTTCACGACGCTGGACTTGGCGTGCGCCTCCGCGTTCCGAAACTCGTCCGTCGTGGGGAACCGCGACAGGATGGTCAGGTAGAGATCCTCGATGACGTCCCGCGCCCGCCGGCCGGAATCCAGGATCGCCTTCATCTTGGGGCCTTCCTCCAGTTTGCGCTGGATATGGCTCGAATTCAGCATGTGCAGCCGCTGCGAGGGCAGCGGGCGGGTGACGCGCTCGTTTTCCAGGCCGGTGGCGCGCGCCGGGCGACCGAACAATTCCAGGAAGGAACTGGTGATGCTGCCGTCCGGCAGCGCCACCGCGCGCTTGTCCTCAGGAATAAACGTGAACGGTTCCGGAATGGGGCTGGTGTAGAGGTCCGACGCGCCGGTGATCTGGTTGATGGCGTCAATCAACACCTCCGCATCCAGGCGGCGCAGCGGATAGGATGCGAAATTCGCCTCGGCCGCCGTGCTGGCCACCCGGGTCATCGAAGAAAGCTGATACGTCCGCGAGTTCAGGACCAACCGGTAGATGTGATTGAGGTCCCACCGGGACTTCACCAACTCCTGCTTCAAGTAGTCCAACAGGGCCGGATTGCTGGGCGGGTTGTTCGACCGGATGTCGTCCGGCTCATGAATGATGCCGCGCCCCAGAAACCACGACCAGATGCGGTTGACGATGTTGAGAGCAAACCAGGGATTCTCCTGCCTGATCATCCAGTCTGCGAAGACCTCCCGCGGATCGCGGTCCGGCGGCAACGTGATCTCTGTGCCGTCCGGGAATGTTGCCACAATCGGTCCGGTGGGCGCCGCGGGCGGAGCCACCACCTGCGTCACGGTGTTGGTCCCGGATACTGCGTTGGTCGCCGTGACCGCCGGTTTGGCGAAAGCCTTGGACGGATCCCAGAAGACGATTTCCTCCTTCCACTCGCGGGTGGGTTTGTAGCCGACCTGCGCGAAGAAGTGCTTCATGCCCGGCAGGTAGTGCTTCGGCCAGAACTCGGCCCGCGATCCCATGAACACCAACGCCACGGCCACCGCGACGTTCTCCGGTGTCTTGTCCTGGACGGCGCGGTAGAAGTTGACCGGGCCGACGCGGAAATTGCTGCCACTGGAG
>JACRKA010000021.1 GCA_016219905.1 Verrucomicrobiota bacterium
CGAGCGATGGATTGGACGCTGCGTTGCGTTGCAAGACTTCGAAAGTGCGCGCGCCTGGCTCCAGCGAATGCACCACCGCGTCCGGCCGCGTGGCAAATGCTGTCAGTGCGAAAAGGCCGATGTTGGCCCCGGCGTCAATCACGAGCGGCGCGGGGCCGGCCTGCGAGAGGATGCGCCGGGTGCAATCGTATTCGCGCGCCGTCAGGATTTCATCGAGGGCGGAGAAGTCCACTGGCCGCACCCACGCGAGAAAAGGGCCGACCTTGAACCGCCGCGCGGCATGCCAGCGTTGTCGCGTCAGCCACGTCCCGCAGAATGCGCAGGCGTCCCACAGCGTGGCCGCGAGCGAGAAGACGCGGCATACGTTGTTCCATCGCTGTTGCAGGATAGGAATGTAAGTCGGCGCATTCATTGAGGGGTTGACAGGATTATGCCGGCCGGGTCATGGCGAATGTTGTTGGCTTGCGTTTGGAGCAGGTTCGTCTGGCGTGGGGCGTATGCGCGCGGCATTCAATGTTGCAGACCGAGGACGACACTCGCGCCTGTATCATCCAGCACCTCAACCCCGACAGGCTTCAGGATGTCCGGCAACAACTCCGCCGGATCGAAGCTAAGTGTGGTGGCCACGCCGGTCAGTTCTCGCGGGGTTAAAGTCAGCCGCGCTTTCTGCGCCCACGGCCAGTGTTTCGAGTCGTCACCCATTGTGAGGCCCAGCAGTCGCAATTGGCTGCCGTTGGGCGGAAAAGTGAGCGCCAGCAGCCTGGTCTGCGTGGCACGTGGCCAGTTTGCAGCGACCCAGCCTGACGTGCGCGCCGGGATGCTCACCAGCACCGGCTCGCCGCCGTCCGGCGCAAGACTCTGTGCCTTCGCTTGCACCGGGCCGCCCTTGTTCTCAACCAACAGCCGCACTTGGTTCACAGGGACGGCTGCCGGCGTTTCCACGCGCAGTTCGCGGAGAGGGTCGAGTTGAATCCCGCCGGCGCCAAGCAACTTCAGCGACTGCACGGGATTCCACGCCACCGCAAAACGAACGCTCGGGTCACGGAGCCATCGCGCTTCGGTGGGCGTCCCGGCAATAGCCGGATAGTAAACCACGCCCGCGTTCAACCCGCCGTGGGTCAGATAGATCAGCAGCAGAACCTCGTGCAGGTAAAGCACCCGGTCTCCAGGCTTGGTGAGCGCGACCAGGCGGGCGGGCTGGGTGATGTCGTAAGGTGTCTGGTAGTCCCCCATGCGATACATCGTCGTCGCCAGCGACAGGCCGCCCGTGGCCAGTTGAACAACTGCGGCGATCAGCAGACACGCCGCGAGCGCCGAGAGTTTGATCCAGCCGCGGCGTTGCGCTTCGCTGGCAGTGCCAGGACTGAGGGGCGCTCCTCCAGACTGCTGGAGCAGGCGCACGGCCAGCACACGCATGTGAGCCACCAGATACCAGACCGATTGCCCGATGGCCCCGGCCAGCAGCGCCGCCAGCAACAGCCACACACGCCGGAACACTTCCGCAGGATACGGATAGGTGACGCTCAGCAAGCTGGTCACAGTCAGGGCAACGACCAACGCGCTGCTCTTGACCAGACTCTTGGATTCATCGTCAGCCGCGGTCCGATAACCAAACAGGATCGCGAGGGCGACAGGGACAGCGCTGAGCGGCGTCACCGAACGGGCCAACGCAAGGACGACTCCGGCAGCGGACCCCAAGACAAAAGGAACCCACTCACTCAAAGTCTTCGGCCAAGGCACCAGCCGGATGCTCAACTCGGGGCGGTGGATGACTGTGGCCAGCAGCAGACCGACTGCAATGATAAGGACCGTTGCCAACTGCGGCCATGCTGCCCGCAGTGTGCGAGGCCATCCGGCCAACAATACCGCGAGGACGACCAATGCCGCTGCATAGATTCGTCCGGCAGGATGCAGGCTCACAAGGAGGATTGTGCCGACGATCAGACTCCAAGGGGCGTGGCCCCGGCGCGCGATCAAGCGCGTCCAGACGAACAGCATCGCGCCGAGCGCAAGCTCGGAAGGAAATATCCAGTGGAAACCGTGCCCCTCAAAGACCTGCAGGGACAACATCGCCAACGCGATGCCAGCCGGCGCCGGCCGCCAGAGCGCGCGCAGCCAATACGCCAATGACAACCACACGAAAACGGCGCCTGCGGTCCACAGCCATTTGAAAGCCGACTCGTAGGTCAAACCAGTCCGCTCCAAGGCCAGCAGCAGCGCTGAGTAGAGCGGATGATATGAGAACAGAACGCGGTGATACATGCGGTGGCTGAACAATGCAGCGGCCGGATTGGACGGCGGCGCGCCCAGTTGCTCGCGCAGATCCTCGAGGGCCAGGCAGTCCTGACGGGGGGAAACCTTCAACTGTTCCGACTTGTTGATGTAGGCGTAGGCATCGTCGAATTGTGGAATGACGGGTTGAGTCCACAGTGGCACTGCGACGAGCGTTCCCTGAAAGAGCAGATAGGTGAGAAGGCCGGCAATGAAGACGCATTTCTCAGCGCGACCGCCGACCAGGCGCTGGATCGCGCGCCACGCACTACAGGCCGTGCACGCGCGCCAAAACGCTTCGCACCACTTTGAAATGTAGTCCATGGGCCTCAATGTTCGTGTCTTCCAGAAGGGTGGTCGTGGCGCTTATCCGGGCTTCACCAAGTGCCCAACTTCATAGACTTGTCCAAAGACACTCCTCATGGGCGCGCATCGCACCGCGGTGAGCACGCGGTCGGCGGCGGCGGCCACGTCCTGCTCGGTTGAGAAGTGCAGGTCGCGGATCTTGTAACCCAGCACGCGGAACAAGAACACCATTAGTGGCCGCTCCACCGGCACGCCATAGACCACCTGCCCGCCGGGCTTGAGCACACGGCGGATTTCCCGGAACGCAGGCTCCAACTCCTCCGGCCGCAGGTGTTCGAGAATGCTGATGAGCAGCACGGTGTCGAAGTGGTTGTCGGGGTAGGGCATCCGCAGGACGTTGCCGTTGGTCAGCCGCGTCGCGATGCCGTGCCGCTGGAACAAGCCCGCCACCTGCCCGCAGTCCGCGGTCAGGTCCAGACCGTGGATTTCGCGATACGCTTCGTGGAGGTTCACGAACGTCAGACCCGAGCCAAAGCCGACCTCCAGCACCCGCTCGCCGCCGCGGCACTCGCCGAGGCACAACTCCACCCGGCGCCGGTAGAGGCGGCCAAACACCGGCCAGTAATAGAACCGGATCGGGTCGTTGTTGTTCACGCCACGGTATTCCTCGCGCGGCAGAAGCTTCAGCGTCGTCATGGGGGCAGCCGGATACAGACTCAGACGAACTTGATCTTGCGCATGGCGTAGAGACACATGCGGAGCAGGAGCCAGCCGTGCGCCCAGCGGCGGATGTTGGTGGTGCCGTAGGTCCGGTCGCGATAGTGGATGGGGATCTCGACGATCTTCAGGTTCAGCTTGGCCGAGCCGAAAAGGAGGTCGAAGTCGCCGAACGGATCGAAGTCGCCGAAGTAGGCGCGGTTGGCGGCGATCATCTCGTAATCGCGCCGGTAGAGGACCTTGGTGCCGCAGAGGGTGTCCTTGAACCGCTGGTCGAGCAGGTAGGTGAAGGCGAGGCTGAAGAATTTGTTGCCGAGGATGTTGAAGAAGCGCATGGCCTGCTTCTCCATCGGATAGACCAGCCGCGAGCCATGGATGAACTCGCCGGCGCCGTTGACGAGGGCGTCGTAGAACTTGGGCAGTTCCTCCGGCGGCACGGTGAGGTCGGCGTCGAGAATCATCAGGATGTCGCCGGTGGCGGCGGCGAAGCCCTTGCGCACGGCGTCGCCCTTGCCACGGCCTGCGCCCTGCGGGATGAGCTTGATGTCGCGGTCGGGGTGCTTTGCGATGACCCGCCGGACCTCGTCGGCGGTGCCGTCGGTGGAGTTGCCCTCGACGAAGATCAATTCCGTGTGCGCGCCAAGTTGCGGGGTGCGGAGCACGGCCGGCTCGATGTTGCCCCGTTCGTTGCGGGCGGGGATGACGACCGAGCAGGTCGGTGTGCCTTCAGCCCGCGTCGCCTTCGGCCGGGCCACCAGCATGAACACCAGGCCGAGATGCCGGAAGAACGGCAGGTTGACGAGCACGCGGTTGCAGAACCACGACAGCAGCGGGACGTATTTGGGCAGCATCAGGCGGAAGTTGCGGCGGACCACCTCGAAGCCGGCGAGGTCGAGCAGGTTCTCGACGTCGGCCGGGCTGATCCAGTTTTGCCGCGGCAGCCGCGATTTCATGCCGAGCATCTCGCCGAGGCGGAGGATCGGCTCCCAAAGGTAATTGTAGGTCGAGATCACGAGGCGCGTCCGGGGCGTGCAGACGGGGCGGAGGTTCTCGAAGCCCTTCTGCACATCGTGCAGGAAGGTGATGAGGTCGGAGAGGACGATGTAGTCGAACTTCTCATCGAGCTGCAATCGCTCGACATCGCCCACGCGGAAGTCCGCCTCCGGGTGCTTCTGGCGTGCGAGGCGCAGCATCTCCGGGCTGAGGTCAATGCCGACGCCGCGTTGCGGTTTCAGCGCGGCCAGCAACTGGCCGATCCCGCAGCCGACCTCCAGCACCGACCGGCCCGGCGGAATGAAGAAGCTGAAGTAGTGCGCCAGTTGTTGATGGTAATACTTGTTCTTGCCGATGAGCCGTTCCCGGTCCGGGGCCAGGGAATCAAAGCGATCAACCAACGCAGAGCAACTGGCGGAATCGCTGGCAGGAGTCATGGAGTTGTCGCTGGCTTCGTGTTGCTTGATCCGTCCGGGCCGGAACTGGCGTCAAGCCGGAGCCTGCCCGCACAACGGGGTTCACAATTCCGCCCTCGTGAGCATTAAGTATGAGTGTCCGGCTTGCGACTTCAAGCACTCTTTCGAGAGAGGTCGGCCCCGGTCGCGGAATGCGGCGGAACTCTACGGGCTGAGGCCGGGTCTGGCCGGGTTTTCCTACGCCATGCCGGACGGGGCGGCGGTCCGCCGGAGGGTGATATGCGCCAGGATCGCCAGATGTTTCATCCACGGCCCCAAGGATCGCTCAAGACCCTGCCACGCCCCGTAACTCCAGCCGGGCGCCAGTGGCCGGCAGGAAACGCCGCCGGACAGCAGATAGCGAAAGGGCATCTTCAACTCGATGGAATCCACGGTCCACTGCGGAAACTCGCGCTCGAACCGCGCGCGGTCCCGTGCAAACACAATCCACGGCAACGCCACGTTCGCCTGGGCCAGGGGACCGATCTCAGGGAACTCCCAATCAGTCGCGTCTGGCACAAACGGTTCGTGGTGCAGCCGCCCGTAAACGAACCGCGACCAGGCCGTGACCCACGGCTCAATCATTGTCAACGCGCCCCCGGGCCGCACGCAGCGGGCCGCCTCCCGGAAAAACAGACCCACTTGCGGCAGATGGTGCAGCACGTCAATCAACACCAACCCTCGCAGCGCGCCGTCGCTGAACGGCAACCGTTGCCCGTCCAGCACGACCCGGACATGCGGGTAGAAGAACGTCTCCGAGGTGACCAGGTCCGGGACGAACTCGCTGAGGAAGCCGGCGCCCGATCCGAGTTCCAGAACGGCACCCGGACCGCCGGGCAGCTTCGAGGCGACGGCCGCATACCACTCCTGGTAAATGCGCCGCAGAAAGGGGTTCCCTTGGATGATCTCGCGGCGCAGCAGCGTGACTTGAGGGTCGTGGATGTCCACGCCCCGCAGCCGGCGATGAACCAGCCGCTGAAACAACCATTCTTTGATGCGCCCCATAAAGCGTTATCCCTTGTGACACATCCGTGCCGGCCATCAGGCCGGCGGCCGGCGCGCGAAGATGTGGACCGAGCCGGCCAGTTCGCGCAAGAGGGGCACGCGTTCGAGTATTGCGCCGAGCCGGCTCACCAGGCCGACGAGCCGTTGGGGGGTGGAGGGGTGCAGCCAGTCAAACGGCCGGAGCGAGATGCCCACGAAGCCCACTCGCCGGAGCAGCGCTGCCAGCCGCCAGCGCACAAAGGCGGTTTCGTCCGGCGAATCGCCCATCCGCGCCTTGAGCCACGGGACGTTTTTCTGGAGCGCGAGCTGGGGGTTCAACATGTTCGGCTCCGCGAAGCTGATGCAGCCACCGGGTTTCAGCAGTCGGAGAATCTTCCGCATGGACACTTCCATGTCCAGGTGATGCAGGATGGACGAGCCGATGACCGCGTCAAACGGCCCCTCTGCCTCGCAATCTTCGAAGCCTTTCTGGATGAACTGCACACGGTCAGCCGGCAGGCCGCGCTCGCGGGCCAGTTCCAACAGCTCCGGCGAGATGTCCACCGCCACGATGCGCGCCCCGGTGCGCGCGAAGATTTCCGTGAACATCCCCGTGCCGCAGCCCACCTCCAATGTGCGGGAGCCGGGCTTCAGCCCCGCCGCCGATGCGATCAACTCCGCCCGCCGTTGCGCGCGCTGCCTGCCCGCAGGCGTGCCCCAGCCCCAGACCAGTTCGGGATCGCCCTGGGCCAGCTTCTTACCGTGCTCGATCTCGTGCGATGCGCGGGGGGATGACGGGATGCTCATAAACCGCGGCTAGTGAAAGCCGAATGACCCCCGCGGACAAGCCGAATCCGCGGGCGGATCGCGATGACAGGAGAGGTCGGAAGCCTTGGCGTTGACGGCCGGATCATTCTGCCGTGGCGAGGGCCTTGATCTTCTCCAGTGTGAAGTCCTCGGCGGGAATCTCGATGTCGCGCTCGCTCTTGGAGCCGTCGAGCATGGTGCGGTGGCTGTCGTCGGCCGGCTCGATGACGAGCGTGGCGGGCGCCCAGCGGTTGTTCTCCTGCTTGATGAGCTTCTCGACGTTGAAGCGTTTCACCAGCTTGCCGTCCTTGCCGAATTTGTGGAGGCGCATCGGCAGCGACATCTCCGGGCTGATCCAGCTCTTGATGAGCGAGTAGCTGGTGACGAGGCCGTCGGGCGGGCGCGACTCGACGATCTTGCAGGGCTTCATGTCCACGGTCTCGTCGCCGATGATCTTCTGCGACGGCCAGCGCCAGAAATCTTCCGTGAGGTCCTCGATGGCCAGGTCGGAGTCAAGGAACTGCCGCGTCATCAGCTCCGGCGTCAGCGGCGTGACCTTGTCGGGCGGCTCGAACAGGAAACCGGTGGTCCTGCCGTCGCCGGATTTCTCGACGAGCAGCGCGCGGCCTTTGAACTCGTTCGGCCAGAGGGCTTGGTAAAGGATCTTCGTGGCGTCGCCGTCGCGGCGGCTCTTGATGAGCAACTGGCGGGTGTCGCGCTTGCCGGAACCGGGCTTGGTGAGGATGAGCTTGGCGCGGATGCGGAAGCCGGTGGTCTTGCGGGAATCCACGACCTTGCTGATGAGCTGCCCGGCGGTGAGGTCGTCGGCACGGGCTGGAAGCGTCTGCATTGCAACAGCCAGAGCTGCCGCAAGGATAAGAAGCTTCGTTTTCATTCGTATCGCAGCGCGGCGCTGGGCGGCATGCGCGAGCCGCGATAAGCAGGGTAGAGTCCGCCGAAGATGCCCAATCCCAGCGCGATCAGCAGCGCCATCAGGAAAAGGTCCAGGCTGATTTCGCCCTCGATCTTGCCGCGCATCATCGGCGTGGCTTGCATCAGTTTGACCGAGACGAACCCGATGGCGATGCCGACGAGGCCGCCGATGAAGCTCAGCGCCATGGATTCGTAGATGATCATCTTGACGATGCGGCGGCGGCGCCAGCCGATGGCCAGCAGGATGCCGATCTCGTGCAGACGCTCGAAGACGCTCATGAGGACGGTGTTGGTAACGCCGACGGCGCCGACGACCAGCGCGATAACGGAGGTGGCCCAACTCATGGCCTTGGCGACCTGGATGGCGGTGTTGTTCTGCGCCATCTCGCCGGACTTGAACGCGCTGTAGCCGGAGAACTTTGTCTTGATTGTTTTCTGTAGTTCGCTCTTCTGCTCGTCGGTGGTGGCGGGGTCGAGCTTCAGGTTCATGAAGTTGACCTTGCCGGTGTGCTCGGTCAGGCGCTGGAGTTGCGGCAGGGCCACGATGACCGCGCCGTTCTCGACCAACGCCGGGCTTTCGAAGATGCCGCACACAGTTAATTCTCCGGTCTCGATCTGGACGGGCGAGCCGACGCCTTTCTTCAGCATGTCCGAGGCGACGGTGCCGATGACGGCGGCGCGCTCGGTGTTGTTGGTAGGCCAGCGGCCTTTGACGAGCTTGAGGTGCTGCCAGAGGAAGCTGTTCAGTTCCCAGCCGAAGATGAGCATCGTGGGCGCGTCCTCGATGCTGACCAGGTCGCTGAGCAGGCCGCTGGCCTCGCGGACGTGCGGCAGCTTCAGCAGGTCGGTCTTGATGCTCTCGGCGAACGGGACGGGCAGCGGGCTTTGGCTGGTGATCTTGGTGACGATGAGGTCGGTGCCGCGCGCGGTGTAGGCGCGCTCCCAGCTTTTCTGGAAGCCCCACGCGATGCTGGTCAGCGCGACGACCGCGCCGATGCCGATGGCGATGCCGGCGATGGTCAGCAGGCTGCGCGTGCGGCGGCGCAGGAGGTTTTTTCCGACGATGGTGAGGAAGACCACGGTGTCCCTTTCAGGTGCGCGCGTCGGAGACGACGCGGCCGTCGAGCACGCGCAGCATGCGGTCGGCGAAGTTGGCGACGTTCGGATCGTGGGTGACGACAACGAGCGTCATGCCGCGCTGCTGGTGGACGCTCTGGAGCAGTTCCATGATGCGCTGGGCGTTCCCGCTGTCGAGGTTGCCGGTCGGCTCGTCGGCGAGCAGGAGCTTCGGCTCGTTGGCGAGGCTGCGGGCGACGGCGACCCGCTGGCGCTCACCGCCGGACATCTTCCGGGGCAGGTGGTGCATCCGTTCGCTGAGGCCGACGGATTTCAGCAGTTCGGTCGCGCGGTGGTTGCGCTCCACGGGCGACCACGGCATCTCAAACATCGGAATCTGGACGTTCTCCAGCGCGGTCAGTGTCGGCATGAGGTGAAACGACTGGAAGACGAAGCCGATGTTTTCGGCGCGAAACCGGGAGATGTCGTGGATCTCGGCGACCGACTTGCCGTGGAAGAAGACCTCGCCCTCGCTTGGCTCGTCGAGGGCGCCGAGAATCTGGAGCAGGGAGGACTTGCCGCTGCCGCTGGGGCCGACGATGGCGACGAACTAGCCATCGTGGATCTTGAAATCAACGCCGCGCAGGGCCTGAACGCGGCCTTCATCGAAGGAACGCTGCACATCCCGCACCTCGATCAGGACGTCGCTCATGGGGTGGCGGCGCCGGTCAACTGCAGCAGACGGCGGGTTCAGCAGCGAGACGGTGCGGAGCGGAAACGCGGTCGAGGAAACGCTCGACGATCTGGTTGAACTCGTGCGGCCGTTCCATCATCGGCGCATGGCCGCAACGCGGGATGAAATGCAGCTCGGCGTCGGGCAGGCACTCCTTGAACTCATGCGCCACGCTCGGCGGCGTGATGTTGTCGTCCTCGCCCCACGCCAGGAGCACGGGGCAGCGGATCTGGTGCAGCACGTGCCGCAGGTTGTCATGCTTGGCCGACTTGGCGATGCGGATGATGTTCAACGCGCGCCGCGGGTCGCAGACGGTGTCTTTGATCTCATTCAGCAACGACTCCGTGACATGGGCCTCGTCGTAGAAAACCTCGCGGGCCTTGGCGCGCAACCAATCCCGGCTGGGACGGCGCGGCACGCGGTTCTGGAAACTGCGCTCGAACAAACCGGAACTGCCCGTGAGAATCAGCGCCGCCACGCGCTGGGGATAACGGAGGGCCATCTGCAGCGCGATATGGCCTCCGAGCGAGTTGCCGCCGATGACCGCGCGCTGGATGCCTTCGTGGTCCATCAACTCCGTAGCCCGCCTCGCCAGTCCTTCGATGCCCGTTTCGTGCCGGGGCATGTCGAACACCGGCAGGTCCGGGACCATGACCTTCCACAATCGCTCCGTCAGGTGATCCGCGCACGACGCCCAGTGGACCGCCTTGCCAAACATGCCATGCAGCAACAAAGCCGTTCGCTCGGGCGCGCCATGCTCTTCGCGCCCGCTCCACTCACCTTGCAAATGTCCGCTGTGCTTCATTCTGTTTCAAAATACTTCTTGCGCCCGCGGTGCCCCCGGCTCGGCGCTTGTCTTGGCGCATCTTTGGCGTCGAAACATCGCCCTTCGGCGGTTCGTTGGCAAGCCGAGACCACGGCTCGGACTTTATAGCGGGAAAAGCCCCCGTTTTGCAACCGCAGAGTTCCCTCGACAATGAATGCGCGAGAATGCGTTGAACGCCTACGCTGCCGGCGGCAACTGACCCTTCAGACCGGTGATTTTCACCAGATAGATGATCAGCAGCACCAGCGCGGCGGGGCCGGCAAGACAGTTCACAAAGGGGATCATGCCGCACACTGCGCAGATGGCGTAAATGAACCCAATCTGGCGGCCGCAGTCGCCCACGCCGGTCTTGCCCACGGAATCGAAGTAAGCCTTCAATGAGTCTGACAGGCGCGGGAAGACGAAAAACACCCAGACGATGTTGAAGAGGGGAATCAAGAGCAGCCAGACCATGCCCGGCTCTTGCTTGCGGAACTGTGCCGGAATGCGCTTGCAGCAATCGAAGAGCAACCAGCAGATGAGGACGCCGATGGCGATGCCAATCACGGCGCCGATAAGCATGGCGCCAGCAGAGAGAGCGCTCAGAGCAGTGTCATTCATGATCTTCCTCCTTGGGTTTGAGTTTCGTTCGCGTGTTCGTTGAGACCCGTTGCGGCGGGCGCAACAGGCCGGAACATAGCGAAGGCCGGCGCGGCTGTCCACGACGAATGCGACCGTGGCGCGCGCCTTGGCCG
>JACRKA010000260.1 GCA_016219905.1 Verrucomicrobiota bacterium
CCCGAACACCACGCGGCCCCAGCCTTGCACCACATACACCGCCGCGAGCGACTTGAACCGCTGCAACCCCTGCAACATGGACACCGTCACCGGCACGGCCAGTTGCATCACCACCAGCCCCGCCGCCGCCCACAACAGCGCCGGCTGCTGCTCGAGCCGGAACCCCATCACCAGCCACGAGTGCGCCACCACCACGAACGCCACGAACGCCGCCGCATACCACAGCAGCCGCCGCGTCGCCCGCCACGCCAGCGACGCCACCGCCGCCGGATCCGCCTGCGCGTCGAACACCGCCGCGTAGCGCGTCATCGCCAACTGCAACGCCGTCACCGGTGTCAACACGTAGGCCAGCCAGTCATTGGCCCACTTCACCGCGCCGAAACCGTCGTCTGTCAGCCAGCGCGCCAGCACGGCCTGGAACACGTAGCTGCCGACGCTGACGCTCATGGTTGCGGCCACCAGGATCGCGCCGGCGCTCCAGAATTTTCGAAGGGAACTCATGCGCCCAACGGTTTGACCACGCGCAACACCACTTTCGCGCCCGGTGGCTCCAGGTGCTGGCCGAGATGGTGCGTCAGGCCGCTCAACAACCCGCAGCCATACGACACGTGCGCCAGCGGCAGCAGCCACAGCGACATCAGCCCGCCCGCCAGCGTGCGGTTGTGGATCGCGTGATAGGCCGAGGCCGCGCCGATCAGCGCCGCGTAAGGCGCCAGCGGCAGCAGATACCACCACGGATGCCACGCCAGCAGGCTCAACAGGTAGAGCACGAACGCCGCCGGCGTCATCCGCACCAGACAGGTCAAGCTCGGCCGGATCAGCGTCTGCCCCATCCGGCCGCGGCCGTAGCCGGACACCTGCCGGATGAACGCGCCAAGGTTCGGCCGGTGGCTGCGATACACCATCGCCTGCGGATCGTAGATGAGCTGGTAGCCGTGCCGTTGCAGCCGGTCGAACAACTCGTTCTCCTCGTTCGGCCACAGCCGCTCGTCGAAACCGCCCACCTTCTGGAACACCTCGCGCCGCATCGCCAGGTTGCAGAGGATCAGCTCGCTTTCGTTGGTCGCGCGGCGTTCGCCCTTCGATTCGTAGCGCGCGATGCTCCGGCCCATCGTCACCCGCGACCGGAACACGCGCGCGAAACACTGCTGCCAGAAATTGTCCGTTGCCGGGATCACACTCGGCCCGCCCACCACCGCCGCATCCGGAAACGTTTCGAGGCCCTCCACGACCCGCCGGAAAATCTTCGCGTCCGGCTGCACGTCGTCATCGAAGAACATGACGATCTCGCCGCGCGCCTGCGCCACCGCCTGGTTGCGCTGTTTGCTCGGATGATAACCCTCCGCCACGATCACCTCGAAGCGTTCGCGCGGATAATCCACCGTCTCCAGCGCCTTCAGCACGCGCACCTCCTCCAAGCCCGGCTTGTGCGGGACCACCACGCTGATCGTCGGAGGCGCGCTCATGCCGTCGCCCGCCGTCGTGGCCAACGCCGGAACCCGTGCGAGATCGTCAGCCGCCATACCATCCAGAGCGCCTCCCACACGATCTTGCGCGAAATCTTCGACACGCCCGCCCGCCGGTCCACGAACGTGATCGGCAGCTCCGCGATCCGGTAGCCCGCCATCCAGCAGCGGTAATTCATCTCGATCTGGAACCCATAGCCCTCCGAACGCACCGTGCCCAATTCGAGCGCCGCCAGCACATGACGGCGGAACAGCTTGAACCCGCCCGTCGGATCGCTGACCGGCATCCCGGTCACGATCCGCACATACTTCGACGCGCCGAAGCTCAGCAACAGCCGCTGCATCGGCCAGTCCACCACCCGCACGCCGTTCCTGTAACGCGAGCCGATCACCACGTCCGCGTCCTTCGCCGCCGCGATGAACTTCGGCAGCTCGCGCGGGTCGTGGCTGAAATCGCAGTCCATCTCCATCATCGCCTCGTAGTCGCGCTGCAAGCCCCAGCGGAACCCGGCGATGTAGGCCGTGCCGAGGCCCAGCTTGCCCGCGCGGTGCATGACGTGGACGCGCGGATTCTTTGCGGTGATGTCGTCGGCAATCTTGCCCGTGCCGTCCGGCGAGTTGTCGTCCACGATGAGCAGTTCCACCTCCGGCGTCGCCGCCAGCGCGGCCTCCACCAGCCGTGCGAGGTTCTCGCGCTCGTTGTAAGTCGGGACAATGACCAGCGTCTTCACGGAAGATTCTCCAGAAACCGGCCGATGATAACTTCGCACCGTTCCACTTGCGAGATGCTAGTGAATTCATCCTTCGTGTGACCCTGCTTGATGCTGCCCGGCCCGAACGCCACCGCCTGCACGCCACGCTCCGCGAACACCGCCGCGTCGCAGAACCACGGCGCGCCCACGCACCGCCCGCCGCCCGCCGCCACGAGCTGTCGCACGAATGGATTCCCCGCCGGCGTCTGCAGGCCGGCGCAATCGGTCATCACTTCAACTTCCGGCCGGCCCGGCATCGCGCGGAGCTTCCGCAACATCGCCACATGGTCGTCTCCCGGCAGCGTGCGCAGGTCCACCTCCATCGCGCAACGGTCGGGCACGATGTTGACCTTCGTCCCGCCGCGGATCGTGCCGATGTTCATCGTCGCGCAGCCGAGCACCGGATGCCGCCGTCGCGCCAGCCGCGGCATGAAATCGCGCTCCAATCGCCCGATGATCCGCGTCATCTTGGTGATGGCGTTCTCGCCGTGCTCCGGCATCGCGCCGTGGCAGGCCCGCCCGCGTGTCGTGGCGCGGAACCAGAGCGAGCCTTTGTGCGCGTTGACGATGTCCAGCTCCGTCGGCTCGCCGACGATGACGAAATCCAGTTTGCCCAGCAGCTTCGGCCACTTGTGGCGCATCAGGAACTTCGCCCCGTCGTTGCCGCTCTCCTCGCCCATCAGCGCGATCAGGTAGATGTCGTGCTCGCGCGCCGCGCGCGACCGCGCGGCGCGTTCCATCGCCGCCAGGAACGCCGCCAGCGACCCCTTCGTGTCCGCCGCGCCGCGGCCGTAGAGCTTGTCGCCGCGGACGACCGGCTTGAACGGCTCGATGGTCATGCCCGCCACGCTCACGGTGTCCGTGTGCGGCGCGAACGCCACCGCGCGCTTCGCCCGCCCACGCGCCGCCAGCTTGCCGATCACCGTCGGCCGGTCCGGCTCGGCGTATTGGAACTCCACGTCCGCGCCCATCCGCCGCAGCCGTTGCGCGACGAACGCGGCGATCTCCGCCTCGCCGGTCTTGTCCGTGCCCGGCTCGCCCTGCGGATTGACGCTGGGGATGGCGACGAGGTCGCGCAGCAGCTTGATGACAGCGGAGTGTTTCATCTGGAAATTCGAAATCCGAAGCCCGAAATCCGAAACAAACTCAAATGGCCAAAAAGGAAATCCGGAAACTTGCCGGGAGCATTCTCGTGTTTCGTCATTGCCGCCTTCGGATTTGTTTCGGATTTCGAGCTTCGGATTTCGGGTTTCACTTCTGTTGTCGGAACCATTCGACAAATTTGGCAACGCCCTGCTCGATTTTTATTTTCGGCTCGTAGCCGAGCATCCGGCGCGCTTTCGACACGTCGGCGAACGTGATCGGCACGTCGCCGGGCTGCTCCGGCTGGCGGTCAATCACCGCTTTCCTGCCGAGCGCGCGCTCGATCAACTCGATCAGGTAACGCAGCTCGACCGTGTTGCTGTTGCCGAGGTTGAAGATCTCATAGCCGAAGCTGCCGCGGATGCACGCCATGATGCCATCCACGATGTCATCTACGAACGTGTAGTCCCGCCGCGTCGTGCCGTCGCCGAAGACTTCGATCGGTTTCCCCGCCGTGATGAGCCGCGTGAATTTGTGGATCGCCAGGTCGGGCCGTTGCGACGGGCCATAGACCGTGAAGAACCGCAGGCAGGTCATGTCCATGCCGTAGAGATGATGATAGGAGTGGCAGATCGCCTCGCCGGCGAGCTTGGTGGCCGCGTAGGGCGAGATCGGCTTGAAGATCGGGTCGCTCTCACTGAACGGCACCTTCGAGTTGACGCCATAGACCGACGATGACGAGGCGAAGACGAACTTCTGGATGCCCGCTGCGCGCGCGCACTCCAGCAGGTTCATCGTGCCGGCGACGTTGGTCTGCACGTAGAGCAGCGGGTGCTGGATGCTCGGCCGCACGCCCGCCCGCGCCGCCAGATGAACGATGGCGTCAAATTTCTCCGCCGCGAACACGCGGTCCAGCGCCGGCTTGTCGGTGATGTCGAGCCGGTGCAACACGACGCGCTTGGCAGGCTGAAGCCGCGCCACGTTGCGTTCTTTGATGGCCGGCTCGTAGAAATCGTTGAAGTCATCCACGATGACCACGCGATGGCCGTCGCGCAGCAGACGCGCCGTGAGATGGGACCCGATGAACCCGGCGCCACCGGTGACGAGGTAATTCATGGGCGGCGACAGTAGCAAACGGCCTTTGTGATGGCAAGGAAGCCGGGCTTGGCGGCTGGAACGGCGGGGCTTATTTCCCCTCGCACGCCTTCACGTTCTTCAGGTGGACCTTCGCGCCGCCCACGGCGAACCACCAGCGCGCCTTGGGCGCGGCCAGATTCGCATGTTGTCCCCGGATCTCTTTGCCAGCCACACACGCCGCCATCTTGTCGCCGGTCCACACCAGCCGCGCCGAATACCATTGGCCCGGTTTCAGATCGAGCGCGGCTTCGGCGAGGGTCTTGGGGGGAGTTTTGCCTTTCACCGCCGAGGCGTCTTCCGTGATCCGCGCCAGCTTCGGCGTGATGGTCACCCGCCCGACGTGGCCCTTGGCCGAATCGCAGCCGATGATGAACACCTTGCCGCCATCCAGTTGGAACTCGCATTCGATGACCGCGCTCTGCAACCCCACCTGATGCCACAGCACCGCGGAATGTTTGTCCGCCGGCACCTCCGCGCACACCAGTTCCCCGTCTTTCGCCTCCCAGGTTCCCTTCCGCACACTCCATTCTTTCCCCAGCGGCTGCTTGAGATCCGGCTGGGCAACAACCTTCCCCGGCTGGACGAGGAGGGATTTGGCGTCATCGGCAAACGCCGCCGTTTGGGCTAGGACAATGGCGAGGAGAAGAAGTGATTTCATGGAAGGCAGTCGAACACAGAACCGGAACCCAAATCACTCCCGAAGGGATTGGAATCACTCAGCCCAGGGTTGCGCGCCGCGCGCTACCCTGGGTCAATGAACCACAAACCAATCCAACCCTGAAAGGGTTGAATCAATCCCACACATACCGCTCGTCGAATTCAACCGCATACCGCCGCAACATCTCGCGCAACTCGTCCTGAAACGACATCTTGCGATGATGCTCTTCTTGCGCTGCGATGTAGCCCCGCACCGCTTCGATTTGCGAATACCCGATGGAGAAAATCCCGTAACCGTTCTGCCACGCGAACTCTTCCAACCCCGGCCCCTTCGTCTTGATCCACAACGACGACCCGCGTTTCACCTCCTTGACCATCGTTGCCGCATCGCATGTGCGCGACAGCGCACACAGAAAATGCACATGGTCTTCAACCCCGCCCACGATGATGGGCTGGCAGTCGAGGTTGCCGAGGATGCCGCCGAGATAGCGGTGCAATTCTTCGCGGAGGGCTTTGTCGCGCAGAAACGGTCGGCGCTCTTTGGTTGAGAAGACCGTATGCACCAGGATCTTTGCGAGCGATTGCGGCATGGCGGGATGATGGGCTTTTCCTGGCTTCGGATTCAACCCTTTCAGGGTTGATGTCGTTTGGTTATTGCAATCCCAGGGTAGCTCGTTCCTCGCAACCCTGGGCTGGATGAGTCAATCCCTTTGGGATTGTTGCCACGTTCGGCCATTAACCAACCTCGCGCCATCTTCGTCAAGATCCGCTCCGTGTCATTCATCGGATTGTTCATGCTCACCCGCTCGATAGACTGCCAATGCCTCGCGTAGATGCTGACTAACGCCCGACTTCGGTAGCGGGTCCACTGCAAGGCGCCGCTCTATAAAAAGATTGCGGCCTCATAGTCTTGTTCTGAGTATTCCTTTCCGTAGGCGACGAACGCAATAAGCAGGTCGCGCAACAAGCAAAACGAACCGTCCAAGCCTTCGGCGAGTCGTTCTTCTGATATTTCATCACCGTGGACAGCTTTTGAACGAATACCGTAGAGCTTCTTGACGCGATGAAAGCAATCTCGGCGTCCGGAACCTCGCGGCTGCAAAACGGATGCAGCCATCAGTGACAGTCGAAACACAAGTTCGGATGAAATGCCAAAGAGGCACTCGATCCCGGCCCACAGACGGGAGATTGCCGTTCGAGCGTCCTTGCAATATCGCCAATCATTCGACGCTTCGAGCGCGAAGCGAAATCGTTCGGACGAAGTTGCAAGTTTGTTGAATTTGTCAAAATGCCTGCGAATCCATTCGGCGTCCCCTTCGGTGAGTTCCTCATTGCAGGTTGAGAGGCAGGTCAGAACATGAAGGTGGTAATCCAGTAGAGATCCCGTGAATCGCGGGAGTTCGCGGCGTGAAGAGTGAACTGCTGCATCCACGCCCTCCTCTGCAAGCTGTTCATGAAAGACGGATTTGGTGCGCTCTTGGTGGCCTGCAACAGACTGCCAAGTATATGCTGATGCAGCAATGGGGAGCGACCGGCCAAGACCTCTTAGCAATAGAAGGGCACAAGTCAACCATGCTCGGTTAAGAGCGTCATACCCGGGAAGGATTGCCGCGTCTTTCGACGTTTCTAACTCGCAGTGGATGTTGCTGGCAAATGGCTCTAGTGTCGCCCACTCCCGAAAACCAACTGCTCCAGTCGCAGCCAAGTCCCAAACCGTCAGCGGAGCATTGAGCGGGCGGAGCGTAAGACCCGGTGCCACTTGAATTGGTGCAGATACCTTCAGGTTCCACACGAGCACATACCAATTCCCTGATTGTTGTTGTTCAGACATGCGCGAAGCCACCTATCATTCGAGATCGGCAGAGCCTTGCTCGGCAGCATATTTGCAGAGATTCCTGCGAGCGTTCATCGCTTCACCGACGCGGCGTTCCAGACCTTGATGTCGTCGAACCAGCCGTCCTTGCCGGCGACGCCGAGCTCGATCTTGGACTTGGTGGCGTGGGCGATGCCGGAGGACTTGAGGCAGGCGGCGGGTTTGCCGTCGAGGGTGACGCGCATCTCGTCACCGGCGGTTCGGGTGTGTCCATCCTCACGGCCGGACCTCGGCCGGAAGCAATTTGAGCACGAAATCATAAACCTCCCGGGCGAGCTGCAGGGCTTCAGCGCATACATCCGGCTCCGGCTCTGCGGCGAAAGCAGCGTTGGGGTAACGGAATTGTGTGGCGTAGGGAGTCAACACATCGGCGGCGTCCGCCAACTGATTGAACGAGAGTTCGATTTCAGCAGCGAGGTCCACGAGCACTTCGATGTCGTGGATTTTTTCGAACGGCTTGTCGTGACAAACAAGGAACGCCTTGACCGCCTTCTCGGCGGCTTGCTGGCAATGATAAACCGCAACGTCATAGAACGGCGGTTGAGCGATGGACACCTGGCGCGCAGTTTCCAGATCACGCCATGCCTTGGTCATCCAGGCTTTGACTTCGGAGGCCGCTTTACCCATAGAGCCTTCGGCCGCGGCTGAGGATGGTGTGCTCGAGAGAGCTTCTTAGATGTTTTACGCGATTCACCTCTTGGCGCGTTTCGACCAGAACATCTTTGGGCATTCGCAAGCCTCGCAAGCACCGGTGCGCTCGTTGCGAACGCCGGATCGGCACCTCATCGCTGTGCGGCACCACGACAAGCAAGTCCACGTCGCTATCCTCGCTGGGAGTGCCCCACGCGTGCGAGCCGAACAGCCAGATTTGCTCCGGCTGGAACTCCGCTACGAGCCGTTGCGTGGCGGTCTTGAGGAGGCTCTCGTCCAACGTTTTCACGGTTCTTGTTTAACACATGTTGCGGGCAGATGAAAGCCTGTGAACGCGCGTTTATGCGTTCACCGCCTCACCGGTTCGGCGTTCCAGACCTTGATGTCGTCGAACCAGCCGTCCCTGCCGGCGACGCCGAGTTCGATCTTGGACTTGGTGGCGTGGGCGATGCCGGAGGACTTGAGGCAGGCGGCGGGTTTGCCGTCGAGGGTGACGCGCATTTCATCGCCGACGGTCTCGACGACGAGGGCATACCACTTGCCGGCTTCGAGTTTGGCGGGATAGGTGACCTGCCGGCCGGCGAGGAGCCTGGCGACTTCGGCTTTCTTGGACGGGTCGTTGCGCATCTCGCGGATGTCGTTGCGCATGCCGCCGTCGCGCTCGTCCATGAGGGTGACGCCGTTGAGGCGGACAATCGCGCGGCAGAGGTGGCCGTAGTGGGAGCCGGTGAATTTGCGGTCGTCGAACTCGACATCAATCATCGTGGCGCCCTCGAACTTGATCCTGCACTCGACGACGCTGTCCTTGGTGGGGATCTCCAGGCCGTGCACGGCGGCGTGGGCCTTGATCTCGGGTTTGCCGTCGGCGGCGGGGATGGTCTTGTCGCGGGTCTGGGTGCCCTTGAGCGCGCCGTTCTCGACGGCGAAGGTGGGGACGACCCGGTGCCAGACCTTGGCGGGCGTGGCGCCCTGGAAGTCGTCGGAGAAGAGGAGTTCCTTCTTCTTGGCGATCGGCCCGGCCGGGATGGCGGGCAAGTCAGCGGCGAAGGCGGCGGAGGTGATAAGGACGGTGAGGGCAAGCAAGGAGCGCATCATGTTCATCGAGGTGACGTCGGGCGGCGATAGAACGGCCTACTTCAGCTCGGTGATGTAGATGTTGCGGAAGCGGTGCTGGCCGCCGCCGGGGACTTCGGCCTGGATGGCGATGAAGCCTTCCTTGGGGCCTTCGAGGCCGTCGGCCTTCCATGCGGGCTTGCCGTTGATCTCCATCCCGGCCTGGGTTCCGCGCACGGTCAGCTTGAAATGATTCCACTCGCCGGGCTTGATCAGCCCCGTGCTTTCGGCGCCTTTCAAACCGCCGACGTTGCCTTCGAGACCCTGCCGCAAGTTCGCCTGGTAGCGCGCCGGCCACGGTTTCTTCGGCGGGACGGTGTCGTAACGGAAATAGACGCCGCTGTCCCACTTGTCGGGCTTGAGGGCCTTCCAGTCGAACTCGAAGACGAAGTCGGCGTATTTGCGGACGGTCTGGATCAGGCCGTTGCCGGACTTGATGAACAGCTCGCCGTTGTCAACCTCGGCTTCGCAGGTCAGGACGGTCCAGCCCGTCAGGGTCTTGCCGTCGAAGAGGCAGACGCGTTTGCCGGAGGGTTCGGCGGAGTGTGCGATGATCGTTGCGACACACGACAAGGCCAGTGCCGCGCCCAGAAAGGATATGATGGTCTTCATGGAAACGAGTTGCTAACGCACCGGCGCGCCAAAAGCAAGACTGACGGCGACAGACAGGCGGCCGGAATGAGGCGTGACCATTTATCTCAGAACGCGCGCGTTTCCAAACTGCGGACGGCTCAAACGCGTTGTGGAATGGCAAGATACGCAGTTACTGACAGGAAACTGACGGGTTTCTGACCGAGGGGCAGAAGCCCAACATTTTGGGGCCTGACGCCGTGGCAGACACCGCTAATGGTGTTTTCGCTTTACAGCTCCCGCTGCCTGTGGCAACCTCCGCGCAACTTACTAACAAGTTGCCCACATCATGTATCTTAAAAGCCTTGAACTGGTTGGCTTCAAGTCCTTTGCAGAAAAAACCCGGCTCGAGTTCCTGCCCGGCGTGACCGCCATCGTCGGCCCGAACGGCTGCGGTAAATCGAACGTCTCCGACGGCCTGCGCTGGGTCCTCGGCGAACAGTCCGCGAAGGCGCTGCGCGGCGGCGAGATGGCCGACGTGATTTTCAGCGGCACCGACGGCCGCAAGCCGATCGGCATGGCCGAGGTCAGCCTCACCATCGCCGAGATCAAACCCGGCGAACTCGCGCCCGTCGCCGGCGTGCAACTCGACTACGGCGAAGTCACCATCACGCGCCGCGTGTTCCGCAGCGGCGAGGGCAACTACTTCATCAACCAGACGCCCGTCCGCCTGAAGGATGTCCAGCAACTCTTCATGGACACCGGCGTGGGCCGCGCGGCCTACTCGATGATGGAGCAGGGGCGCATTGACCAGATCCTCAGCGCGCACCCGGAGGACCGCCGCGCCATCTTCGAGGAAGCCGCCGGCATCACGAAGTTCAAGACGCAGAAGAAGGAGGCGCTCCGCAAACTCGAATACACCGAGGCCAACCTTGTCCGCGTCACCGACATCATCCGCGAGGTCAAGCGGCAGATCGGTTCGCTCCAGCGCCAGGCCGGCAAGGCCCGCCGCTACAAGGAACTCCTCGACGAACTCAAGGGCCTCGATTGCCGCCTCAGCCGCCATCGCCTCGACGAAATGGAGGCGGCCGTCAACGCGCTCCAGACCGACGTCGCCGCCCTCGACGCGACCATCGCCGCGGCCACGCGCGTCGTCGAGCAGGGCGAGGCGCAAACCGGCCAGCAGCGCCACGCGCTCGAACAGCACGAGCTGGAGATCGCGCGCACCACGCAGCAACAGATCGAGACCCGCAGCGAGATCGAACGCAGCCAGAGCCGCATCCAGTTCAACAACGAGCGCATCGTCGAGTTCGAGACGCTCATCGCCAAATACTCCGAAGACATCACCGTCGCCGAGCACAAGCTCGCCGGGCAGCAGGCCGCGCTGGCCGCGCTCGAAGAGCAGTTGAAGGCGCTGGCCTCCGCCGTCGCCGAGCGCGCCGCCGCGCTCAAGGCCGCGCAGGACGCCGTCGCCGCGCTCGACGCGCAACTGGCCGCCGCCGAGCAGGCGACCCGCGAAACCGAGTCGTCCATCATCGAGGTCGAGAGCGGCGCGTCGAAGCTCCGCAACGAACTTTCCTCGCTCGACATCCAGCAGCGCAACGCCAGCCTCCGCCTCGAACGGCTCGGCACCGAGAAGGCCCAGCTTGCCGAGCGCCAGGCCCGCGTCCAGAGCGGCCGCGAGGAACAGGTCCGCCACCTTTACGAGCAGAAGGCCGCGCTCGACAAGCAGCGCCAGGAACTCACCACCGCCGAGCAGGTGCTGTTGCAGGCCAATGCCAACCTCAAACAACTTTCCGCCGCCGCCGCCACCGAGGTCCGCTCCATCGCCGAGGTGAAGTCGAAGCTGGAAATCCTCCAGCAACTCGAACGCGACTACGAAGGCTACTCGTCCGGCGCGGTCGCCGTCCTGCGCAACGCCACCGCCGCCGATGTGCCCGCCGGGGCGCTCATGAGCGCGCTGGCACAGTGCATCCAGGTCGAGCCGCAATATGCCGCCGCCATCGAGGCCGCGCTCGGCCATCATCTCCAGGCCGTCGTCGTCCGCGACACGGCCAGCGCCGAAAAGATTTTGGGCGCGCTCCGCGACCGTCAACTGGGCCGCGCCTCGCTCGCGCCGCTCGACCTCCATCGCGCCGCGCCGCCGCAACTCGAACTCAAGCCCGAAGGCGCGCTCGGCTACGCCGTCGAGCAGGTCCGCTGCGAGGACGCGCTGCGTCCGTTGCTGTGGTCGCTCCTGTCGCGTGTCGTCATCGTGCCCGACCTGGCCGCCGCGTTGCGGCTCGTCGGCCAGTCCGCCGACCTGGAAGCGGTCACGCCGCGCGGCGAGTTCGTCAGCCGCCACGGCATCCTCAGCGGCGGCACCGAGAGCGCGGCGGGCATCCTCACGCGCAAGACGCAGATCGCCGAGTTGAGCGAACTGCTCCAGCGTCTCCAGCAACAGACCACGCAGACTCAGGCCCAGCAGCAGGCCATCGGCAACGAAGCCGTCGAGGCGGAGAAACAACTGGCGTCCACGCGCGGCGAGATCCACTCGCGCGAAGTCCGCATCGCCACGCAGGAGGGCGAACTGAACGCCGTCGAGAAGGAAATGGCCGAACTCGGCCACAAGCTCGAAACGGTCGAGTGGGAACTCAACCAGCTCGCCCACCAAGGCACCGGCGACGCGGCGCGCAAGTCGCAGATCCAGCAGGAAGTCGCCGCGAGCGAGCAGCGCGAGACCGAACTGCGCCACCAACTGCTCGCCCATCGCCAGCAGACGGGACAGTTCCAAGCCGAGCGCCAGCGCCGGCTCGACCTCGTCACCGAGGCGAAGATCGCGCTGGCCACCGAGCAGCAGCGCCACGACGGCGTTGCCGCCGCCAAGGCGCCGGTGGAGGCGCGCATCGCCGAACTGCGCGAACTGGCCGAGGGCCGCCGGCGCGAGATCGCGGGCTATCACGACCGCATCGGGCGGTTGCGGCACGAGATCGCCGAGGCGGAGAAGGCCGTCGAGGCGGGCGTTGCGCGGCGGGACGAGTTGCAGCGGCAGTTCACCGGCCAGCAGGAGCAACGGCAGCTTTTCGTTGCGCGCATCGCGCAACTGGAGGAGGAAGTCCGCGCCGGCCGCAAGAAAGCCGACGAGGAGAAGGAGAAGCGCAGCGCGCTCGAACTCCAGCTTGCCGAGAAGCGGATGGGGATCCAGAACCTCAAGGAGCGCGTCGCCCGCCAGTATCACGCCAACCTCGACGACCTGCCGCCGGAGGTGCTGAAGATCACCATCGCCGACCAGGGCCAGGCGCAGACCACGACGTTGACGCCGGAGGAAACGTCGCAAGCCGGCCTCGCCCCGGATTGGACCGCCATCGAGCAGCAGGTCGGCGAGATGCAACAGCGGCTCGACGCGATGGGGCCGGTCAATCTCGAAGCGATCACCGAATACGACGAGCTGGAGCAGCGCCACCAATTCCTGACGCAGCAGCATGACGACCTCGTGAAGAGCAAGGACGACCTGCTGAAGGTCATCGCGCACATCAACACGACGACGAAGAAGCTGTTCAGCGAGACGTTCGAGAACATCCGCACGAACTTCCAGGAGATTTATGGCGAGTTGTTCGGCGGCGGCAAGGCCAACTTGATCCTGCTCGACGAGAACGACCCGCTGGAGAGCGGCATCGAGATCGTGGCGCGCCCGCCGGGCAAGCAGCTCACGAGCATCACGCTGCTGAGCGGCGGCGAGAAGACGATGACGGCCGTGGCGCTGCTGTTCGCGATCTACATGGTCAAGCCCAGCCCGTTTTGCGTGCTGGACGAGATGGACGCCCCGCTGGACGAGAGCAACATCAACCGCTTCTTGAACATCCTGCGGCGGTTCCTCAAGCAGAGCCAGTTCGTGCTGATCACGCACAACAAGCGCACCATCGCGATGGCCGACGTGCTCTACGGCGTGACGATGGAGGAGAGCGGCGTCTCGAAGATCGTGTCGGTGAAGTTCACCCGCCGCGGCGACGACCACGGCGCGGCGCGGCCGATGGACCACTTCGAGAGCGAGGGCGAGATGGAACGCTCGAAGGTGACCCTCGCGCCGGAGCCGGAGCCAGCCGGCACGTTCGCCATGCCTGAAGCCCAGGCCGCGCCTGCGGCAAGCTCCCCGCCGCCAGCGCCGCCATCGGTGTCGAAGAACTGATCCCGGTTCCCAGCCACCGGGAAGGCTGCGCCTGATTCCGCCCGCCGACTTTCGCAACGGGAGTTGGTGCGCTAGATTCGCCCAAACAAACGAGCCAGAAACGTGAGTGTGCCGAATGACAGTGGGTGGTTCTGTGGGGCGGGAAAAACTTGCAACAGTCTGGGGCGGGATTGTCGGCTGGATTTACCGCCACATCATCGTTGTGCTGACGTGCATGCTGCTGGCGGGGGTGGCGCTGATTTTCTGGAGCACGCACCGGGTTTTCCAGCGGCTGGTGTCGGCCGTGGCCACGCAGGACGTGTCGCAGCAGGCGGAGTTGGTGGCCGGGCTGCGGACGCTTTACATGTCAGAGGTCGTCAGCCGGCTGCGGGCGCACGGCGTGGAGGCGCGCGGCGATTACGAGGGCAAAGAACGCGCGATCCCGTTGCCCGAGACATTGACGGCGGCGCTGGGCAGGAAGCTGGGCGAACGCCAGCCCGGTTTTCAGATACGGCTCTACAACGACCCGCCGTTTCCATCGCGGCAGGACGGCGGGCCGCGCGATGAGTTCGAACGCGAGGCGTTGCGGCTGTTGCGGGCACGGCCCGCGCAGGAGGTGGCGCGGTTCGAGCGGGCGGAAGGCCGGACGGTGCTGCGCTACGCGCGGGCGGAAGTGGCGCGGGCCGAGTGCGTGTCGTGCCACAACAGCCACGCCGGCAGCCCGAAACGCGACTGGCGCGAGGGCGACCTGATGGGGGTGCTGGAGATCATCCGGCCGCTGAATCCCGTGGTCACGCAGGTGCGGTCGGAGTTGAGCGAGACCTTTGCGCTCATCGGCGGCATGACCGGCCTGGGGCTGCTGGCGTTGGGCCTGGTGATGGGCCGGCTGCGGCGCACGTCGGCGGACCTGGAGCAGCGCGTGGCGGAGCGCACCGTCGAGTTGGAGCGGGCCAAAGTAGCGGCGCAGACGGAGATGGAAAGCCACCGGCGCACGGAACAGCAGTTCCACGACCTGGTCGAGTCAGCGCCCGACGCAATAGTAATCGTGAACCGGGAGGGGCGCATCGTGCTCGTCAACGCCGAAACGGGAAGATTGTTTGGCTATCCGCGCGTCGAGTTGTTGGGCCAGCCGGTCGAGACCCTTATTCCGGGGCGCTTCCACGACCGTCACGTCCACGAGCGGCAGGGCTACACCCATCACCCGGCCCGGCGGCCGATGGGCAGCGGTCTTGAGTTGTTCGGCCGGCGCAAGGACGGCTCGGAGTTTCCGGCGGAGATCAGCCTCAGCCCGCTGGAGACCGCCCAAGGGCGTCTCATCACCGCGGTCATCCGCGACGTCACCGAGCGCCGGAAAGCGAAGGAGGAACTGGAACGGCATGTCGCGGAGGTGGAGCGCTTCACCTACGTGGCGTCGCATCATCTGCAAGAGCCGCTGCGGATGGTGGCCAGTTTCGTGGAGCTGTTGCGGCACCGTTATCGCGACCGGCTGGATGCCGACGCCGACGAGTTCATCAAGTTCGCCGTCGAAGGCACGGTCCGGATGAAGGCGTTGCTCCAGGATCTCCATGCTTATGCGAACTTGTTCCGGCGTCCGGCGAGGTTGGGGCCGACCGACTGCGAAGCGGTCCTCAAGACCGTGCTGGGCCGGATGCAAACCGGCATCGCCGCCTCCGGCGCGAACATCACACACGACCCGCTGCCAACCGTGACCGCCGACGCCGCGCTCCTGACGCAGTTGTTTGAGAACCTGCTGGGCAACGCGCTGAAGTTCTGCCGCAAGGAGGCGCCGCAGATCCACGTCGGTGCGCGGCGCGAAGGCGGCGCGTGGCGGTTCTCGGTGCAGGACAACGGCCTGGGCATCGAGCCGCAATACTTCGAGCGCATCTTCCGGGTGTTCGAACGGCTGCACCGCCACGAGGACTATCCGGGCACGGGCGTGGGGCTGGCGACGTGCAAGCGCATCGTCGAGCATCACGGCGGCCGCATCTGGGTGGAAGCGGAGTTGGGCCGCGGCTCGACGTTCCACTTCACGATTCCCGACGCGGCGGCTGCTGCGAAACCGTGACCGGGCAAGGTTGGGCAAGGTGGGTTGCATGTTGCGCCGACACCGTCTAGCATGCGCGCGCCATGGAGGAGACCGCAGACAGCGACGCGTCGGCAACCGGGTCCCGGTTCGACTACTGGCGGCAACGTGCCGGCTTGCTCCTGGGGCCGGCGGCGCTGGTGGCGATCTACTGGCTGCCGATGCCGGGCGTGAGCGTGGAGGCGCACAAGCTGACGGCGATCATGGCGTTCACGTTGATCTACTGGGTCAGCGAGGCGATCCCGCTCGCGGCGACGGCCTTGCTGGGGCCGACGCTCTGCATCGTGCTCGGCGTCGCCGACGAGGCGAAGGTGCTCGCGCCGTTCGCCAACCCGGTGACGTTCCTGTTCATCGGCAGTTTCATGCTCGCCAAGACGATGCAGACCCACGGGCTGGACCGCCGCATCGCGCTGAATTTCCTGAGCCTGCCGCTGGTGGCGCGCTCGCCCGCCACGCTGGTGGCCGCGTTCGGGCTGATGACGGCCCTCATCTCGATGTGGATGAGCAACGCCGCCACCACGGCCATGATGGTGCCGATCGCGGTCGGCGTGCTGCGGGCCAACCCGCACTTTGCCGCCGACGAGCGCGCCAAGACCCGCCTGCTGTTGATGGTGGCCTTTGCCGCTTCGGTCGGCGGCCTGGCGACGCCCGTGGGCACGCCGCCGAACCTGATCGCGCTCGGCTTCGTGCAGCAGCTCCTTGGGGTGAAGATCTCATTCTTCCAGTGGATGGAACTGGCGCTGCCGTTGACGGCGGCGCTGATGGTGTTCCTGGTCTGGCTGCTGCGGCCGCCGGCGAGCGCGCGGTTTGAAAACCACCACGCCCTGACGGCGGAGTTCCGGCGGCAGCGGCGCGCGCTCGGCCCGCGCAGTTGGGGCGAGTTGAACACCGACATCGTGTTCTTCAGCGCGGTGGCGCTCTGGATCTATCCGGGGCTGGTCGAGCTGGTCTTCGGCGGGAAACGGTTCGGCGCGGCGACTGTGGCGGCGCATTTTCCGGAGGCGACCGTGGGGCTGGTGGCGGGCCTGGTGCTGTTCCTGCTGCCGGTGACGTTGCGGCCGCTGAAGTTCACGCTGTCGTGGCGCGATGCGGCGACGATTGACTGGGGCACGATCCTGCTCTTCGGCGGCGGCCTGGCGCTCGGCAAACAGATCTTCGACACGGGCCTCGCGAAGGCGTTCGGCGAGATGGTCGTCGCGCTGCTCGGCTCGCCCGGCCTCTGGACCATCACCGCCATGGCCATCGTGCTCTCCATCCTGCTGAGCGAGGCGACCTCCAACACCGCCTCCGCCAACGTCATGGTGCCGATGATGATCGCCGTGGCGCAAGCGGCTCAAGTGGACCCGGTGCCCGTGGCCATCGCGACCTGCCTGGCGTGCAGCTTCGGCTTCATGATGCCGGTTTCAACCCCGCCCAACGCCATCGTTTACAGCACGGGCCTGGTGGCGATGAGCCGGATGATCCGCTTCGGCATCGTTCTCGACGCGGCCGGCGCGATCATCATCTGGCTGATGATCCGCCTGCTCGCGCCCGCCCTCGGCTGGAAGTGACGCGGGTTTCGCCGCAAGCCGCTGCGGTTGCCCGCGGCGGTAATTTCTTTGAAACCCGCCGCCGGGGTGTTAGCGTCGCGCGCAACTTTTCAGGGGACACACTTACAAACACAAGCCGACGATCCCCACCGGCGCCGCGCCGAACGGCTGGGCAACGGCAGGTCAGGAGTCGCCGCTTCGACAACCATGGAACAGCTTCTCATCGGCCTCGACGTTGGCAACACCAACATCACCGGCGCGCTCGCGTCGGAGGACGGCGCGCTCATCGCCAAGCTCCACCGGGCCACCGACCGCGCCGGCGGCTCCGAGGCCGGCCTGCAACGGATCACGGAGATCACCGGCGCGTTGATGACACAGGCGGCGGAGTCCGGCGCGCACGTCGGGCGCATCGGCGTCGGCTTTGGCGGGCCGGTGGACTTCGAGCGCGGCGTCGTGCTCCTGAGCCACCAGACGCCCGGCTGGGAAAACAAGCCCCTCCGCGCGCAGCTTGAAAACCAGTTCCGCACGCCAGTCGTCGTGGACAACGACGCCAACGCCGGCACGCTCGGCGAATGGCGCTTCGGCGCGGGCCGCGGCGTCAACGACCTGCTCTACGTCAACATCGGCACCGGCATCGGCGGCGGCGTCATCGCCAACGGCCGGCTCGTGCGCGGCGCGCAGAACCTTGCCGGCGAGATCGGCCACATCATCGTCCGCCGCGACGGCCCGGTCTGCACCTGCGGCAAACCCGGCTGCCTCGAAGCCTGCGCCAGCGGCAGCGGCATCGGCCGCCGTGGCAGCGAGGCGCTGGGGCGAAAGGTCAACGGCAAGGAAGTGTTCGCGCTCGCCGCCAGCGGCGATGCAGCCGCACAGCGCGTGCTCGATGGCGTCATCGAGGACCTCGCCCACGGCCTCGGCGTCGCGATTGGCCTGCTCAATCCCGCGCTCATCATCATCGGCGGCGGCTTGAGCGAAGCGCCCGAGTCACAGTTTCTAGAACCACTGCGCCGCGCCGTGCCACGCTATTGTCTCGCCGAAGCCGCCGTGAAGCTGCGCGTCGAGCCGGCGCAGTTGCGCTACGATGCGGGCGTGATGGGCGCAGTGGCGCTGGCGATGACGTGACGATGATGAACCAGTGATTGGAGGAGTTGTTATGCGTTGTTTCGCGTTGCTTGCTCTGGTCTGCGCGGCGGCGGCGCCCGCATGGAACAAGGTCGAGTTCGGCAAAAAGACTCTTCTGCTGCATCCGAAGTGCGAGCCGCTGCCGGCAACGTTGCTTGGCCCGTTCGCCAAACGCAGCGATGGCGCGGTGCTCGCGGTGGACGACCAGCGCGTGATGGTCAGCAAGGACGAGGGCAAGACGTGGACGCCGAGGCCGCTGTTCGCCGACACGAACAAGTTCCAATGCCGCGGCGAGCGCGCGCTGCTGCGGACACGCGAAGGCACGATGATCCTCGCGTTCCTCAACGTGAAGGAGATGGTGTTGCGCTGGAACCAGGCCAAAGGCGGGCCGCAGCCGGGGATGCGGATTCCCGTCTATGTGACGCGCAGCAGCGACGACGGCGAGACGTGGGAAGAGCCGCGGATGTTGCAGGACGGCTACTGCGGCGCGCTGCGGACGATGATCCAGTTGCGCAGCGGGCGCGTGGTGCTCGGCTGCCAGGTGGCGGTGTCCGATCCCGGCCGCCACGTGTGCTTCAGCTACGCCTCCGACGACGAGGGCAGGACGTGGAAGAAGAGCAACGTCATTGACCTCGGCAAGTATGGCGGCTACGGCGACCACGGCGGCGGCATCGAGCCGACGCTGGCGCAGCTTCACGATGGCCGGCTCTGGATGCTCATCCGCACCTACCGGGGCTGTTTCACCGAAGCCTATTCCAGCGACGAGGGACTGACTTGGACCGACATCAAGCCGGGGAAGATCGAGGCGAGCGGCTCGCCGGGGCAGTTGTTGCGGCTCCAGAGCGGACGGCTCGCGCTGTTTTGGAACCGCTATATAGATAAGGAGAAGAAGACCGGCCGGCGCGAGCAGCTCTCGATGGCGTTCACCGAGGACGATGGCAGGACGTGGACCGGGCCGGTGGTGGTGGCCTACGACCCGATGCAGCCCGGCGACAAGGAGCCGGACCACCGCCTGTCGTATCCCTACGTCTATGAGCACGTGCCGGGCGAACTCTGGATCACGACGTTCCAAGGCCCGCTGCGGATGAAGCTGCGCGAGGATGATTTTCTTCCGCGACGGCTGAGCGAGCAGACCTATCGCGCGCGCTGGCTGCCGGCGGCAACGATCAAACTGGACGGCAAGGCCGACGAGCCTGCGTGGGCCGAGGCGGGCGTCGAGAAGCATTTCATCTTCCCGTGGAAGAAAACGGAAGCGCCCGCGACGGAGTTCCCCGCGCTGTGCGACGGCAAGCATCTCTACTTCACCTTCCGCGTGCATGACGAGGACATCGTGGCGCTGGACAAGCTCCGCGACGAGCAAGACGCCATGTTTGAAGACCGCGTGGAGCTGTATTTCAGCCGGGACGAGCAGATGAAGGACTACTACTGCGCCGAGGTGGACTCACGCGGGCGCGCATTTGACTACCGCGGCGCTTACTACCGGCAACTGGACATGGGATGGAACTTCAAGGGGTTGGAAGCGAAAGCCTCGCCGTTGCCCCAAGGCTATGTCGTCGAGGGCCGCATCCCGCTGGCGAGTTTCGAGGCGATGGGTTTCCCGCGGCTGAAGCCCGGCGTGAAGATCCGCTGCGGACTCTACCGCGCCGAGTTCAGCCACGACCGCAGCGGGCGGCCCGTCGTCCAGCGGCCCAGCATCCACAACCGCGGCCGCCAGCTCGACGGCCCGCCGCCGCTCCAGGAGTGGATGAGCTGGGTGGACCCGAAAACCGAGGAGCCGGACTTCCACGTGCCGACCTCGCTCGGCTGGTTGGAGATTGTGAAGTAGTCCAACGTGGAGCCACGTTAACGACCATGAACCCGACAAACTCACCCTCCGGCAGAAGCAGCCTCGTCTGGTTTCTCGCCGTCGCTTCGCTGGCGGGCGTGGCCTACGCTGGTGAGCCACCGGCGATGATCGTGAAGACCGAGCATTTCGACCGCGACCCCGGCTGGGAGGGCTGCAACAACCGCATCCCGCCAAAGCCCGGTTTTGTGGTGAAGCAGGACTTCGATTACAGCGCGACGCACTTCGCCGGCAAGGCCGCGGGCGAGATGGGCGGGCGCATCCAGCGATCCACGACGCCCGCCTCTTACGCCGCGCAGCTCACGCCAGCGAAGACGCTCGACGACAAGCTCACGGCCTCCGGCAGCTTCGCCATCACAGCGTCGCAGGGCGGCGCGGGCGTGTTCTTCGGCTTCTTCAACTCGCAGCAGCCCGGCGGCAGCGGACGGCTCATCGGGTCGTTCGGGCTGGACTTCGACTTCGAGCAGAAGGGCGGGCGGTTGGCGGTGCGGCTGATCACGGGCGGCAACAAGTCCTGCGGCACGTTCATCACGCCGTATCTCCCCGGCAAGTTCCGGCCCACGCCGCTCAAGAACGATGGCACGCGATATCACTGGACGCTCGATTACGATCCGCAGGGCGCCGGGGGCAAGGGACGCTTCACCTTCACGATCGGCAGCGATACCCACAAGACGCAAGACTATGGCGCGCTTCCCGAACGCTCCGAGAAAGAGGCCCAGGCTCGTTTCCCCAATACGGCCACGTTCACCGTGGACCTCACACCGGGTTACAAGAAGGAAGGCGCGACCTTCGACCGCTTCGGCATGATGAACACGATGAAGTCCGGCGGCGCGGCGACGCTTTTCTTTGACGACGTGCAGTTCAACGGCCAGACGCAGGATTTTTCCAAAGACCCCGGCTGGATCGGCGCTGGCAATCGCGTCAGCTTCGAGGACCGCGAACAAGCCGGCGCGCACAACTTCGGCTACAGCGCGACGACGAGCCACGCGGGGGGCGCGCCGGGAGAAGTGGGCGGCGGCCTGTGGCGCACGGGTCGGCTTGGCTACTACGCCGACCGCGTCGGTCCGCTGACGTTGGAGCAGCGGCTGGAGGCGCGCGGCAAGGTGAAGCTCGTCGCCGCCGGCCCCGACTCCGACATGTTCCTTGGCTGGTTCAACAGCGCCGCCAACGACCAGGAGCCTGCGGACAAGAGGAACTGCGTCGGCATCCACGTCGGCGGGCCGACGCGCATCGGTCACTACTTCATTCCCCAGTTCGCGACGGCGAAGGGAACGAAGGGCAAGGTGGATCAAGGCCCGGTGCTCACGCCCGGCAAAGTCTTCGACTGGTCGCTGGTCTATGATCC
>JACRKA010000263.1 GCA_016219905.1 Verrucomicrobiota bacterium
CAGCCGACAGCAAGCTGTCGCTCACATTCACGAAGACCGACGACAACCACTATGCCATCGCTGCCACCGACGAGGAGGGCGCTGCCTCGAAACTCGACGGGTTTCTCGTCCGGCTCGGCAACGACTTGTTCTTCGACACCACGGTCAAGGACGTGGACCTCAAGGGCAACTTCGCCAAATTCCACCTCCTGCCGGCGCATTTGTTCACAAAGATCACGCTCAATGGCGACACGCTCAGCTACGCCACCCTGAACTTCGACTGGATCAAGAAGCAGAACGAAGCCAAGAAGCTGGCTCTCCGCCATGAGGTCATCGAAGACATTGTTGTCCTGACCGCCCCAACGAAAGAGCTTCAGGAGTTCCTCCGCAAGAATGCCGGCAACGCCGACGCCTTTCAAAAGCCGACGGAGTTGAAGCGAAGGAAGTAAGCGTGAACCGGCCGCGGAGAGGCGCGACCGGCTTCGCATCCGGCTAGTCCGCCACGCGCGGTCCGGCTTCCCGGGGGCTGAAGAGGCCCACCACGCTGGTGTAGCCGTGGACAAAGGCGTGATCGCCGACGGGGCCGATCTCGCCGTTGCAGAAGAACCCGGCGATGGGCAGCGGGCCGATTTTCTCACGAAGCGCGCGGATGTCGTGGTGCGGCTGGCCGAAGAGGCCGGCGCCGCGGCCGAGGCAGGAGAACAGCAGCGCGCCGGCGGGCGGATGGAGTTTGAGGTCGGCTTCCTGTTTCACCAGCAGTTCGCGCAGGTCTTCGTCGGCCGTGTTGTTGTCGCGGATGTGGAACTGGATGGTCTGGCCCGAGCGCATCTCGCGGTCGCCGACGGCAATCGCGCCGTTGTTCGGGTCCATGCCGATGAGGTTGCGGATCAGGAAATCTCCGCGATGGAACTCGGGCAGGTATTCGTTGATGACGCGGCCGACGAAGAGGGCCTGCCGCGCAAGCTGCTTCTCGCGCTCCGGCAGCCCGGTCAGCACTTTCTGGATCACCGCGACGGGCGGCTGGTTGGCCAGTTCGAAGATGACGTTCTTTTGCGCCTTGGTGATGATGAACGGCTCGCCGATGGGTTTGCAGCCCTGGCTGACGATGGTCTGGAGCCGCACGGGACCGCTGAGCGCAACGCCAACCGCGCCGCCCTCGTGGACCTGCTCGTTGATCCAGACGCGGTTGTCGCCCGGCTCGCGCGCGCCGCTGGCCAGGCCGCCCACGATGGGCCGGCCCGGATACGCCTCGCTGAGCTGGTCCACGAGGCCGAGCGCGTCGGTGCTGAACGGGTCGGGCAGCAGGATGAACGACGGCTCGTCCTTCGGGTCCACGTCGAGTTCGCTGTGCCAGAAGCCGGGGCCGTTGGATTCCTCGATCTGGTTCTGCGTGATGCGGAACGGTGTGACCTTTACGCCCGGCAGCGACGCGGCCCAGAGCGAGACGGCCGGCTTGTCCTCCACCTCGCGGTCCACGCCGATGATGCCCCCGCCGGTGCAGCCGACCAGTTTGCGGGTGCCCAGATGAACGTGGATGTCCTCGATCAAGTCCGGCAGCGCGTTGCGGAAGTGCGGCGAGGCGAACATCAGGGTCAAGTCGGCCTTTGCGTCGCCGAGCTGGACGTGGATGCGTTCGCAAAGCTCGACGGCGGCGTGCGCCGGGTCGGTCTGCGTGGTCAGTGCGGTGGCGAATATCATCCTGCTACCATGCGTGGTGAGTCCGCTTTGCGCAAGTGCCTGATCCGAATCATGGGAAATGACCCTGCGAAAGATCGGCCGACAGCGTCCGTGTGTGTCGGGCAAGGCTGACGTCTTTGGCGAACACAACGCAGCCGGCGTCGGCGTAGAGCTGCGGCCAGCGGGCCTCGTTGCGCAGGCGCGACTCGATGGCCGAGCCGCGCGGCACCAGCGCGAAGCCGGTCGGGTGATCGTCGAGCAGTTTGCGCCAGCCGTCGCGGCCGACCGTGAAGTCGAGCGAGACGCGCAGCGATTCTTGCGGAAAGACCGTGACGTAGCGGCCGTCGGCGCTGAAGCGGCACTGGCCGTGGAGTTTCCACGCCGCGTATTCAGCCCACGGGTAGAACGTGGCGACGTTGCCGCGAAGGTTGTTGAGCCGTAGAAACTCGACCCCGCCGACGGGAAAGTAAACGCCGCCGGGATCGGGAGCAGCCGGCACGCGCAACCACAGCGGCTCTGAGCGCAGCCAGAACATCAACACCACCGCCGCGACCGTAAGGCCGGCGATGGGGAACACGAAGGGCAACGTTCGCAGGCGCGGCTGCTGGCTGCGTTCACGCCAACACGCGATGAACTGCTCCGCCACCGGCGGCAGCATCGCCACGACCGCAAGGCCGAACAGTGGCACGTCGCGCACCTGCCGAAAGCCCATCGCGGCGAGCGCGGCGAGCGTCAGCCAGCGATGCAGCCCCTTCTCGCGAGCGACGGCAAGCAGCGCGAATGTCGCCACGACGAGCACCTGGAAGTCGAGGCGCTCCGGGCTGAAAAGTTTCACCGGCTGCCACTCAGTGATGTCGGTGTTCGCGCCGCCGACGGTGACGAAGACCATTTTCCAGTAGTCGAGGCCGAAGGGGTTCAGCAACGTGGCTGCTGCGGAGAGGAACGTGATGACGGCGAGGCGGTTCGTAGCCGCCGACGTGAGGAGGCGGGCGTGGCCGCTGGCGGCAGTGGTCCGCCTCCTTACGTCGGCGGCTACGGTCGCCAAGAGATGCGCGCCGAGGACGACGAGGCCGGCGGCGACGCCGGCGTGGAGGTTGGCCCAGAGGACAAAGAGCGCGGGGATCAGCCACGTGGCTCGACCGCATTGGAGCCATGCGATGAGCAACGGCACGAACAGAAGGGTGAACATCGCTGGCCGCCACGGCATGGCACCGACGCTGATAGCCGGCAGCGCAACGACGAACGTGAGCAGCGCGACGAAAGGCGATGCATCGGCGCGCCGCGCGGCGCGGTAGGCGAAGGCGCACGCGCCGACCATCATGATATAGGTCAGCGCGCGGGCCGCAGCGCCACCGCCGAAGCTGAAGATTGGATACGCGAGGGCGCTGGCGAGCCAGTTGTGGCAGACCCACGGAATCGTTGGAAGGTAGGAATCGGCGTCGGCGCGCGGGACGCTGAAGGTTTCCCAGAAAAGTTTGCCCTGGGTGAGGTAGGCCCAGAGGTCGTAGGTGGCGGGGTAGCCGCAGAGGTATGGCAGCGCAATGCTCCACGCGAGGGCGTGGGCGGTCAGCAAGTTGAGGCGCGAGCGGTTCATGCTGAAATCCGAAGCTCGAAACTCGAAATCCGAAAGAAATCCGAAATCCGAAGTCGGAAAACCGGAGCTTCGGATTTCAACCGCCGGATTTCAGGTCCGTCGGTCTGTCGTTTGGCGCGC
Source organism: Verrucomicrobiota bacterium (assembly GCA_016219905.1). Taxonomy (GTDB): domain Bacteria; phylum Verrucomicrobiota; class Verrucomicrobiia; order CAIQCK01; family CAIQCK01; genus JACRKA01. Next base: position 3,371 of record JACRKA010000263.1, read on the forward strand.
CCATCATAGCGGCGCGGGTGCGGAATGTGGAGTCTTTCGTGCGAGGCGTTGACTTTGGGGGCGGCGTGCGGTTGAAATGCGGCGTGCCTGCGGAAGCTACAGGATGGTTGAACGGCCTGCGCCGGCGGTTGCGGCCGGAAGAGGTGATGTTGATCCTCTACACGGTCGCGATGCTGGTGATGATGATCGTGTTCCGGCGGGTGGTGCGGCTGGGGTTCCACACGGTGTTTGGGTTCAGTATCATGGCGATCATCGCGGCCTGGCTGATCTGGCGCGTGGACAAGGCGGGCCAGCGGGCGGCGCGGTTTCTGCGAGACTTCATCCCGTTCATCGGCTGCGTGCTGGTGTATGAGAACCTGCACGAATTCCTGCGCGATCTGCCGCTGACAGACAGGACACAGTGGGCGTTGCAAATGGACGTGGCGATTTTCGGGACGCTGCCGTGCTACTGGTTCGAGCGGTGGATTTGCGGGCCGATGAACGTGCTGATGCTGGGGTGCTACTCGATGCACTACGTGATGGCGCCGGTGCTGTCGGTGGTGCTCTATCGCGCGCGGAGCGAGGCGGTGTTCCGCAACTTCATGCTGGCGGTGGTCGGCGTGTTGTATGTCGGCTACATCGGCTACGTGCTCGTGCCGGTGTCGCCGCCGCTGGTGTTGCAAAAGCTGTCGCTGGCGGAGCAATTGAATGCGAACAGTGCGGCGGTGCGGGCGGTGCTGGAAGCTTACACGAACGGGCCGTTGCGGACCCCGTGCGATTGTTTCCCCAGCCTGCACACGGGCGTGACGGTGGTGGTGCTGGTGAGCGCGTGGCGGCACGCGCGGCGGTGGTTCTGGGTGGTGCTGCCGTTTGGGTCGGGACTGATTCTCGCGACGCAATACGCCCGCATCCACTTCGCGATTGACCTCGTCGCGGGCGCGGCGCTGGCGGCTGTGATGATCTGGGCCGCGCCGCGGGTGAATGCGTGGTGGTTCGGCGACGCGCGCTATCGCAAGTCGTCGGTATCGGGGTCGCCGGAGCCAGCAGCGGTGCCGCGGTAGGAGGCGAGCACGAGGTCGCTGAGGTATTTCTCGGCGTTCTCGACGGCGGCACGGGGGAGCGTGAACTCGGTCTGGCCGGAGTTCTTCCTGATCAGCTTCAAGCCGAACTCGTAGTCCTTGAACAACTCGTGGCAGATGTCGCGCACGGGCTGATGGGTGGCGAGCGCGCGCTCGACGATGGCTTCGGCGGCGTCCGGCTCCAGGCGCAGCTTGCACTCGTGCTTCTGGTTGAAGCGCTGGATCCATTCCTCCACAAGCATCCGCGCCACAGCGCGCCCCTCGTAGCTGGTGTCGGTCATGATCTTGTGCAACTCGGCTTCGGGATGCTCGACCAGTTCCGGCGTGACCACGAAGCGGCGGACGCTGGAGGACGGGAGCTGGAACTTGAACTCGCGCAGGACACGCTCGCAGACGGTGATGAGCGCGCGGGCGCCAGTGTGTTCGGCGGCAGCCTGCTTGGCGATGGCGCGCAGGCCGTCGTCGGTGAATAGCACGTCAATGCCGAACGCGCGGAGGCTCTGCTCGTATTGGTGGATGACGGAGCCTTCGCTGCGCTTGAGGATGCTGAAAAGGTCGTCCTCGGTCAGTTCCTTGCAGACGACGCGGACGGGCAGGCGGCCAATGAACTCCGGCTCGAAGCCGAACTTGATGAAGTCCTCGGTGCGCGTGCGGTGCAGCAGCTCGTCGCGCGGGATTTCGCCGCGGATGGTCGCGCCGAAGCCGATCTGGGCGTCGCGCAGCCGGGCGCGGACGACGTCGTCGAGTTTGTCGAACGCGCCGCTGACGATGAAGAGGATGTGGCGGGTGTTGAGGGTCTGTTTCTTGATCTTGCCGTGGCGCTGGAACTCCATCGCAGCCTGGATCTGGCCGGTGAGGTCGGTCTGCGAGCGCAGCGGCACTTCAGTTTCCTCCATGAGCTTCAGCAGGTTGGACTGGACGCCGCGGCCGGAGACGTCGCGGCCGACGAGGTTGGGCGCGGTCGCGATCTTGTCCACCTCGTCAATGTAGATGATGCCGTATTGGGCGAGGCGGACGTTGCCGTCGGCTTTCTGGACGAGTTCGCGGACGAGGTCCTCGACGTCGCCGCCGACGTAGCCGGTCTCGCTGAACTTGGTGGCGTCGCCCTTGACGAACGGGACGCCGATGAGCTGGGCGATGCACTTGATGAGGTAGGTCTTGCCGACGCCGGTGGGGCCGATGAGGATGACGTTCTGTTTCTGGTATTCGCCCTCGGCCTTGCCGGCTTCGGCGAGCTTGACGTGGTTGTAATGGTCGCAGACGGCGATGGAGAGGACCTTTTTGGCCTCGTCCTGCTGGATGACGTAGCGGTCGAGGTAAACCTTGATCTCCTTGGGCTTGAAATTGAACTCGAACTTGATCGGCTTCGGCTCGCCCGGCTCGGCCGGCTCGTCGGTCTGGGCCGTGTCGGGTTGCGGCTGCATGGAAACGAAGACCGCCTTGTCACCGTATTGCTGCTTGAGGAAGTCGCCGAGCTTGCGCTGGAACTCCTCCGGCGACGGCGGGTTGTTTGCTTTCGGGTTCATGCCGGTCGAATATACACAGTGACAATCGGTTTGCACGGCACAATTCCTGTTTGACGCGGTTGGCGCGTTTCTGTAAAAAGCACGGCACTTTGGTTGCCATGTTTGTGAGTATGAGGGCCAGTTTGATTGCCGGCAGCGCGCTGGCAGTGGCGTTGGGAACGCCCCTGCTGCGGGCGCAGTCCGCTTCGGATTTTTTTACGTTGCTCAGCGGCGAGCAGCGCGCCGTCGCGGTCACGCGCGTGGACCGGCAGAATCTTTTCTACAAGACCCCGTCGGGCGAACTGCCGCAGCCGTTGCGGAGTCTCAAGACTTGGGGTTTGGTTGAACGGCCCACCGTGAAGCCGGCGTTGAAGGCCGTGGCGGACGGCCAGTATGCCCAGGCCGTGCCCGCGCTGAAGCAGATTGTGGACGCTTTCCTGGACTCGCCCGCAGCCGGCCTGCAGTGGGTGGCCGATTCCTCGGTCGCGCTGGTCCGGGCTTACAGCGAACTGAAGCAGTATGGCGAAGCCGACGCGGTGGCCAAGAAGTTCATGGCCAGCCTCCCGAACGAGATCAACCGCGTGAAGCCATATCTGGCTATTGCGCTGGCAGGGCAGGGCAAGTTCGACGACGCGATCACGCTGCTGCAAGACGTGGTCAAGACCAGCGACAAGAAACTGGCGGTGACGCCGACCGAGAGCCGGTCGTTCGGGCAGGCCTACCTGGCGCTGGGCGACTGCTACGCCGGCAAGGGCGATGGCGAAAAAGCCATCGAGGCCTACCTCACCACCGCGGTGCTTTATTTCCATGACGAATCCCTCGCCCGTCAGGCCCAGGCCAAGGCTGACGAGTGGAAGAAGAAAGTGCGGCCTGCTGCCGAGAAACCCGCGGCGTTATGAGCCGGCCGCATGAAGCCATGCCTTTGAGACCATGCAGAGAAACCAAACGACCATGAAACACACACTCAACCTCGCATCAAACATTCGCTGGATCGCAACGGGCGCCGTGGCGGCGCTGGCCCTGGCGGCGCCGGACGCCGCGTGGGCTGCCGATGCCAGCGGCAAGACCTTGATGGATCACTTCAAGGAGGGCGGCGTGGTCATGTTCCCGCTGCTCGCCTGCTCGATCCTGATCCTCGGCGTCATCCTGGAACTGGCCTACAAAGTGCGCCTCCCCAAGTGCGCCCCGCCGCCGGTGGTGGATCAACTCCAGAAAGCCGTGACCGACGGCAACTACCAGGAAGCCTGGCGCGTCTGCAACAGCAACCCCTGCACCCTCTCCAGCATCCTCAAGCCCGCCATCCAGCGCGTCGGCCGCGGCAAGGAAGTCGTCCAGACCATCCTTGAAGAACACGCTATGAAGGAAGCCATGGTCTGGCGTTCGCGCATCGCCTACCTCTCCATGATTGGCGTCATCGCCCCGATGTTCGGCCTGATGGGCACGGTCACGGGCATGATCAGGGCCTTCGCCGCCATCGCCGCCGGCGGCATTTTTGCCGATCCGACCCGCCTCTCGGCAGCCATTTCCGAGTGCTTGGTGGCCACCGCCACCGGTCTGTTCGTCGCGGTGCCCGGCTTCGTCGCGTTCTATTTCTTCCGCAACCGCATCCAATCCGTCGTCGTCGGCGTTGAGGACACCATCAACCGCATCCTCGACGACGTGCCGTTCGAGCAACTCCAGGGCATCAAGATCGGCGCCCAGCTTGAGGCCGAATTGGGCGGCAGCACGGCCGCTCCGGCCGAAGGCGGCGCCGCTGCGGCCCCCGCGGGCGGCGATGCGGCGCCGAAGCCGGCCCCGGCCGCGGGCGCGGTCATGGTGCCTTGCCCGAACTGCAACGCGCAGATCCCGCAGGGCATCCCGAACTGCCCCCACTGCAAGGCGCAGTTGGAGTGGGCGTAACCCGTGTGACAACCGAATCACGACTGTAACCGACGAAGCAACTCTCCATGCCGAGGAAAGAATCAAGAACCGAGAGGATGATGGGCGAACTGGAGGATCCGGAAATCTCCATCGCGGCCATGTGCGACATCCTTTTTGTGTTGCTGACCTTCTTTATGAGCGTCACCTCCGTGGAAATCATCCGCACCACGACCGAGGTGGATTTGCCCGAGGCGCGAGATGCAACCAAACTCAAGGAACGCATCCGTTGGATATACATTGACCTCCTCTGGGTTCCGGGCAGCGGCGGTAGTTGCTCTTGCGAACAGAAGAAATACACCGAGCCTGAAATGCTGGCTCCGCTCCTGGCCAGACGCGCCGCCGAGGGTGGCATCACTACGGCATGCATCCGCGCCGACAAGGGCACCCAGTATTTCTACATCTCGCGCCTGACCAAGGTCATCGCCGAGGCCGGCATCGCGAATGTAGTTTTTGGCACGTATGCCGAGCCGGTCGGGGCACCCGCTGGCGGAGCGAGGCCAGCGCCACCTGGTCCCAGACCGCCAGCCAAGTAACTGCCATCCATCTACCATGCGCACCAAAGTTCCCGAAGAAGCCGAGTTGGGTTTCCAGATCACCCCGATGGTGGACATCGTGGCGCTGCTGATCATGTTCTTCATGTGCTGCGCCGGCTCGGTCAAGACCGAGACCCAGATCGGCGTCACCCTGCCCGGGGGGGCCGACAGCGGGCACGTCGTGGACGTCGAGGTCTATGTTGGCATCAAGCCCGACGGCTCCATCACGTTCAATGAAGCCCCCATCGCCAATCCCGAGGACGACCGCTTGATCGAACTTCGCTCCAAGCTCAAGAGCATCATGCAGAAGTTCGGCGAGAAGACCCCCGTCTTTATCCAGCCCGATCCCGGCGTCGTCCACCAGCGCGTGGTGAACGTGCTGGACGCTTGCGCGGCTTCGGGCGTCAAGAACCTCACCTTCCAGGACGTCACCGCGGGCTGACCCTGCTTCCCGTCCGTCTCCTCTCCTGCGCCGTGCCACCGCATTGCCTGTATCCTGTGTGTTTTTGGTTTTTGAAATGCGATGGACGGCCACTATAGTCGCGGTTCAACCATGGCATTGGCGTCAACACTCACAGGGCGTGAAGCGATCTGGCTCGTGCGCGGGCTGTCGTTTGTGCTGGCGGGCCTGCTCACGGCGCTGGCGGGCGTGGTCCTGACGCAGTTGCCGACGGCGATGGTCTGGTCGGGCCGCCTGCTGTGGCTGGTGACGGCCGGCGCGTGGCTCATCGTCTTCGGCGCGGTCTGCCTGAACCGCCTGTCCACGCCGGG
>JACRKA010000267.1 GCA_016219905.1 Verrucomicrobiota bacterium
GGCGGTCTTCATCTCCATCCGCGTGAAGATGAGCAGCGCCGACAAGGCGGTCAGCACGCCGGCCACCACGAGCACGGCGCGCGGCCAGTTCAGGATGAGGGTGGCCAGCCGGGTCAGGAACTGCGCCTGGAAGAATGCGGAAACCGCGCCGCGATGTTGTTCGCTCATGATTGAAAATTCTGCCGTCAGGCGCGTCAAAGGGCCGCCATGCAAGCTCCCATTGACGCCACCAAGACGGGCCGTTATAGTGCGCGCCCGTTTCCGTCGCAAGCTGGATTCACAATGAAAAACCGAGGACTCGTCATTGCCGCCGCGCTGCTGCTCAGCCTTTCCGCCGCCGTGGCCGGGCCGCGCGACCTGCTGGTCTTCTATCCCGGCGCGCCGGGCAGCCCCGAGGACGCCGCCAGCGTGATGGCGGAGTTCGGCGAATGTCTGGCCAAGGCCGCCGGCTGGCCCGCCGGGGCGCTGAAGGTTTCCTTCGAGAACGACCTTCAACTCGGCTTGGGCGCAATCCAGCGGGACAAACCCGGCTTTGCGCTGGTCGGCCTGCCGGTCTATCTCGCGCAGGCGGGCAAGCTGAAACTGAAGCTCGTCGCCCAAAGCCTGCCCGCCGGCGGGAAGACTGACGGCTACTACCTGCTCGGCCGCAAAGCCGATGGCCCCGCGAACCTCAACGCCGCCAAGGGCCTCAAGCTCATCAGCAATCTGCTCTACGACAAAACCTTCGTCAGCCGCATCGTCCTCGGTGGCATGGATCTTGAGAAGAACTTCAAACTCAAGGAAGTCTCCAGCGGCTTGCGCGCGATCAAACAGGTCGTCAGCGAGGAGAAGAAGGCCGACCTCGTGTTACTCGACCAGCATCAGCACGACTCGCTCGGCACGCTGGACGAAGCCAAGCTGTTGAAACAAGTCCATCGCTCGCCGGACCTGCCGACCGCGCCGGTGGTGGCGTTCGACGGCGTCGCGTCGGATGCCGACATCGCCGCGTTGAAAAAGGCGCTGCTCGGCATGGGCGCCGACAAGTCGGCCGAGGCGTTGTGCGAGACGATGACGTTGAAAGGCTTCGCCGAGCCGGACGCGGCGGCCTACGAAGCGGCGCGGAAACTCTACGGCGAGTAAGCCGCCCGCGACCATGCTTTCCAGGCTTCCCACCTTCCTGATCGCGGGCCTGTGTTGCGCGCTCGCCACCGGCTGCTTCGGCCCCAAGATCCGTTTTACGAAACTCGGCCCCGACCGCATCCTGACCGACGTGGAAGTGGAGAAGGTCCGCGACATGATCACCGCGGCGGACCAGTGCTGGCTGGAACGCGCCACGCCGGGCCAGGCCGGGAAATCGCTCGACACCCTGCGTGACGCGCTGAAGCTCGCGCCCTACAACGTCCAGGCGCTCTGGCGCGCCGCCCGCGCCTGCGCGTGGCTGGCCGAACGCGCCGGCGATGCGAAGGACAAGCCGCAACAAGCCAAGCTCGCCGACGAGGGCATCGGCTACGCCCACCGGGCCACGTTCGTGGACTCCGATCGCAAGGAGGGCTACTACTACCTCGCGATATCCTACGCGATGCGCGCGGACGCAACGCCGTCCAACGGCCTGGCGCTGGTTCCGCTCATTGTCAAGGCGCTCAAGAAGGCCGACGAACCGGTCGGCGGCGGCCTCGACCACAGCGGTCCCGACCGCGTGCTCGGCCAGATCTACCTCAACGCCCCGCCGTGGCCCGCCAGCGTTGGCGACGTGGAGGAGGCGATTGACAAACTTGAGAACGCCTGCGACCAGAACCCGGAGTTTCCCGAAAACCACCTCGTGCTTGCCGAGGCCTACATCAAGGCCCGCAAGTATCGCGACGTGCGCAAGCACCTCGAGCGCGTGCTCAACGCGCAGCCCGCGCCCGACTGGGCCGCCGAGCTGCCGCGGCTGAAGGAGCGCGCCGAAAAACTCCTGCAAAAGCTGCCGCAGAAGTGATTGCGCCCCCGCGCGGCGGGTTGCAACTTGCCAGACATCGCCCATGCCTTCCGTAGCGCACAGCCCGGCCGTGAAATGCTCCCATGCCGCGCGGCGTCACCGACGCGCGCTCTTGAGGGCGGGGTGAAGGGCTTATGATGGGCGAGGTGACTTTCCGTTCGTTGCTCTGGGTCTTCCTCATGGTCGTCTGGTTGCCTTTCGGCCTGGTTGTTTATCGCCGGAGATTATCGGGATTGCGCCGGCGGGGAGGCGAACTCAGCGAGTGGGCGGCGGGCCGGCCGGAATGGATCGCCGCCTTTGTCCTGGTGGGTCTGCTCATCGTGGGCGCGGCCCTGGCCTGGCTGGTTCACTTTGGCGCCGGGGCCGAAAAGGCCACGGGCTTCTGGGAGGTGATCGGACGCGATGGCAAGAAGGTCGCGCTGTGTGCCGCGGTGATCTTCTTTCTGCGGGCGCGCGGCGTCCGGCTGGCGGAGTTTGCGGGCAGGTCGAAACTCAGGGCGCGGCGCGTGATCGGACTTGGGCTGTGGCTGTCCGTCGCGATGTTCCCCCTGGTCATGACCGCTTTTGGCGCGTCGCTGTTTGCCTGCCATGCGTTTGGATTCAAGCCGCCGACACCCGCCCTCTTCCCGGAAATCGCCGGTGTGCCGCACCGGGCGACCTTCCTCGTTCATTTCGCGGGGGTCGTGCTGCTGGCTCCGTTCGCGGAGGAAGTGCTGTATCGCGGCTATCTCTATCGCGTGTTCAAGACGCGGCTCGGCGCCGCCGCCAGCGCAATCCTGGTTTCGCTTTTCTTCGCCGCCGTCCACTTGAACGTCACGGCGTTCGTCCCGATCTTCGTGGTCAGCTTGTGCCTGACAATCGCTTATGAAGCGTCCGGTTCGTTGCGGGTGCCGATCTTCATGCACGCCCTGGCCAACTTCGTGGGCTGTCTCCCCTACTGGCTGCGGGGGTAGGCCGGATGCGTGCGGCGCTTGGCCGGGCGTGGTGATGAATTGTGTGGACAGGCGGGGCGACTGTCCTACTCTTTAGGCGCTGCCGGCCAGGATGCCGGCTCGACGATAACGACCATGCACGATTTCAGAATCAAAAGCGGCCGGCTCCACTGTGAGGGCGTGGCGCTCGAAGCGCTGGCGCGCGAGCGCGGCACGCCGCTCTACGTCTATAGCCAGCACACCATCACCGACCATTTCCAGAAACTCGACCGCGCGCTGGCGGATTTGCCGGACCATCTCGTCTGCTACGCCATGAAGGCCAACTCCAACGCGGCGGTCCTGCGGCTGCTCGCGAACCTCGGCGGCGGCTTCGACATCGTCAGCGCCGGCGAGCTTTACCGCGTCGTGCGGGCCGGCGGCGACCCGCGCCGGTGCGTGTTCGCCGGCGTCGGCAAACGCGAGGAGGAGATCCGTTACGCGCTGGAGCAGGGCATCTACAGCTTCAACGTCGAAAGCGCGCCGGAGATCGGGCGCATCAACAAGGTCGCCGTGGCGCTCGGCCGCCGCGCGCCCATCGCCATCCGGATCAACCCCAACGTCGAGGCGGGCACGCACGCCAAGATCACCACCGGCACCTACGAGAACAAATTCGGCATCGCCATCGAGGACGTCGCGGCGGTCTATGCCCGCGCGGCAAGGCTGCCGGGCATCCGCATCCGCGGCGTGCAGATGCACATCGGCTCGCAGATCACCTCCGTCGCGCCGTTCGTGAAAGCGGTGAAGAAGGCGCTGCCGCTCGTGAAAAAGCTGCAGGCGCTCTACAACATCGAATTCTTCAGCATCGGCGGCGGCATCGGCATCGTCTATGACCCCGCGTTGGAGAGTGCGACGCCGGGCTGGTGGCGCCGCAACCCGAAGGCGCGCACGTGGCTGACGCCGCGGCGTTACGCCGAAAACATCGTGCCGTTGCTGGCCCCGCTCGGCCTGCGCGTGCTGATCGAGCCGGGCCGGTTCATCGTCGGCAACGCCGGCGTGCTCGTCACGCAGGTCCAATACGTGAAGTCCACGCCGGAGAAGACCTTTGTCATCGTGGACGCCGGCATGAACGACCTCATCCGCCCGATATTCTACGACTCGTATCACCAGATCGTGCCGTTGCGGAAGACGCGCGGCACGCTCGTGGCTGACGTGGTCGGCCCGATCTGCGAGAGCGGCGACTACTTCGCCAAGGGCCGCAGGCTCGCCGCCGTCCGCGAGGGCGACTACCTCGCGCTGCTGAGCGCCGGGGCCTACGGTTTCGTGATGGCCTCCAACTACAACTCCCGCCCGCTCGCCGCGGAGGTGCTGGTCAACGGCACGCGCCACGCCGTCGTCCGCGAACGGCAGACGCAGGCCGACCTGGTGCGCGGCGAGAGCCTGGCGGAGTGGTTGAAGTGACGAGTGAACCGTTGCGACGCTTGCTCACGGCCCGCGTTTGTGCGTATCGTCTCGCGCAGCGCCGGTGTTCCGCCGCCCGCGACCGACGCGCCTGAATCGGGGTTATGAGTTTGATCACCACAGCCACAGCCCTTAGCCATCTGGCCGGCCGCCTCACGCACGCCGCGTGGGTCGCCATAGATACCGAAGCCGACAGCCGGCACTGCTACTACGAAAAGCTCTGCCTGCTCCAAGTCAGCCATCCGCAGGGCGACGAACTGGTGGACACGCTGGCCGGCCTGGACCTCCAGCCGGTCTTCGCGGCGCTCAAAGACAAGGAGATCATCCTGCAAGGCGCGGACTACGACCTGCGGATGCTGCGGCGCGCGGTGAAGTTCGTGCCGGCGGCCATCTTCGACACGGACATGGCCGCCCGGCTCGTGGGCATCCAGCAGACCGGCCTCGGCGCGCTCGTGGAAAAATACTTTGGCGTCAAGATGGAGAAGGCCTCGCAGAAAGCCGACTGGGCGATGCGGCCGTTGCCTGAAAAAATGATCCGCTACGCCATCACCGACACGCATCACTTGAAACCGCTCGCCGACATCCTCCGCGCGGAACTGGAGCGGCTCGGCCGGCTGGAATGGCTGCGGCAGTGTTGCGACGACCTCATCCGCCGCAGCGCCGTGGACCGCAAGCGCGACCCGGACCGCGAGTGGCGCGTCAAAGGCTGGGCCACGCTCGGCCGCGCCGGCCTTGCGGTGCTGCGCGAGCTGTGGCACTGGCGCGAGGAGGAGGCTCAGGCCGTGGACCACCCGCCGTTCCACGTCATCCACAACGAGCGGCTCGTGGCCATCGCCGACGCCGCGTCGCATCACAAGGACTTCGACCGCTTCATTCCGCCGCGCATGAAACCCGAGCGCCGCCGCCGGCTGCTTGAAGCGGTTCACCGTGGACAGCAAGCGGGGCCGTTGCCGCGCCCGACCGGATCGCAGCGGGCGTGGACCCGGCCCAGCCGGGAAGTCTTGCAGCGGCTCAAACATCTCGAAGCCGCGCGCGACGCGCGCGCCCACGAACTGGGCCTCGCCCCGTCGTTGATCGCCACGCGCGCCGCGTTGGAGGCGCTGGCGCAGGACACCGCGGCGAACATCGGCGTCCTCCTGCCGTGGCAACGGGAGCTGTTGAAACTGTAGGTGGTGCGCCGGCGCAGTTCGCCTGGCGCGGCCAGCGCGAGGCAGGCGGGAAACGGTTTTGACGGCGTGTTCACGGCTGCCGCAGCAGCGTCCCGATGGCTTCGACCGTCCGCTCTGTCGCGCCCGAGCTTTGCGCGATGACCTGCCGCGCGCGCCCGGCCATCTCGCGCCGGCGCTCCGGCTTCGCGAGCAGTTCCTCCAGCGCGGCGCGCAGCTCGCTTTCGTCGAGGACTTGCATCGCGCCGCCCGCGCCCACGAACGCCCCGGCCACGGCCTCGAAGTTTTGCATCGCCGGGCCGAAGAGCACCGGCGCGCCCACCGCTGCCGCCTCGATGATGTTCTGGCCGCCGCGGCCGCGCAGGCTCTTGCCGACAAAGATCACGGTGGCCGCCTCGTAAAACGCCTTCAGTTCGCCGGTCGTGTTCACCAGCACCGCGTCCACGCCCGCGCGCGGCGGCTCGGTCCGGAGCGCGAGGCTGACGCCGCAGCGCTGCGCGACCGCGACCACGTCCTTCGTCCGCTCCGGGTGCCGCGGCGCCACGACGAGGAACAGCGCGGGAAATGTCTTCCGCAGTTCCTTGAAGACGCGGAACACGATCTCTTCCTCGCCGGCGAACGTGCTGCCGCAGACCCAGACGGGCCGCGACGGGTCCGCGCCGCACGCGTCGAGGAACTGCCGCGCCGCCGCGGCGTTGGGGGCCGGCCGTTGCGCTTCGTCGAACTTCATGCTGCCCGTCACCCGCAGTGATTGCAGCCGCACGCCCAGTTCCCGATACCGATTCTCATCGAGCGGTCCCTGCGCGCACACCAGGTCGAGCACGCCAAACATGCAGCGGCTCAGCGGCCCGATCGAATGGTAGCCGCGGAACGATTTCGCGGACATGCGGCCGTTGATCAGCGCGACCGGGATGCCGCGCCGGCGCGCCATCAGCATGAGCGTGGGCCAGACCTCCGTCTCGATCATCATCAACAGCCGCGGCCGCAGCAGCCGCAGCGCGGCGCACGCGCACAGGCAGAAATCCAGCGGGAAATAGAACACCAGCACCTCCGGCGGCGCGAGCTTCGCCGCGAGCGTCTGGCCCGTGAGGGTGGTCGTCGTCAACGCAATCGGCATCTCCGGCCAGCGCCGGCGCAGGTGCTCGATCAACTGGAGCGCCACGCGCGTCTCGCCGACGCTGCACGCCTGGATCCACACAAACCCGCCCGACGCTGCCCGCGCATGGATCGCCGCCGAGTAGATGCCGAACCGCTGCCAGAAGCCTCGGATGAAGTTGCCGCGCCGGAACATCTTGGTCAGATACCACGGCGACAGCGCCACAAAGCCGATGATGAACAGGATTTGGAAGACGACGAGCATTTCGGAAAAACTTTACGCAACCGGCGCGCAGAATAGAAGGCCGAAGGCGCCGCCGCCGGAGGCGGCGGAAATCCGAAGGCCGAAGGCCGAAATCCGAAAGAAGTCCGAAGCTCGAAGTCCGAAGCGAGCCGGCTTGGTTTGATCGCCGAAGGAAGAAACTGCTCGATAGAGCAGGCGCTTCCGGAGTTTCGAGTTTCGGGTTTCGACTTTTTCTTGCCGGCCCTTCACCGCAGCGCCTGCTCAAGCTTGCAGGCCCACGCGGCCAGTAAGATCACCAGCGAGACGCCGATGATCCACCAGCGCCACCTCTTCCGGCCCACGCGGGGCGGCGGCGAATCGGGGCGCGCCAGTTTGCGTGCCGCGTGGATCATCGCGCCGAGCAGGGCGAAGAATGCCAGCGTGCCGGCCGGTTGTTCACGGAAGGCGTCGGCAATCCGGCCGTGAGCCGCATACGAGAAGGCGTGCGTGAAGCCGCACGTGGCGCACGGCAGCGGCCGTTCCAGCAGCCAGCCGGTCAGCAGTTTGAACGTGCACGGCGGCAGCCGCCAGCGGCCGCCCGCGCCCCAGCCGCCCGCGCCCGGCGGCAGCGCCACCGCCGCGGCGAGCACGATCAAGCCGCCGGCCAGCATGGCCACGGCGGGAAACTTCTGCTTGCACCAGCGCACGGCGCTACGATACACACAGCGCGCATTTCGGGAAGACCGATTTCATCTCATCATGGACCTCAAGAGTCATCTGGCAGGCCGTTTGAAGCTCGTGGACGCCGCGCTCAACCGCGCGTTGCCTTCGGAATCCACGCGGCCGGCCACCATCCACAAGGCGATGCGCTACTCGCTGTTCGCCGGCGGCAAGCGGCTGCGGCCGATCCTCGTGCTCGCCGCGTGCGAGGCGGTCGGCGGCAAGGCGAAGAACGCGATGCCCGCCGCGTGCGCCGTGGAGATGATCCACACCTACTCGCTCATCCACGACGACCTGCCGGCGATGGACAACGACGATTTCCGCCGCGGCAAGCCGACTTCGCACAGGGTCTTCGGTGAGGGCATCGCCATCCTCGCCGGCGACGGGCTGCTGACGCAGGCGTTCGAGGTCATCGCGCAGACCCGGCCGCAGCCGCGTCACCGGGCCGCCGCGTTCGTGGCCGAGCTGGCGCGCGCCGCGGGCAGCCTCGAGCTGATCGCCGGCCAGGTCGAGGATCTCGAAGGCGAGAACCGCCAGGTTTCATTCGACGACTTGCGCTACATCCACGAGCACAAGACCGCGGCGCTGATCCGCTCCTGTTGCCGGCTCGGCGCGATGGCTGGCAACGCCACGCCCGCGCAACTGAAGGCGCTCACCGCCTACGGTCACGGTCTGGGCGTTGCGTTCCAGATCATTGATGACATCCTCGACGTGACGGCGACCTCTGAACAACTCGGCAAGACCGCCGGCAAGGATGTGGCCGCGAAGAAGGCGACGTATCCGTCGCTGCTGGGCCTGGAGAAGGCGCGCGCGGAGGCGGCGCGCTGGACGGAGTCCACGCTGAAGGCGGTCGCGCGGTTCGGGAAATCGGGCGGGACGCTGCGCGCGCTGGCGGATCACCTGTTGAAGCGGACCTACTAGAGGAAGCGGCGTCAGAACTTGATGCTGATCTGGTGGAACTTCCACAGCATCCACAGGAACGGCGGCAGGTTGGCCACCATGCTGAAGGCCACGACGAGGAAGGCCAGCCGCTGAAGGAGCTTCTCAAACGGCTTGCGGCGCCGGCGCCGGTGTTGCTGCCTCTTGCGCCGTTCCTGCAGCCAGATATGGCCGCCCCACCACGTCGCGCCCAGTTCCATCACCGCCGCCATCGGCACGAAAAGCACCGCCTGCAAACCGCCCAGCGGTTCGGTGAGGCTGGAGCCGCCCGCCCGTTCGGCCATCTTGTCGGCGTCGCTGCTGACGTGGGAGCCGCTCGCGAAAAGCAGCCCCCACACGAAAAGCGTCGGCAGCCAGATCACGATCAGCGCCCACAAAAGGCGCCCCAGCGTGCTCTGGGTGCTGCCGTCCATCGCGACCCGTTCGATGTCTGTTGCTCTTGCCACTTGGTTCCTTGCTTGCGCCCCGCCGCCTGCGGAAAAAACGCGACACTAATCAAAACCGACCAGCCCGCCAGCGTCAAGACTTCATCGCCGCCAGTTTTGCCAGCACCGCCCGCGCCGCGCGCCCGGCCACGTCGTCCGCTTCCAGCGACGCGACCACTTCCGCCAGCTCGCGCTGCATCCGCTCGCGCTGCGCTGCGTCGCTCAGCAGCGCGCCCACCGCCGCCGCCAGCGCCTCCGGCCGCGCCCGGTCCTGCACAAACTCCGGCACGACCTCGCGCCCCGCGACGATGTTCACGATGCCGACGCGGTTGATGTTCTTCACGAACTGGAACACCAGCCATGTCAGCAGGCTGAAGCGATAGACAATCACGTGCGGCAGGCCGAAACACGCGCTCTCCAGCGTCGCCGTGCCCGCCGCCACCATCCCCGCCGCCGCCCGCTGCATCAACTCATGCGCGCCCCCCACGCGCACCGTCACCGGCGCGTCGCCGGCCAGCGAGCGGGCCAGCGCCGCCACGCTTTCCGTGGCCGCCGCCATCTCGAAACGCAGGCCCGGCCGCTCTCGCGCGAGCAACCGCGCCGTCGCCGCCATCACCGGCAAGACGCGCTCCACCTCGCTGCGCCGGCTGCCCGGCAGCAATGCCACCAGATCCGGCTCGCGCTGCGCCACGCGCGGTTCCTGCCGCAACCGTTCGACGACCGGGTTGCCGACGAACTCGACGTGCAGCGCCGGCAGCCGTTGCGCGTAGAATTCCTTCTCGAACCGGAAGATCACCATCAGCAGGTCCATCCGTTTCGGGAACTTCCGCGCGCGCCACGGCGCCCACGCCCAGACCTGCGGGCTGATGAAGTAGAAAACCGGGATGCCGCGCGCCTTCATCTGCTTCGCGAAACGCAGGTTGAAGCCGGGGTAATCGGTCAGGATCACCGCATCGGGCCGCCGCTGCTCCGCCTCGCCCACCAGCGTCCAGAACAGCCGCCGGATCTTCGGGTAATGAGCCAGCACCTCCGTCAAACCGACCACCGCGTGTTCCGTCAGGTCGAACAGCATCTCCACGCCAGCGGCCTTCATCTTCGGCCCGCCCGCGCCGAAGAGCTTCACGCCGGGCCACTGCGCCCGCAACGCCTCCGCCAGCCGCGCCGCGTGCGTGTCGCCGCTCGCCTCGCCGGCAATCATCATGAACGTCGGCGTTTCACGCTCCACGCTCATCGGGCCTTGCGGATCTGGTCCGTGATCGCCAACGCCACATCCAGCGCGCGTTTGGCCTGCTCGCCGCTGACCACCGGCGCGCGCTGCTCCCGCACCGCGGCCACGAACGACGCCAGCTCCAGCTTCAACGGCTCGTCCTTCTCGATCGGCACCGGCTCGCGGACGATGGTCTTGCCCGCGAACTGCGAGACGACCGTCCCGGCCATGCCCGCGCCGGCCAGCAGCTTTGCCAGCAGGCCGCTCTCGCGCACGTCCTCGTCCGCCCGCGCGACGCGATAGACCTGGCCCTCCTGCCGCATGTAATCGAGCGAGATGTAGCTGGTGGTGGTGAACACGCGGATCTTCCGCATCCGCTCCGCGCTGACGCGCGAACAGGTGAGGTTGGCCACGCAGCCGTTGGCGAACCGCAGCCGGACGTTGGCGATGTCCTCGCTGGCCGAGAGCACGGGCACACCCACGGCGTCCATGCTCACCAGCGGCGATTTCACCAAATCCAGGATGATGTCGAGGTCGTGGATCATCAGGTCGAGCACCACGCCGATGTCCACCGACCGGCCCGGATGCGGCGAGAGCCGGTGCGACTCGATGAACCGCGGCTCAGCCGCGACGCTCTCCAGGTATTTCAGCACGGGATTGAACCGCTCGATGTGCCCGGCTTGCAGCACCAGCTTCCGCGCCTGCGCCAGCCGCACCAGCTCCTCGGCCTGCGGGGCGTTGTCGGTCATCGGCTTCTCCACCAGCACGTGCTTGCCGTCTTCCAGCAACTTGCGCGCGATCTCGAAATGATGCTTCGTCGGCGTCGCCACGCTCAGCGCGTCGCAGCCTGCCGCGAGCGCCTCGACGCTCTCGAACGCGCGCGTGCCGCGCTCCTGCGCCACGCGGGCCGCCGCCTCGCCGTGCGTGTCGAACACCCCGACCAGCTCCGCCTCCGGCAGCGCCGCATAGATGCGCGCGTGATGCTGGCCGAGATGGCCCACGCCGATGACACCCACTTTGATTCGTTCGGTCATGTTCAGTAACTCACACCCGCGATCACCAGCTTCGCGCCCTCGGCCGCCGCAAGCACCGCATCCTTCTCCAGCACGAGCGTCCGGCCCGCCTCGACCGCCAGCACGGCGATGCGCCCGGCGGCGCAGCTCTCAACCGTCCGTGCGCCGACCACCGGCACGTCGAAGCGCATGTCCTGGTTGGGCTTCGTGACTTTCACCGCGACCGCGCCGCCGTTGTCGCCGGCCAACGCGCCGCCGCGGCGGATGCACTCGTCGGTGCCCTCGATGGCCTCCACCGCCAGCACGGTCCCGTTTTTCACCACGACGGTCTGGCCGATGTCGAACGCGCTCACGGCCTTGGCGATCTTGAGGCCGAACGCGATGTCCTGCTCCTGCTCGGGCGTCGGCTTGCGCTTCGTCACCGGGCCGACGGGCGCGAGGAAGTCCTCCATGAACGTCGTGGCCGGCAGCAACGTGACGCCGTCCTTCTTCAACTCATCGGCGATGGCGCCGAAGATCGTCTCCGCGTTGCGCTCGCGCAGCCGCGCCAGCAACGCCACCGCGCGCAGGTCGGGCCGGATGTCGCGGAAGAGGTTCTTTGGCGCGACTTGGCCGGCCATGATCGCCTCCCGCACGCCGCGCCCCGTGAACGCGCCGATGAGCCGGCCGAGCTGGCCGACCTTGACCCACTCGACGTGGTCGGCGAGCTGTGCGATCTCCGGAGAGGTTTCGTTCTCGATGGCGACGGCGATGATCTGCCGCACGCCGCGCGCACGGGCCGCGCGGGCGAGCAGGAGCGGATACGAACCGCCACCCGCGATGAGGCCGAGCTGTTCCATGTCAGGGAGCCGCCCGGCGCGGCAGGAGAATTGCCTTCAACATGCGATGGCTTATAGCGTCCCGGCGAGCAGGCCGACAAGCGATTTGTCCGCATATCGCTCGGCGAGTATCTTCGGCCAGCTTTTCTTGGCAGGAGGTTGCGATGTTCACGATCCGCAATGACGCTGGCCGGAAACTCGCCGCTGCGTTGACGGCTTATCGCGGCCGCAAGCCGCTCGTGCTTGGCCTGCCGCGCGGCGGCGTGGTCGTTGCGGCGGAGGTGGCCCGCGCGCTGGAGGGCGAATTGGACGTGTTGTTCGTCAAGAAACTCGGCGCGCCGGACAATCCCGAACTGGCCGTCGGCGCCGTCGGCGAGGA
>JACRKA010000261.1 GCA_016219905.1 Verrucomicrobiota bacterium
ACGACGCGAATCTCGCGGCCGGCCTGGATCGCGTAGCTGCGCTCCACGCCGGTGAAGGAGTTGGCGATGGTTTCCAGTTTCTCCAGGCGCTGGAGGTAAATCTCGGCCGATTCGCTGCGCGCGCCCGCGCGCGAGGCGCTGACGGCGTCGCCGGCGCTGGTGAGGATGCCGTAGATGTTCGGCTCGGCCTCGCCGTGGTGGGAGGCGACGCCCGTGACGACCTCCTCCGCCTCGCCATGGCGGCGCAACAGATCGGCGCCGATGACTGCGTGCGACCCTTCGACCTCGTGGTTGACCGCCTTGCCGACGTCGTGGAGCAGCGCGACGCGCTTGGCGATGTGGACGTCCAGTTTCAACTCGGCGGCGATGGCGCCGACCAGGTGCGCGACCTCGACGCTGTGGTCGAGCACGTTCTGGGCGTAACTGTGGCGGAATTTCAACCGGCCGAGCAGCTTGACGATCTCCGGATGCACGTGATGCACGCCGGCGCGCACGCAAGCGTCTTCGCCAAGCTGGCGGATGGTCTCCTCCAGGTCCGACTGGGCCTTTTGGACGACTTCCTCGATGCGGGCCGGGTGGATGCGGCCGTCGGCCACGAGCTGCTCCAGCGAGATGCGGGCGACCTCGCGCCGGATCGGGTCGAAGCTGGAGAGCACCACCACCTGCGGCGTGTCGTCAATGATCGGCGTCACGCCTGTCGCGGCCTCGAACGCGCGGATGTTGCGGCCTTCGCGGCCGATGATCCGGCCCTTCATGTCCTCGCTCGGCAGCGACACGGTGGTCGTGGTCGTCTCGCTGACGTGCGGGGCGGCGTAACGCTGGATGGCGATGGAGAGGATGCGCCGCGACTCGCGCTCGGCCTGGTCGCGGGCCTGCTCCGTGAGCCGTCGCACCACCGCGCCGGTCTCGGTCTCCATGTCTTCCTCGACGCGCTTGAGCACCAACTCGCGCGCCTTCTCCTGCGGCAGCGACGCGACGCGCTGCAACTCCTCCTGCTGCTGTTTGACGAGCACTTGCGCGAATGCCCGCAGTTTGTCGGCTTCCTTGTTCCGTTCCTGGAGCTTCAGATCGGATTCGCGCAGCTCCTCCTCGCGCTTGATGAGCGTCTCCAGTTTCTCCTGCAAGCTGGCCTCGCGCGCGATGAGCTTCTTCTCCAGTTCCTCCAGCTCGCGGCGTTTGTCGGTCTGGTGTTTCTCAAACTCCTCCCGGATGGCCAGTATCTCCCCCTTGGCGGCCACCTCGGCCTCGCGGCGGATCGTGTCGGCTTCGCGGCGGGCGTGCGTGATCAGCCGGTCCGCCTCCCGCTGCGCCGTGCTGATGCGCTGGCGGTTGATGTAACGGTTGCCGAGATAGCCGATCACCACCGCGATCAGCGCCTGAAGCATCATCAGAAACTCGAAGTTGTCGAATATGAATCGTCGCATGTTCAATTCCTCCGGATCACCTGCGTCTCAGTCACTATGAAATCCATGGCCACGTCGTGCGCCGCCACCGGCAGTGCCGGCAGCAGTTGGCAGTCGAAGGCCAGCCCGATCTTCACGCCGGCGAACTCGCGCAGCATCGTGTCGTAGTAGCCCTTGCCGAAACCGAGCCGCTGGCACACCGCGTCAAAGGCAAGCCCCGGCACGACCGCGATGTCGGCATGGCTGTCCACCGGCACAAACGCCCGCGGCTCCAGGATGCCGAAACGGCCGGGCACAAGGTCGTGGTCCACGTCGCGGACCAGCGACGGCCGGTAGCAACGCTGCGCCACGTTAAACACCGGCACCAGCACACCCCGGCCATCCGCGAGCCAGTAACGCACCAGCGCGTGCGTGGCGACTTCGTTGCCGAACGACAGGTAGCAGAAGATCGTCGTCGCCCGCTGCACTTCCGGCAGCGCCAGCAGCCGCGCCGCGACCTGCTCGCTGCGGCGCGCCACCTCGCCCGGTGCCAGCGTGCCGCGCACGGCAAGCATCCGCTCGCGCAACGCGCGCTTCTCGGCTTTATGCGTATCGTCCGCCGTGTTCATGAAGGTTTTCGCGTCTGCAGATTCGCCCGCCACTCGGCGAGCCGGCGCTGCACCTCGCGCTCGAAGCCGCGGTCGGTCGGCGTGTAATAGCGGCGCTTCTCCGGCAAATGTTCCTGCGCAACGATGCCGCCTTCGTGGTCGTGGGCGTATTGGTAGCCCACGCCGTGGCCGAGGCGCTCCGCGCCTTTGTAGTGCGTGTCCTTCAGATGGTCGGGCACCTCCAGCGTGCGGCCCTTCTCCACATCGCCCATCGCGGTCCAGATGCCCATCGCGCTGGCGTTGCTCTTCGGCGCGGTGGCGATATAGACGGCGGCTTGGGCCAGCGGGAGTTGGGCCTCCGGCATGCCGACGAACTCCACCGCCTGCTGCGCCGCGCTCGCGACCACGAGCGCCTGCGGGTCGGCCATGCCCACGTCCTCGGCGGCGCAGATGACAAGCCGGCGCGCGAGGAAGCGGATGTCCTCGCCCGCCACGAGCATCTTCGCCAGCCAGTAAAGCGCCGCGTCGGGGTCGCTGCCGCGCATCGCCTTGATGAACGCGCTGATGGTGTCGTAGTGCGCGTCCTCGTCGCCGTCGTAGGCGAGAGCCTTCTTCTGGATGCTCTCCTCGGCGGCGGCTTTGGTGAAATGGACGCTGCCGCCGGCCTCGGGCGGCGTGGTGAGCACGCCGACCTCCAGCGAATTGAGTGCCTTCCGCGCGTCGCCGTCGCTGGTCACGGCCAGGTGCCGTAGCGCGTCGTCATCAGCGAGGACGCGGAGTTTGCCGAGACCGCGCTCCGCATCGGCCAGCGCGCGGCGCAAGAGCGACTCGATGTCGGCAACGGCAAGCGGCTTCAGTTCGAAGATCTGCGAGCGCGAGACGAGCGGCGTGTTGACGTAGAAGAGCGGGTTGTGCGTCGTGGCGCCGATGAGGCGGACGGTGCCGTTCTCCACGTCGGGCAGCAGCACGTCCTGCTGCGCCTTGTTGAAGCGGTGGATCTCGTCAATGAAGAGGATGGTCTTTTGGCTGGTATTGGCCAGCCGGTTGGCGGCCGAGGCGGCGACGCGGCGGATGTCGGCGACGTTGCTCTCAACGCCGCTGAGCCGCTCGAAGCGCGAGCGCGTCGCGTTGGCGATGATGGTCGCGAGGGTGGTCTTGCCCGTGCCGGGCGGCCCCCAGAGCAGGAGGGATGAGATGCGGTCGGCCTGGATGGCGCGGCGCAGGAGTTTGCCGGGGCCGAGGATGTGTTGCTGGCCAGCGAACTCCTCCAGCGTCCGCGGTCTCATGCGAGTCGAGAGCGGCTCGACCTGGGGCGGTTCGATTGCGGCCGGTTCTTCCGTCCGCTTCGCTGCGCTTTCGGCGCGATTGAAAAGGTCCTGGCTCATCGCCTGTCGCGCTGCGGCGGGATTCGAGCCGAGGCCCGGTCCTGGAAAGAGAATACCCCACCAGGACCGTGTGAACGCGTTCTCTGAGCCCCATTTTTAGTTGGGGTGCCCGCCCAACGGCGTTCCGACTTCCAATGAAGGCATGTCGTCAACCGTCGGAGCTAAAGCGCCATCTAATAACGATGATATCGGGTCAGAGATTTATCGTTGCATCACGAGAACGGCAGGGTATTCAAAACTTTCGCGGTGGCGGCACGCGCTGGCGTGCCAGCCTCTCCTGAACCCAGCTCGATTTTTTCAAGGAACCGAACGGCTGAGCTGCGGCGCTTGTTTTCAGAACTGACGGCCCCTGTGGCGCCGCTGGCTGTCAGCTTTATAACGACTTCGCGCATGAGTGACAAGCCGGATTTTCACCGGCCGTCTCCGCTTGGGTTTCAAATCCTGCCCGGCTCGCGTTGCCGCGCAGCGTTCACTTACTCTTCTCTTATCTCGCACTGCAGCGACTTCTTCAGTGTCGCTTTGATTTCGTCGTGCATCCGGTTGACTTCGGCGTCGGTCAACGTCCGATCCGGCGCGCGGTAGGTCAACGAATACGCCACGGACTTCTTCCCTTTCGGGATCGTCCCGCCGGCGAATATATCAAACACTCCCACACTTTCCACGAGATTCTTCCGGCAACTTGCGATGGCCGCCATCACCTGCGCGTGCGTCGCCGCCGCGTCCACAATCATCGCGATGTCGCGCTGCACGGCCGGGAACTGCGGCAGCGGCTTGTAGCTGCCCCCGCCGCGCGCCTTCGCAAGCAGGTCGGCGAGGTCCAGCTCGGCCAGCAACACCGGGTCGCGCAGGTCGAACTGCCGCGCCACCGCCGCGTCGAGCACGCCCACCACGCCAAACAGGTCGCCGCCGATGCCGACTTGGGCCGACTGCTCGAACAGGCCCTGTGAGTTCTCCACCGGCAAAAACTCAACCGGGCCGATCCGCAGCCGCGCCAGCAACGACTCGACCGCGCCCTTCAAATCGTAATAGTCCAGCTTCGCCGCTCGCGCGTCCGCCTCCCACGCGCCCGGCTCGCGCGCGCCGGTGACGGCAAGGCCCAACGACAACTGCTCCTCGTGCACCCCTTTCTCGCTCGCAAACACCCTCCCGATCTCGAACAGCCGCGCGTCGAGCGTCTGGCGTGAGACGTTGACGCGGAGGTTTTGCAGCAGGCCCGGCAGCAGGCTGGGTCGCAGCACCGAAAGGTCTTCGTTGAGCGGGTTCTGGAGTTTCACCAGCGAGCAACCCTCGGCCAACGGCGTCAGTGCCGCGGCCGTGGGCGAGGTCATCGTCTGGTTGATCGCCTCCTCAAAGCCGAGGCCATTGAGAATCTGCCGAACCAGTCGCACCTGGTCGAACGTCGCGTCGAACTGCGACGTGGCCGGCATGGCGTGCGAGGCGACGGACGGAATCTTGTCGAGGCCGTGAACGCGGCCGATTTCTTCGATCAGGTCCACCTCACGCTGGAGGTCCACGCGAAACGTCGGCACTTCAAACTCGGCGCGGTCGGCGCTCTCGCTGACAATGTTGAGGCCGAGGCCAGCGAGCGCGCGCTTCGAGGCATCAGGCGGCACCTCGACGCCGAGCAAATGGTTCACGCGCGCATAGCGGCAGGCGATGCGGCGTTTCTCGACCGGCTTGGCGAGCGTGTCAATGACGCCGCGGGCGACCTTGCCGCCGGCGAGTTGTTGGATGAGCGCGATGGCGCGGCGGCTTGCCCAGTCGGCGATGCCGATGTCCGCGCCGCGCTCGAAGCGATAGGACGACTCGCTCGACAAACCGATGCGCTTGGAGGTCCGGCGGATGTTGGGCGGAAAGAAATAGGCGCTCTCCAAGAGCACGTCCACGGTTCTGTCGTTGATTTCGCTGTGTTGGCCGCCCATGACGCCGGCCAGCGCGACGGGCTTCTGGCCGTCGGCGATGACCAGCATCTGCTCGTCCAGCGTGCGGTTCTTGCCGTCAATCGTCATGATGCACTCGCCGGCCTGCGCGCGCCGGACGACGATCTCGTGGCCGGCAACGAGGTTGTAATCGAAGGCGTGCAGCGGCTGGCCGATCTCCAGCAGCACGAGGTTGGTCACGTCCACGACGTTGTTGATGGAGCGGACACCAAGTTTTTCGAGCAACGTCTTCAGCCAGTCGGGGCTGGGGCCGATCTTCACGCCGCGGACGAGGCGCGCGGCGTAGCGCGGGCAGAGGTCGGGTGCCTCGACGCGGACCTTGGCGAGCGACTCGACCGGCGTTTCCTCCTCCGTGAAGTTCACCTGCGGCCACTTGATCGGGTTGCCGGTCAGCGCGGAGACTTCGCGGGCGATACCGATGATCGAGAGCAGGTCCGGACGGTTCGGCGTGATCTCCAGGTCATAGACCGTGTCGCCGCCACCAAGGATTTCGTTGATCGGCGCGCCGACGCGTGCGGAAGCGTCAAGGATGAGCAGGCCCTCGGCATCCTCGGCGATGGCGAGTTCCTTCGCGGAACACATCATGCCATGGCTCTCGACGCCGCGGAGTTTGCCGACCTTGATCTTGAAGTCGCCGGGCAGCACCGCGCCAGGCAGGGCCAGCGGCACCTTGTCGCCGACCTTGTAGTTCTTCGCGCCGCAGACGATCTGGCGCTCGGCGGTGCCGTCGGTGACGCGGCAAACGCTGAGCCGGTCGGCGTTGGGATGCTTGTCGCTGGCAAGAATCTGCGCGACGACGACGTTGTCGAAGCTGGCGCCGATTTGCTCGACGCCCTCGACCTCGATGCCGCAAAAGGTCAGCCGCTCGGCGAGATGCTGCGGCGACCAGTCGAAGTCCACATACTCCTTCAGCCAGTTGTAAGAGATTTTCATCGCGGTTTACGGTGAAACAGGGCGGGAACCTTAGCCGAAGTCCCGCGGTTTCGGAAGCAACTTCTGGCATTTGCAGCGAACGCCTCGCCGCCCGCGCGTTAATTAGCTTGCCGCTCGTGCCGCCGCAACATACTTTCGGCGCGGTCGCACTCAAAATGCGAGAGGAGATTTTGCCAGCAACGTGAGAATCTCGCTGTTCATTCCCTGTTTCGTGGATCAGGTCCTGCCGCAGGTCGGCATCAGCATGGTGCAGGTGCTGGAGCGGCTCGGCCATCAGGTGGACTATCCCGAGGACTTCACCTGCTGCGGCCAGCCCGCGTTCAACACCGGCTATTGGGACGAGGCCCGCGCCGTTGCGGTGCCGGTGCTGCGGATGTATCGGGACTCCGAGATCGTCGTCGGCGTCTCCGGCTCCTGCGGCGCGATGATCACGACGTTCTACAAGGAGCTGTTCCACGGCACGCCGCACGAGGCCGAGGCCAACGCCCACGCTGCCAAGTGCTGGGAGTTCACGGATTTCCTCGTCACCAAACTCGGCGTCACCGATGTCGGCGCGCGGTTTCCGGCAAAGGTCACCTTTCACGACGGCTGCCACGGCCTGCGCGAACTCGGCTTGAAGAAACAGCCGCGCGCGTTGTTGGCGAAAGTGAAGGGGCTGGAGTTGGTCGAGATGAGCGCTGCGGAAAGCTGTTGCGGCTTTGGCGGCACGTTCTCGATGAAGTTCCCGATGATCTCCACCGCGATGGGCGAGGTCAAATGCGACAGCGCGCTGGAGACCGGCGCGGACTACATCGTCTCGTGCGATTCGAGCTGCCTGATGCACATCCAGGGCCTGCTCGACCGCCAGAAGAAGCCGCTGCGCTCGATGCACATCGCGGAGGTGCTGGCGAAGACATGACCGCGATCGCCGCCCAATTCAAAGCCGCCGCCACGCGCCTCTCGCGCGACCTGCGCCATCGTGGTCTCATCGCCACCGCGCTCGGCAAATACTACGTCGGCCGCGACGAGAAGAAGGCCCGGTTCCAAAGCTGGCAGGACGCACGCCAGGCTGCCGCCGAAATCAAATGGGAGGCCGTCAACCATCTCGACACATACCTCGAAGAATTCGCCAGCAAGCTCGAAGCGCGCGGCGCGAAGGTCGTCTGGGTCAGCACCGCCGCGCAGGCGCGCGACTACATCGTCGAGCTGGCGCGCCGCTACCGCGTCCGGTCCATCGTGAAGTCCAAGGCCATGACCGGCGAGGAGATCCACCTCGGCGAGGCGCTGGAGAAGGAGGGCTTCACCGTGGTCGAGACCGACCTCGGCGAGTTCATCGTCCAGCTTCGCCAGGAGCCGCCGTATCACATCGTCTTCCCGGCGATGCACCTGACGCGGCAGGAGATCAGCGACCTGTTCCAGAAGAAGCTTGGCAGCGCCCCCACTGACAACCCGGAAGAGCTGACCATGATCGCCCGCCGCGAGCTGCGGCAGAAATACGTCAAGGCCGACATGGGCATCTCCGGCGCGAACTTCGCCATCGCCGAGACCGGCATGATCTCGTTGACCACCAACGAGGGCAACGGCCGGCTCTGCACCTCGCTGCCGAACATCCACGTCGCGTTGCTCGGCATCGAGAAAATCCTGCCGACGCTCGACGACCTCGCGCTGTTCCTGCCGATGCTGGCCACCGCCGGCGCGGCACAACAGATCACCTGCTACAACACCCTCATCGGCGGCCCGCGCCAGATGGGCGAGACCGACGGCCCGCAGGAGTTCCATGTCGTCCTGCTCGACAACGGCCGCACCCGCCTGCTGGCCGACGCCGAGCAACGCGACGCGCTCCACTGCATCCGCTGCGGCGCCTGCCTCAACGTCTGCCCCATTTACAAGAACGTCGGCGGCCACACCTACGGCACCACCTACTGCGGCCCCATCGGCGCGGTCATCACGCCCCACCTGCGCGGCCTGCAGGACTGGAAACACCTCTCGTTCGCCTCCTCGCTCTGCGGTGCGTGCACCGAGGCCTGCCCGGTCAAGATTGACCTGCACCATCATCTGCTGCAAAACCGCCGCAATGCCGTGCGCGCGCAGAAAGGCCTGCTTGAACGGCTGTTGTTCGCGGG
>JACRKA010000262.1 GCA_016219905.1 Verrucomicrobiota bacterium
GGGCGACATTCCTGTCGCCCGATGATAATTCGGCGACTGGAAAGTCGCCGCTCCCAGCTAGGACAATCATCCGGCGGTCATAGACCGCCGCTACAGGTCGGTTCATGTTCATGGCAAACTCCATAGTTTACGGCAGATCCATTCCGCCGCCAGCGCGCCCAGCAGCAGCGCCAGTAGCACCGGGTTGTTCCAAAGGTCCAACAGTTGCATCCGCGAGAGACGTTGTTCGGTGTAGCGGATATCCTGCCGCCACTTGTCCCACTCGCTCATCGCGTAAAACTTTCCTTTCGTCGCTTCGGCGATGCGCGCGAGCAATTCGCGGTTGGCCGGCTTGCCCGTGATCTCGGTCACCGGCTTGGTCACGACGAACCGCACCTCGCCGCTGACGCTCGCGCCGCCGAGGGTCAATGCCACTTTCGCCGTGTAGATGCCCGGCACGTTCGGTTCGACCTCGACCTTGTAGCCCGGCACCGACCGGCCACCGCTGCCCTGCAACGTCGCCTGTTTCAGGACGTAGTCGAACACCTTCTCTTCAGGCGTGCGCAGTTGGAGCGGGATGGTCGTGGGCAGCTTCGCGGTGCCGCCGGGCGCGTTGAGGATGGCGCGCACCTCCGGCTTTTCGCCGAGGATGAAGTTGGACCGCTCCGTGAACAGCTCGATGCGGTTGGCGCTCTGGTCTTTCTTCTCCTTGGGCATCAGCCAGTCCATCAACTGCGCCCAGAACGTGTCGTAAGGCGACTTCTCGCCGCTCCAGCCTTTCGAGGCGAGCCGCCAGCGCCAGATCGTGTCGGTGAGCACCGCCACGACGCGGCCCTGGCCGACGCGCATCGAGACGACCAACGGCCGCAGTTTGCCGCCCGCAAATGCCTGCATCAGCATCTCGGCCTGCGGCATCGCGTCATCGGCGAGGTTGCAAGTCAGCAGCGGCGGGAAGTCCTTCACCTGCGAGAACAGCGGCCCGAACACCGGGTGATGCAGGCCCGTCTGCGTGATCTCGACGGGGAACTTGCCCTCCTGATAATCCGCGCCGCGGCCGATCTTCACCGGCAGCACGTCGCCCAGCGGCGACCGCGCCAGTTCCGGCGACGCCAGCATGTGGCTGCCGCCGAGCAACACCAGCCCGCCGCCGCGGTCCACGTAATCGCGGATGGCCTTGAGTTGCGCCGGCGACATCGCCTCCATCGCCAGGTCGCCGAGCATCACCACCGCATAGTTGGCCAGATACTTCTGCGTGAAATCCAGCGAGAGCGCCTGCTTGCCGCGCATGCCCGTGTCGCTGATGCTCACCAGCCGGTTGTCGGCCCAACGGACGTAGGCGCTGAGCTGGAGGTTGCGGTCGCTGACGATGGCCTTGCGCAGGAACTTGAAGTCGAAGCCGAGCGCGTTCTGGAGGTAAAGGATGCGGTTGCCCGGCTCGATGATCTCGATCAGGAACGGATAGCTCCGCGCCTCCTTGTCCGCGGCCGCGTCGCTGACGCGCAGCTCATACTGCACCACGCCCGATTTCTCGTGCGAGACAGGGAAAACGGTCTCCTTCGTCTGCTCCTCCGCCGTGAACGCGATCGAGGCCTCGTTCCGCTTCCGGCCCTCGCGCCATAACTCCACCGCCACCGTCTGGCCCGTCAGGCCGATGCCGAGCAGGCTCACCTTCACCTCGCCGTCCCAGCCCACCACCATGCGCGCCGGGTAATCCACGTTCGCCACCGACACGCGCTTCTTCACCGCCTTCAGCTTGAACGGCTTCTCCAACTCGAAGGTGAAAATCGGCACCCGCGACGCGACCGCCGTGTCCGGCTTCACGACGCCCGTCGTGTCGAGACCGTCTGTCAGCAACAACACCGCCGCCAGTGGCTGGCCGAGAAACCGGTCCTCCGTCTGCGTGATCGCTGACAACACCGCCGACCGGCCACCCTTCCACTGGATGTCGCCCGCGTCCTGCGTCCGCTCCGTGATCGTCTGGTCGAACGTAAACACGCGCATATCAAACTCCTCCCGCGCCTTCGCCACCACCGGCGACGCGAGCCACTCCTTCACGCGCTCGGACCGCCGCGGTTGCTGGTCGTCCACCGGGTCGGTCATGCTCTCCGAGCCGTCAATCAACACCGCCAGTTGCGGCTTCAGCACCGTGACCTCGTCGTGGCGCTTCTGGGGTTGCAACAACACCACGAGGAACATCAGCACTGCCGCAGCCCGCAGCGTCCACAGCACCGTGATCCGCGCCGCCGAGCGCAGGCCGTAGAAGAAACTCCAGCCGATGGCCACCAGCAGGCCGCCCAACACCGCCACCAGCAGCGGCCACCAGATCACCGGGTTCCACAGGAGGTCTTGCATTCGATTCCTAAACTCGACGGTTCAATTCGCCGCTCGGGTGTTGCGTCGCCCCAAGCAATCAAACGGAAATGAAGAGGCGGACACGCGGTAGCAGTTAAGTTTGGCTTTGCTGTTTGTCGAGTGGCACCTCGGACATTGGCACGAGTTTATACCGGCGCATTTCTTTGATCTTGATCTCGTTGGGATGGGCTGCGGGGGTGAACTCAAGCAGCGCTAACGACCCATCTTTCATCTCTTGGACCCCCACGGGTCGCATGATCAACTTCGGATATCGTTCGCGTGCAAAATCAATCATCTGAACGATTTGCGTCTTGCTCAAGCGGTCACTGGCAGACTTGGCTTCGACCGGAATGACGAACTGCTTGCCGTCAATGTCGAGTCCGACATAAAGGTCGTCTATCTCACACTGTCCTTTGTTCTTGATTGAGGTGCGCCAGTGGTTTTGCAGGTGGTAGCAGGTGACTTGAAGGAAGATGTCCAAGAGCCGGTTGTAGTGGATTTTTGCGAGAATGCCCTGTTCGTCAGAACCGGCATACTCCAGCACGATCTCAGGTGTCGCATCAGGCAGGAGAATCGTTAACAGGTCTTCTTGCAGCCTGATCTCTGGTGGAGCAGCCAGCTTCACGAAGGCGTATTGAGCCTTACCGCGGCCAACGATCATCCACGGACCCAACTTATTAACGGACTCCGGCAAGGCGCGCCGACCTGAGGTGTATTGATAACGAACGTCCGCAACGTTCTTTTCTTTGTAGCCAGGTCGAGTCTTTGCGACTTCGGCAATTGCTGCGCGGATATCGTCCATGGAAAAAGGAATCTCCTTGGCACCCATCTCATAGTGCTGCTCAAAAACTCGTTTGATCACGTCGTCACGGTTCCGAGACTGCTCCTCCGGACTCTGTCCTCGTTCTTTAGGCTTCATGGCTAGGCTTTCTGTAACAACAAGACCTCTTCGCGCACGCGCACGATTTTCTCGTTGGTCAATGAGTTGCGAACCTTGGTTCCGATGCGTTCTCGCCAAAGGTCACAACCCGTCGTCTTGTAGCCTTCAGCTTCTGCCACTTCGGAAAGCAATTTCGCCGTAGCGACTGGAACCATTAGAAATGAAAGCTGGTCACCGACCACGTAAGCGAGACGAGCGCGAGGGCGAAGCTTGGGCCGCAGAGCGCGGAGGTGCTTTCTCATCCCACCAAAGTAGTGCGACACCACCTTGTGATAGAGCCGCTCGAAGCCGCTGTCTTTGTCTAGTTCAATGCGCCGTTTTTCAATTTCGCGACAGACCTTTTGAATGGACGCGAACTCTTTCACTTCGTCGCCATCGCTGTCGTCCACGAAGATGTTTCGTGTGTTGGAGCGAAGGAGAGACTCCTTAACCTGCCTGAGACATGGCCTGTCCGTAAGGAGTCGCAAAAGAATGGATTCAACCCGTGTCGTGCGGGTGTAGTCTTTTTCGTTCGGATATGGCGGGGATGTAATCACCGCCGAAATCTGCCCCGGAATCTGAGAGAGCGTTCTTGCGTCCTCAGCGAATACTTCGGAAGGCGTCTTCGCCAAGTCAGCAGACTGGACCGCTATCAGCTCCTTAATCATCAGGTCGCCATGTCGCGCGAAATGGCCCATGACATCGTAGTCTGACTTGGCTTTGGTGCGGTAGATTTCCGGGCCGAAAGCGAAATTGCCTGCACCATTGGCAATCACGTGAGCCAAAGTCACGAGTAAGAACTCGCGAACCTCAGCAAGTTCACCCTCTGTCTCCTCCTCGATACTGTCGCGAAGAATTAGGAGCCGCTGCAAAGGGCGTTGGCTGAGAAAACCTGTAGGCAACAGTTTCTCCTCATCTTCGTTGAGTGCGATATCGCTGCCATAAACGCCGCGTTTATCTTGCAGCATCTCTGCGTCAAACGACAAAGCCTGCAAGCCGTTGGCAGTCGCGATTCTCCCCGCCTTTCTGAGAATCCGCCTGAAACTGTTGCGGAGCGTCTGAGCGTCGAGGTCCCAGTTTATTTTCACCCGCGAGACCAAGGCCGCGAATGGGTGGGCATCGCAACCAACGCTTGGAATCTTGTTCCTCTTGGCCTCCACGAGCGTCGTGCCTGTTCCACAAAACGGGTCGAACAGCAAATCCTTCGAAGTCAGACCGAACGCGGCCATGTATTGGCGAACCAAATGCGGCGGATACGAAAGCACGAACCGATACCAGTCGTGGACAGGCAGGTCTTCCTTCCGCACGGCGTTCACAGAGCCGTTCTTTCGCTTCGGCAATTTCGATGTTGCTAGATGCATTCTCCGGGGACCGAGTGTTGCGAATTCTCGCCCGCAGGCCAGAGCAGTGGCAGACGTACTTCGGGCGCTCCCAGACGGGATGACGAAACCCGAGTTGGAACGTTCGCTCGCAGTGACAGGTTGCCAAGGGGAGTGGACGAGCCGCTTACAGACACCGGACGCAACGAAACGGAGTCAAGCCCACCAAGTCGCCGGTCGTATCAACGATCTGAACATTTCGTTTCGATACCTTTGCTGCATCAAGACTGTCCTCTGAGAAGTCAGCAGCCCACTCGCAGCCCCGATCATCCCGCCACGTCAGGGAGGCTGCCAAATCATCACCGTCACCGTGCACGCCATGGATCGTTCGCGTCTCAACAATGAAGAACCCCGGCTCCACGGTGAGCACATGGCTATCGCTCAACAATCGCAAGACGCGCTGTTGCTTCGAACTCATAATACAGTCCTCCACGAGTATTGGTTGTGGCCATCATCGTTATCTGGCGCGACGCCATTGCGGTTCAGCAGGTCTTTCATACCGCGGCTTCCTCCGGTTTCGCCGAGCCGCTTGGTTTGGGCTCGCGGAACGGCTGGAACATCCGCCGCTTGTTGAGCCGGCCGGTGAGGATGTGGGTGGCCTCGGCCTGCGAACGGCTCCGGGCCATGACATTGGCGAGGATGGACTCGACCGCGAACACGAGCAGCGCCAGCAGCAGGAACCACGGCCACAACGGCACCAGACCGCGGTTGCGCTCCAGCCACACGCGCAGGTCGTCCTGGCCGACGATCAACTGGTGCGGCGCGACCTTCGCCAGCGCGTCCGGCTCGATCGGCTTCAGCCGCGATTCGGCCGGGTCCACATTCACCGCGAACTGCTGGACGGTGCCCTCCGACGGCGAGCGCACGTCGTAGATGCCGGCTTGGTCGGTGCGTTCCAGCAGCAGCGCGCTCTCGCCCGCCGACACGGCGCGGGTCTTGCCGTCGGGCAACGTCACGGTCAGCGTCTGGTCGCGCGGCAACGTCGGCGCGAGCGGCACGGGATTGCCGATGATGTAGCCGGCCTGCCGGCCGACCTGCTCCGCCGACCAGCGCGCCAGTTGTTGCAGCAACGGCAGGAACGCCGGCGAGAGCGGCAGGTCGCCCCACGAGCGGTCGGCGGAGGCGTTGACGATGACGACCTTGCCGGGGCCGCGGTCGCCGACCATCAGGAACGGCACGCCGTCGCCGATGGTGATGAGCGTCTTCGCGTCCTTGGCGAGCGTCCATTTGAAAACCCGGTGCTGCGGCAGCGCCGGGAACGGCGTCTCCTGGTCCCACGCGTTGGCGAACAGCGGATGCTCCGGCTCCATCACGCGCGAGCCGAGCCGGCCCACGGGCAGTTCGCGCGTGCCGGTGGCCTTCGCCGGCAGGAATTCCAGCCGCGCGAGGTTCTCCGGACTGGTCTGGTCGCCGAGGAAGAACACCACCACGCCGCCGCCCTGCAAATAACGCTCCAGCCGCACCGACGCGCGGTCGCCGACGCGCGGCACGTCCGCCAGGAACACCGCCGAGTAACCCTCCGGCGTCGCGTCGTCCAGCTCGGCGGCGGAGATGGTCTTCGGGCCGGCGGTCTTGTCTTTCAGGCCGACGGAGAACGCCTTGCGCAGGTAGAAGCCGGAATGCAGCCGCTCCTCGCCGAGCCGCGAGCCTTCGACGATCAACGGCCGCGGCGGTTGATAGACCGACAGCGCAAAGTAGAACTTGTCATCCGCCGGCAGGTTGTCGCCCTGGATTTTGCCGAAGCCCGTCGCCGACCGGCCGGTCAGTGGCGGCGCGGGAAACTCGAACGGCACCTCCACCGACGCGCCCGCGGCCACGTCCACGGGCCGTTGCGCGACACGCTCCTCGCCGAGCCGGATCTCCAGCATGTCGTGCAGCGGCGCGGCGGAGAAGTTCTCGACGGTGGCCACGCCGCGGACGCTTGAGCCGGGCGTGATGACCACCGACTTGAACGCGATCTGCCGCAACGCGGCGTTGACCGGCGCGATGTTGTCGGGACGCACCACGACCAGTTGCAACCCGCTGTTCTTCCACTCGTCGTCAAACACCGAGCCGGCGTTGAAAGCCCACGCACAGTCCTGGTTCTCGGTGATGACGAAGCATTGCTTGACGGTCTTGGCCGTGCGCAGGCCGATCCGCCGCGCCTCGCGCAACGCCGCCGCGAAATCCGTGCGTGCCTCGGTCGGCTGGATGCCGTTGATGGCCTGCCGCGCGACGACATGGTCCACCGTCGGCTCGGCGATGAGCAGTTGGGCGCGGTCGGTCGCGGCGATGACGGCGACATCGTCGCCGGGCTTGAGGTCATCAATGATGGACGTCGCGACGGCCTTGGCGGTCTCCAGCCGCGTCGTGTCGCCGACGCGGTAGCTCATGCTCATGGACTGGTCCACCACCAGCACCACCGTGCGCGGGACGTTGCCGCCGAAGAACTTCGCCGCCTGCGAGGTCAGCACCGGCTTGGCGGCAGCCAGCATCAGCAGCGCGTAGGTCAGGCAGCGCAGCAGCAACAGCAGGAAGTTCTCGATGCGCGAGCGGCGCGTGGTCTTCGCCGCGATCATCTTCAGGAAACGCAGCGAACTGAACGGCACCTGCACGACCCGGCGCCGCTGGAGCAGATGGATGATGATCGGCACCGCGACCAGCGTCAGGCCCCAGACGAAAAATGGCGTCAGGAAGCTCATGCGCCTCCCGTGCCGACGACAGCCAGCAACGCTTTGAAATCCGAAATCCGAAGCTCGAAATCCGAAACAAATCCGAATGGCTCAATGCGGCAAACACCCGGCGGCGGTGCGCTTTCGAGTAAGGGTAGCGCAGCGGCCCCGAAAGCGGCGGAGGGCCGCCGCAGTCCAAGACGCTGTCGCGTGGGATGGAAGCCCTGTGGCGCGCCAGCGTCTTGGACTGCGCCAGTCCCCTGGCGCTTTCCCGCCACATCACAATCCGGCAATCCACGGCCCCGCAAGGCACCGCGACAGATATTCCCGGGTTTTGACCTTTCCGTCATTGGGATTTGTTTCGGATTTCGAGTTTCGAATTTCAGGTTGGTTCTGTTGCAGCCATGTTACAGCGACATCCTCCTCCGCTCGGCGAGGTATTGGTGGATGAAATCCTCGAAGCTCTGCCCGGTCGTCACGAGCCGGTAGTCCACGTTCATGAGCACGCACCGCTCGCGGGTCTGGTTGACGAACTCCTGCAACGCCTCCTTGTAGGCCAGCCGCGCGGAGTTCGGGTCGAGTTCGAGCGTCTCGTCCGTCTCCATGTCTATGAACTCGGCGACGCGGTCAATGGACAACTCCAGTTCCACCGGGTCGAGAATCTGGAGCAGGATCACGTCGTGCATCTTCTTGCGGAAGTGGGCGACCGCGCCGAAGACCGCGTCGGGGTCGTCGAAGAGGTCGCTCATCAGCACGATGAGTCCGCGGCGGTGCATCATCTCCGCCAGCGAGTGCAGCGCGTGGCCGGTGTCGGTGCGGCCTTTCGGCTCGTGCTCGGCGAGATGCTCCAGGAACGCGCGCAAATGGCGCAGGCCGTTGCGAGGCGGGACGTGCGAACGGACTTCGTTGTCGTAGATCGTCAGCCCCAGCGAATCCTGCTGCTTCATCGTCAGGTAGCCGAGCGCGGCGGCGACGCGGCAGGCGTATTGGTATTTCGTCAGCCGGCCGTCCATGCCGAAGTTCATCGAACCGCTCGCGTCAAGGATGCAATGGACACGGAGGCTGGTCTCCTCCTCGAACTGCTTGATGAAGTAGCGCTCGGTGCGGCCGAAGACCTTCCAGTCCATGAACCGGAGGTTGTCGCCCTTCACATACTGGCGGTGGTCGGCGAACTCGACGCTGGAGCCTTTCAGCGGGCTTTCGTGCATGCCCACGCGCGTGCTCTCGACGACCGAGCGGGCGCGGAGGACGAACCGCTCCAGTTTGCGCATCCCCTCGGGCGACAGGAAATCGGTGATGGTGACGTTGCGCGGCACGGAAATCAGAACGCGATGGTAAACAATTGGTCCTGGTTTGCCAACAACGCCCAACTCTGCCCCACATGGACCAAAACGCAATCACCGACCGCGCCGCCAGCCTGCGTCGTCGCCACGGGCGCGCCGGTGCTCGCCAGACGGAACTCCAACGCCCGCGTGCCGCCGATGTCGCGCGCCGTGACCTTCCACGGCCGCGGCGCGGGCGGCCGGTTGCGCGTGGCCTGCTTCAGCGCCGTGAGCTGCGGCAACCGCGTTGGGCCGAGTTGGTATCGCTGGTCGGTCTGCTTCTTGAAACCTTGCGGCGCATGCACTTGATACATCCACGGCTCGCCCCACGGGTCGCTTCTCAGGTGCGACGGGATGTCTTTCGCGATCTTCGCGAGCGATTCTGGGAAGCTGACGTTGTTGCGATAGTATTTCCGCAACACCGCGTCCAGTTCCTGCATCTGCACGCGCGCGAGCCACACGCGCGCAAGCCGCTGGACCGTCGGTCCAACGGGATCGTTGCGGGCGGCGGTGAGTCGGGCCAGCCTTTCCAGTTCGCCGCGCCACACGGGCTGCGGCGCGCCGGCGATGATCGGGACGAAGACCTTCTGGAACTGGAGGGCGGGCTGCAACTCCGGCGGCAAAGTCTTCGCCGCAGCGTCGAGTTGGGAAATGACAGATGTGGCGTCACCCGCGGGCGCTTGCGCCGGCCACAACTCCTCGACCGTCGCCCCGCGGCCAACGCCGCACACTGCCAGACAGATTCCCAGCGCCAGCGCATCAGCGCGCCACCGCGTGGAACAACACGTTGACGCCCAAGGCGGTCGCATGCGGCAATTTACAGTGCATCCGGCTTTCTGGCGTTCTTTCACCGCCGACCTTCCATTCGCGCCCGAGCAAACCGTTTTGTCTCCGTCTTGAAGCCGACATAAACCAAACCGACATCCCGGACCAGCGGCAGAAGCCGTTCCGAATCGAGGTCAAAGCCATAGGCATGGGTGAAAAAGTGGCGGAAGGCCATGTAAGGCGCGAGGCGGTCCCGGGTTTCTATTGAGATGATCCCGTGCGCACAGGCCGATTGGAGAAGGTCGCGGTGCCATGCGGCGCCAGCGGGCAGCGCCGTCCCCTTGGCAAGCAACGCCTGCTTCAAGATGTTCTCCACGCCGTGATAGAACGAACTCAGCAGCGAACCGGCTCCTGCCAGTTCCAGCGCCGACAGCTTGTTGAGTTGGCGGACGGCGGGCAACTCGCGCAAGGCCCCGTCTATCTGTTCCAGTTCAGCCTCAAGCTTCTCGCGCAGGCTTGCCATAGATCGGAATGCCTTCGCGCCGGATCAGCGCGCTGAGTTTCGATCGTTTCTGCAAAGCGATCACATCCACGGGCTTCGACAGCGACAACATCAGTTCGCAAACGAAATGGAAAAAACGGGCCGGAACAACACCTTCCACCGCCAGATCGAGGTCACGCCCCTTCTTACGCCGGTCGGCGCTCGAGCCGAAAAGCCACACGGTGGCCGCGCCGTAGCGGCGCGCCAGAGTGAAGATCGCAGCTTTATCGCGCGCGGAAATCATGCGCTGGAAAATACCACCCAGTGACTTGCCCTGACAACCGGCAAATATGCCACTTCAGCTCTGACATCCCGAAAAACGGCAAGGCCGGCCATGATCGCTCCTGGCCGGCCTCGCTTGATTAACTCAACGCTTTGTCTCAGCGAGCCACCGCGTGGAACAACACGTTGACGCCCAAGGCGGTCGCATCGGCCGCTTCGTATCCCATAGCATAAGGTGCGATAGCCTTTTCCCAGCCCGCGCTCAGGTCGTAGGGGCTGTAGATGACCGACAGGTTGCCGTTGACGTTGATGCCGAAGACTTCCGGCTGCATCTCGATCTGGTTGCCGCGCTTGGCCGCCAGCGCCGCGCGCGCCTTCACCGTGCTGACGGCCATCGGCTCGGTCAGGATCGGGTGCGTGGCGGGGAGTTTTTCGAGCGACTGGCCCGGCAGCACCGCCGCCATCTCCTGCTTGAACGCCGCGTCGAAGCTCGCGCGGCCTTCGCTGGCCTCGGCGAACAGCACGCCGCCGTTCTGGAGGAAGCGGCGCAGGTTCGCGCGCTCCTGGTCGGTCAGCGTGAAGTCTGTCGTGCCGGTCAGGTAAAGGAACGGCATCTCGAAAATCTGGTTGTCGCTCAGGCCGACCTCGCGTAACTCGAAGCTCACCGGCGTGCCGGTCGCGCCGTGGACCTGGTTCAGCAGCATCGGGAACGCTGCGGTGCGCGCCTTCCAGACGCCGTTGTGGATGACCTGGCCGACGCGGAACTTGCCGGCGGTCTTCTTGTCGGCGTTGACCAGCTCGACCGACTTGCCGACGCTGCGGCCCGCGTCGCGCATGGCGGTGACGTAACTGATGATGTTCGCGCCGATGCGGCGGGCGTCCTGGTCGGTGTAGCCCCAGCTCTCGTGCTGGTTGGCCTCCCAGCCGAGCGCGAAGTCCCAACGCGAGATGAAGATGGCGGTGCGGTTGTCAATGTCCACGCCCTCCAGATACGGATAGGAGACCGCCGACTCGATCAGGCCGTCCTTCACCATCCGCTCGCGATACTTCACCTTGTTGATGTCGTAGTAGGAGTGGAACACGGGATGATCGGTGCGCAGCCGATACGGCACGCGCTCCGGCACGATTTGCCGCGCGGCCTCGAGCGCCGACTTGTAGAAGTTCGGATGGCCGACCAGCGCGTTGAAGATGACCGTGCCGCCGTTGGCCACATACTCGCGCAGCACCTGCACTTCCTTCGGGTTCAACTCAAACGAC
>JACRKA010000259.1 GCA_016219905.1 Verrucomicrobiota bacterium
AACTGGGAGAGGCGACACTCCTGTCGCCAAAGAGTGGGCCGTGCCTCCGGCACGGCCAACGGATGATGATCGCCGCGCGGGACGCGCGGCCCACCTTCGGCGACAGGAATGTCGCCGCTCCCAGCTACAAACGGCAAAGGACAGCCACCCGGCTGTCCTTTCCGTTGATTGCTTATTTGTCCGCCCCGCTCAGTTCGACTGACGGCCGCCGACGCCCTTGACACCCTTGCCGATGGCCTTCGCCGCTTCCTTCGGGCGCAACGCGCGGACCGCCGCGCCGGCGCGCCACATCTCGGAGTCGCGGATCTCGTTCAACTCCTTCTGCAGGTCGGCCTGGTAGCCTTGCTTGCCGCACGCCTGGATGACGCGCGCGGCTTCCTTGCCGGACGCGACGCGCTGGTAGAGCTTCTTGAAGACCGGCAGCGCGGCCTTCTTGAACTGCGGTTTCCAGTCCAGCGCGCCGCGCTGGGCCGTCGCCGAGCAGTTCGAATACATCCAGTCCATGCCCTTCTCGTCCACGAGCCGGATGAGGCTCTGCGTCAGCTCCTCCACCGTCTCGTTGAACGCCTCGCTCGGTGAATGGCCGTGCGCGCGCAGCACGTCATACTGCGCCTCCATGATGCCCGCCAGCGCGCCCATCAGCACGCCGCGCTCGCCGGTCAGGTCGCTGTTGGTCTCGTGCGGGAACGTCGTCGGGAACAGGTAGCCCGAGCCGATGCCGATGCCCACCGCCAGGCAACGCTCCTTCGCGCGGCCCGTCGCGTCCTGCTGGACCGCGAAGCTGGAGTTGATGCCCGCGCCGGTCAGGAAGTTGCGGCGAACCGACGTGCCGGAGCCTTTCGGCGCCACCATGATCACGTCCACGTTCTTCGGTGGCACCACGCCGCTCTTCTTGCTGTAGGTGATCGAAAACCCGTGCGAGAAATACAGCGCGTCGCCGGCCTTCAGGTTCTTCTTGATGCTCGGCCACACTACGCGCTGCGCGGCGTCCGACACGAGCAACTGGATGATCGTGCCGCGGCGCACCGCTTCCTCGATGGGGAACAGCGTCTTGCCGGGCTTCCAGCCGTCAGCCACCGCGCGGTCCCAGTCCCGCTTGAACTCCGGCGCCTGGCCGATGATGACGTTGAACCCGTTGTCGCGGAGGTTGAGCGACTGCGCCGGCCCCTGCACGCCGTAGCCGATGATCGCGATGACCTCGTTCTTGAGGACCTTGCGCGCCCGGCTCATCGGGAATTCGCCGCGCGTGATGACCTCTTCCTTTGTTCCGCCAAAATCAATGGTTGCCATGGGATGTGTCCGTCTGTTTGTTGTTCAAGTGTCCGACTATCGGAATAAGAGGGCGCAAATCTAGTGACCGCGCCCCCACTGTCAAACACAAAACCGGGCGGAAACCGGGTGAAAACAGGCGGCTGGTCGAGTCGCCTTTGGGCGTAGGTTTTTGCCGCTCAATCAATCGGCGGGATGGAGGCGCGAATCTCGTCCAGCAGCGCGCGCGTGCCGTGGGCGGCCATTCCCACGCGCTCCAGCGCTTCAACGACCCTGCGCGTGGCCGTGTAACCGTCCATGGTTCAATCCGCCTTCACAGGCCGGTAGATGCCGTGTTCATGGAGTTGGCGCAGGCGGCCCAACCGCCGGCGCAGTTCCGCCTCCACGGCCTCGCGGTCCAGCCGCGGAAACTGGTGACGGATGCCGTCGCGCATCAAGCCTGTCGCCCCTTCAAACAACTCGATACAGGTGGCGAGGCGCTCGCCGGTGGAGAGCTTGCGCGCGCGTCGCACGCGTTCGCGGTAGATGGCGTCGGCCAGTTCCTTCGTCGGTTCCACGGCGCGAGATTAACACACGGCTTTGCGGCAGGCAAAGCCCGCAGTTAAATTGCCCGCAGTTCAATGTTAAGTGGCCGCGCGCCTCGGCCGGCGCGGTTTGACGTCCGCAGGCGGCGGGTTTTTTCTTGGCGGCCGCGCCGGTTGCGGCTAAAGGATGTTTGCGCCCACGGTGGCGGGAACCGGTTGCCCGCTGCGCCGTTGACCGATTCGCCAGCGACATGAGCCAGGACAAACGCCTGCCGAAACCCAAGAAGTCGCGCCTGCCGAAGACGCCCTCCGCGGGACCGCAAAATGTGGAGGCGCCGCGCCGGGCAGACACAACGGGCAATTACCGGAGCATTTTCGAGAACGCGGTGGGCGGCGTGTTCCAGAGCACGCCCGAAGGCCGGTATCTGGCGGCCAATCCCGCGCTGGCGCAAATGCTGGGCTACGGGTCGCCGGCGGAGTTGTTGGCGTCGGTGACCGACATCGGGGGGCAGGTTTACGCGGAGCCGCAGCGGCGGGCGGAGCTTCTGCGGCGGCTGGCGGAGCGGGGCGCGGTGGAGAATTTCGAGACGGCGCTTCGCCGCAAGGATGGCGCGCGGATGTGGGTGTCCATCAGTGCGCGGCCGGTGCGGGACGGGCAGGGCCGGATGGTCTGCGTGGAGGGGATCGTGGAGAACATCACGCCCCGCAAACGGGCGGAGGAGGCGCTGGCGGAGTCGGAGCACCGTTACCGCGCGCTGTTCACCGAGTCGCGCGAGGCGATGGACGTGACCATCGGCGGACGGATCGAGGACGTGAACGCCGCGTGGTTGAAGCTGCACGGCTATGGCGACCGGACCGAGGTGGTGGGCAAGGACATCCTCGATGTGCTGCACCCGGAGGACCACGAGAAGCTCGCCGAA
The DNA here is from genome assembly GCA_016219905.1 of Verrucomicrobiota bacterium. Lineage (GTDB taxonomy): Bacteria > Verrucomicrobiota > Verrucomicrobiia > CAIQCK01 > CAIQCK01 > JACRKA01. The sequence goes on from JACRKA010000259.1 coordinate 2,714, forward strand.
TGGCGGCGGATGCCGAACCGCAACGTCTCGGAGCTGCGCCGATTTCGGAACCTGCGCAAGGACGGCTCGGTGATTGATGTGGAGGTCTATTCCAGCGAAATCTTCATTGGCGGCCAGCGGGCGGTGCTGACCACGGTGCGCGACATCACCGAGCGCCGGCGCGCCGAGGAGAAGCTGCGCCAGAGCGAGGCGAACCTCGCCGCCGCCCAGCGCATCGCGCACGTGGGCAGTTGGATGGCGGAGTTGAGGAACTTGGAGAACGTATCCCAGAGTCCGCTCTGGTGGTCGGATGAAACCTACCGCATCTTCGGCTATGAACCGGGCACGGTGGAAGTCACGCACGAGATGTTCGCCCGCGCCATCGCGCCGGCGGACCGCGACCGCGTCTGGGCCGAGGTCCGCGCCGCCCTGCACGAGCGGCGGCCCTACAACGTCGAGCACCGCCTCCTGCGCCCCGACGGCACCGAGCGCATCGTCCACGAACACGCCGAGGTGGTCTGCGACCCGGATACCGGCCGGCCGCGGAGGTTCCTGGGCACGGTGCAGGACATCACCGAACGCAAGCGGGCCGAGGAGGAATTGAAACAATCCCACTCCTTGCTGGGCGCGACGCTGGAGTGCACGGCGGACGGCATCCTGGTGGTGGACACAGAGGGAAAGGTGACCAGCTTCAACCGGAAGTTCCTCGACCTCTGGCATATCCCCGAATCCCTGGCGGCCAAGCGGGAGGACCAGAAGCTGCTCCAGTTCGTCCTGGATCAACTCAAGGATCCCGCCAGCTTTCTGGCCAAGATTGAAGAACTCTACCGCCACCCCGCAGCCGTCTCCAGCGACGAGCTGGAATTCCGCGATGGGCGCGTCTTCGAGCGATACTCGCAACCCCAGCGCCTCGGCGATGCCATCGTGGGCCGCGTCTGGAGCTTCCGCGACATCACCGAGCGCAAACAGGCGGAGGAAGAACACCTGCGGCTGGGCACCGCGGTCGAGCAAGCCGCCGAGGCCATCCTCATCACCGACGCCGCCGGCAGCATCCTCTACGTCAACCCGGCCTTCGAAAAAATCACCGGCTACAACCGCCAGGAAGCCCTCGGCCAAAACCCGCGCCTGCTCAAGAGCGGCAAACACGACAACGCCTTTTACCGGCAGATGTGGGCCGCCCTTCTGCGCGGAGAAGTCTGGCAGGGCCGCGTCACCAACCGCCGGAAAGACGGCGCCTTCTACGAGGAAGAAGCCACCATCTCCCCCATCCGCGACGCGGCCGGCCGCATCGTCAACTACGTCGGCGTCAAACGCGACGTCACCCGCGAAGCGGCCCTGGAAATCCAATTCCGCCAGTCCCAGAAAATGGAAGCCGTCGGGCGGCTCGCCGGCGGCATCGCCCACGACTTCAACAACATCCTCACCGCCATCCTCGGCTACTGCGAACTCACCCGTGGCCAGATCCCGGGCGACCACCCCGCCCGCAGCCACGTCACCGCTGTCCAGGAATCCGCCCAGCGCGCCGCATCGCTGACCAGCCAACTGCTCGCCTTCAGCCGCAAACAAGTGCTGCTGCCGCAGCCGCTCGACCTCAACGCCGTCGTCAACCACCTGAAGGAAATGCTGCGCCGCCTCATCAGCGAGAACATCAAGATCGTCACCCAACTCGATCCCGCCGCCGGCGGCATCAAAGCCGACGTGAGCCAGATCGAACAAGTCATCATGAACCTCGCCGTCAACGCCGGCGACGCCATGCCCCGCGGCGGCACCTTGACCATCGCCACCGCCAACGCCGAACTGGACGAGGCCTACGCCCGCAACCACGTGGAGGTCAAGCCCGGCCCTTACGTGAGGCTCTCCGTCAGCGACACCGGCGTCGGCATGACCGCCGAAGTCCGGGCGCACCTCTTCGAACCCTTCTTCACCACCAAGCAAGTCGGCAAAGGCACCGGCCTCGGCCTGGCCACCGTCTATGGCATCATCATGCAAAGCGGCGGCCACGTCACCGTCACCAGCGAACCAGGGCGCGGCTCCACCTTCGACATCTACCTGCCGCAAATCCAAGACGCCACCGCCAGCGATCGCCCGGCCAGGACCGGCTCCGTCGCGCCCCGCGGCGTCGAGACCGTCCTCCTCGTTGAAGACGAGCCGCGCGTCCGCGAAATGGTGCGCGAAATCCTCGCCGCCGCCGGCTTCACCGTGCTGGAGGCGAGCGACGGCGCTGACGCGCTATGGCTGGCCAAGCGCCAGACCCAGCCCATCCACTTGCTGCTGACCGACGTGGTCATGCCCGGCCTCGGCGGCTTGGAGTTGAGCCGGCGGCTGAGCGCGGAGCGGCCCCAAATGCGCGTGCTCTTCATGTCCGGCTACGTGGCCTCCGATGTCGTGCCCGACCAATTCCTGAAACCGGGCGCCGGCTTCCTGCAAAAGCCATTCCTGCCCGACGTCCTGGTCCAGAGAGTGCGCGAACTGCTTGACGCGCCATCGCCTGCGCCCGCGCAGGTCTGAGCCGGCCGCAGCCCTCGAACAAAGTGCGCTCTTGCTCGCACCGCGACACGCGCGGTCGGAATCGCAGCTTGGCTTTTTCAGGCCGTCGGCGTAGAAGGGCCGCGCAGATTGCGTCCGGAGTCCGATGAACTACGAAATCTGGGATGTCCACACCCACCTCAGCGGCGTGCCGGGCACGACGCCGGAAGAGCGCCTCGGCAACATGCTCAAATACGCCGACCGCATGGGCATCGCGCGGCTCTGCGTGTTCATGGGGATGGCGTGGAATTATGATCCGACGCCGGAGTTCATGCGCAAGAGCAACGACGAGGTGCTCCAGGCCGTGCGCAAGTTTCCCGACCGCGCGTTCGGCTTCGTCTATCTCAACCCCAAACACACGCAGGCCAGCCTCGACGAACTCAACCGCTGCGTCCGCGACGGCCCGATGGTCGGCGTGAAACTCTGGTGCGCCCTGCACTGCAACGATCCGAAACTCGACCCGATCGTCGCCCGCGCCACGGAGCTGAAGATTCCCGTGCTGCAACACTGCTGGATCAAGATCACCGGCAACCTCCCCGGCGAGTCCACGCCGATGGACCTCGCGGAGCTGGCCGCGCGGCATCCGAAAGCCACGCTCATCTGCGCCCATACTGGCGGCGATTGGGAACGCGGCATCCGCGCCATCCGGCCGCACCCGCACATCTACGCCGACATCAACGGCGGCGACCCGACGGCCGGCTTCACCGAGATGGCCGTGCGCGAACTCGGCCCCGGGCGCGTCCTCTACGGCAGCGACGTGGGCGGGCGCAGCTTCGCCTCGCAGCTCGCGAAAGTCTTCGGCGCGGAGATTCCGGACGCGGCCAGGCGCCTCATCCTCGGCGAGAACCTCAAGCGACTGCTGCGTCCCATCCTGAGCGAGAAGGGAGTGAAGCTGTGATGAGCCGCGAATCTTTGATGAACGGACTTGGAAGTCCGTTCTACGCTCCAAGCGCAACTCCGCAGCACGTAGAACGGACTTCCAAGTCCGTTTGTCGTCGAGATTTTCTCAAGACAACTCTTGCGGCAACCGGCGTGGCTGCGCTGGGCAGCACGACCGCCACGCAGGCTGCGGACGCCGCGCCGTCGGGCCTCATAGACACCAACGTCTCCCTCTCGCGCTGGCTGCTGCGGCGGCTGCCCGGCGACGACACCGCCGCGCTCGCCGCGAAGCTCCGCGCCAACGGCGTGACGCAAGCGTGGGCGGGCAGCTTCGACGGCCTGCTGCACCGCGACATCGCCACCGTCAACGCGCGACTCGCCGACGAGTGCCGCCGTCACGGCAAGGGATTGCTCGTGCCGTTCGGCTCGGTGAACCCGAAGTTCCCCGACTGGGAGGACGACCTGCGCCGCTGCGCCGAGGAGCATCGCATGCCCGGCATCCGGCTCCATCCGAACTATCACGGCTATAAGCTCGACGACCCCGACTTCGCGAAGCTCGCGCGGCTCGCGACGGAGCGCGGCTTGATCGTGCAACTCGCGTTGATCATGGAAGACCGGCGCATGATGCACCCGCTGCTCCAGGTCGAGCCGCCGGACGTCAAGCCGCTCGCCGATGTCGTGAAGAAAACGCCCGGTTTGCGGCTGGTGCTCCTGAACTGGCCGACCATCTTGAAAGGGCCGCCGCTGGAGGACCTGGTCAAAGCAGGCGAAGTGTTTCTGGAGATTGCCATGCTGGAGGGCGTGGGCGGCGTCGCGGGTCTGCTGGAGAAGGTGCCGCTGGACCGCGTCCTGTTCGGCTCGCACGCGCCGCTGTTCTACTTCGAGTCGGCCTTGCTGAAGCTGAAAGAGTCACCGCTGAAAGAAGATCAACTGCGGGCCATCCGCTGCGACAACGCGCGGCGGTTGCTCGCGAGGAAGAGTTAGCGAAAAGCTCCGTAGGAGCGTCATGTTTATAGTTCCGCAACAACCTGAGACGCCAAGCTCCGTAGGAGCGGCATGTCCTGAAGGCAACGGTCGCAATCACATGTCGCTCCTACGGAGCTTGGCGGTTCTTGACGTTGGTGGCTACAAACATGACGCTCCTACGGAGCTGACAAAGAGAAGGAGTTCACCATGAGCCAAGACAAATCCACCTCGCCGTCCCGCCCCACCTCCGCTGTGTCGCGCCGGGAGTTTCTCGCGGCTTCGTCGGCCGCGCTGCTCGCTGGCAGCGCCACTGGCCCGAAATCCACCGCCGCCGACTCCGCCGCGCCGAAGCTGGCGATCAACGGCGGCGAGAAGGCCGTCAAGACAGCGGTCACGCGCGCCCGCCGTTGGGGCGACCTTGAGCGCGAGCGGCTCAACGCCATGCTCGATCAGAACTCGCTCTTCTACTGGAAAGGCCCGCAGACGACGCTCGCGCTGGAGCGGTTCAAGAAGATCTATCCGTTCAAATACGCCCACACCTGCACCTCCGGCACCGCCGCGATCCACATCGCCGTCAACGCGGCGGGCGTCGGCCCCGGCGACGAGGTCATCACCTCGCCCATCACCGACATCGGCACCGTCATCGGCGTCATCTACCAGATGGGCGTGCCGGTCTTCGCCGACCTCGGCGCATGCACCTACAACCTCGACCCCGCCGACGTCGAGCGCCGCATCACGCCGAAGACCAAGGCCATCATCGCCGTGCATCTCTGCGGCAACCCGTGCGACATGAACGCCCTGAAGGCCATCGCCGACAAGCACAAGCTGGTTCTCATCGAGGATTGCTGCCAGGCATGGGGCGCGAAATACCGCGGCCAGCCCATCGGCACCGTCGGCCACATCGCTTGCTGGTCGCTGCAGGACACCAAGCACATCACCACCGGCGACGGCGGCATGGTCGCCTCCAGCGACGAGCGGTTCGGCCCGATCCTGCAGAAGTGCGGCGACAAAGGTTCCGACCGGGCCAAGCCCGGCGGCGGGTTCCAGTCTTTCGCGACGAACTACCGCATGAACGAGCCGTCGGCCGCCGTGCTCGCCGCGCAACTGGAGCGGCTCGAAGGCGTCGCCAGCAAGCGCGCCAGGCTCGGCAACCTGCTGACCGAAAAGATCGCCGGCATCCCCGGCATCCTGCCGCACCAGGTGCATTCCGAGGACCGCTGCGTCTATTGGTTCTACTTCATGCGGTTCAAGACGGAGGCGTTCCGTTGCAACCGGGCCGAG
>JACRKA010000025.1 GCA_016219905.1 Verrucomicrobiota bacterium
ATACGCCAGTTCGATCCGCCCGAACCGCCGCAGGTCCCAATCAATCCGCACTTCGACATCCACCCACGGCAGGTCGCGCTGGAGCGTGTAACGCAACTCCGCCGGCGCGCCCAGCACGCTGCCGCGCACCGCCGCCGATGTGAGCACCGGCCCGTCGGCGAGCACGCGCACCGCATCGGAGGCGGCGGGCACGAACGGCTCGATTTTCTCGCGCACGGGATCATCCACCGACAGTCCCAGCGGCGGACGGCGGCAGACCTCCGGAAGTTCCTGACGCCCCGTGAGACCCAAGCTGTCCATCAGCGTGCCGGCTTTGCCGCGCAGCGAGGTGAGTTTCACCAAGCCGGTGGCGCGTTCGATGGTCACGCGCACGGCGCCGTTTTCCAAAACAAGATCGGGCGACTCCGCCTCAAACCAGACGCGTTGGACCGCGCGCGGCCGGCCGGCAGCCCCCTTCGCCTTGGCCGCGGCGTCCTCCGCTGATGTCTCAGGTTCGAGCGTGTAGCTGGCGTATCCCAAACCCGGCACGTCCCGCGCGACGAACGCCAGGTCCATCTCGCCCAACGCAAAGTCCGGCTCGCCCAACGTCTCGCGCCGGTTGGCCGTGATCTGGAACGGCACCGGCTGGCCGTCGGGGCCGCGCAACACCATCGCGCCGCCCCACGGAATGACATCGCGCTTTCGCCAGTCGGCGCCCGCGGCGGCGTAGGTGCTGACGTGGGCATGGACCACATCGGAGCGGTTCCAGTTCAGCGTGTTGAACACGACGATCGGCACGCTCTCGCGCGGCGCTTCCACGCGCTCGGCCAGTGTGGCCATCGCCTGCGAAGCCAGCACTTGCGCGCGATGCTGGACGGCGCGGCGTTCGGCGAACTTCCGCGGATGACCACCGCCCGCACCCTGGCCGCCGTAGTTGTGGTCGCGGGCGAGCAGCAGCGATTTCCACAGCACGTCGAGTTCGGTTCGCGGATACGGACGTCCCGCGTGAAGCAACGCGAGCGTGGACAATCGCTCGGCGGCGTCGAGCGCCCGCGTTGCCACCGCGTCCCATCGGCTGATGTGCGCGTGAGCCGGTTCGAGATACGGCCACGTCGAGGGCAGTTCGCCGCGCAGCACCGGCGCCTTGTCGGCCACGCCTGCGGCACGAATCGCACGGAAGTAGGCGGTGGGCGTCGTGATAGTCAACTGCTGTTGTTTCGTGGCTTCCGCGTTCCATGCGGCCACCGCCGGCGCGAGGCCCGGCGGCGGCAGCCACTGATCGCTGCCGTAGTAAAACAGCGGAGGCACGCCGCTCTTAGCCGCGTCAGCCAGCCGCTCCGCCAGACCGCGTGTGCGCATCGTCGCAACATCGAGATGGGCGCCGTAGCTGTGCGCATGGTTGTAACCTTTGGCGCTCCATGTCAGCACACGCGCGCCGCCGGGGGACTCATACCAAAACAACGCGTCCGGCGGCGCGCAGCGGACGAGCACGAGATTGCGGATGCCGAGACCGGCGCAGAGTTGCGGCAACTGGGGAATGACGCCGGGAATATCGGTGAGTTGGAGCGTCTCCAGTTCGAGCTTGTATCGCTCGCGCGCGTAGGCTTTCGCGTAGAGAACGTTGCGGATCAAGTCCTCCTCGTCCTCCTGAATCACGTAGATGCCGCTCCACTCCGCGCCAAGTTCCACGCGGCCCGCGCGGATATGCTCATCGAGCCGGGCCGCTTGTTCAGGATGCGCCGCGCGGTAGGCTTCGAGGAAAAGCACATACTCGATGAGGAAACGGAAGTCCGGCTGTTTCTCCAGAAGGTCGAGCGTGCCGGCGAAAACTTTCCCGCCGCGCGAGAGACACTCCTCGACCGTGCCCATGAACGTGAGGTCCAAATGCGACATCGGCGCGATGTAGGCCGCGGCAGCCGGTGCAGCGGCGGGCTTCTCGGCGACGGTGGCAATCGCCAGCGTTCCGAATACGCCGGCCAATATCAGTTGCATAGTCTTCAGGGAACCTCCGAAAACTGCTTTTCGGATTGGGGTTGAGGGTGGCGGTTCGGTTTTCGGTGTGGATGAGTTCATGGCGGCTCCTGCGGTGAGTGTCTTGCTGACAGTTAATCTTTCGTTGATGGGTTGTCGTTAAGGCTGGGTGGATTCAACATTTGGGCGGCTGAATTATTGAATCCAAAGATGTGACCCCGGATTTCCCCGGATTTCCGGATTTCCATGAGGCACCTGTCTGCTGTGTGCAGGGCCGCGCGCATGAGATAGCATTCCATATCCGTCTTCATGACCGTCATTACTCTTGCTCCAGCAAAACTACTTCGGCTGGGGCTAGCCCGAAGTTCTTGAGATCGGTCGAAGGCAGCCTAGTGGCTCCGCTCACGGTCACCCGGCGCAGAGTTTGGGCGGTGGCAAGGTCGGAAAACCATGTCGGCAGCGGCGGCTGTGGGACACACGTCACGCTTTGGTCGGTGTGATTGACCAGCACCCAGCCGATCTTGCCGTCGGGGGCGCGATAGGCTTGCTGGATGATGGCAGGCGCCTGCAGTTCCTCGTGCTTCCACTGGCCCGTGGCCGCGTCCCGGAGTCCGATCTTCAACGTCACCCACGGCTCGACGCGGATGGGTCTGAGCATCTGGCCGAGGAGCAGGTATTTTCGCGCGAAAGTCTGTCTGGCCTTTGTGCCTGCGATGAAAAGTTTCATCCAGGGACTTTCGAGGATGTTCCGGAAGGTCAACCACGGCGTCGTCTGCGGTCCGGCGCAAACGCCCAGTGCCATGCTGGCCGCCGCTTGATATGCCACAGGACCATGTGCCCAGAAGAAACCTGTCTCGATCATCCGGTCGTGATAGACAAATGAGAAGATGCTCGGCAGAGGTGTCATCCGCCTGTCCGCGAATCTTTCGAGTGCATGGGTGGTGCCGTCTCGCATCAGTTCCTGTTCGCAGCGTGTATAGACCGCTGCGTAGGAATGCAGCCGCAACTCGTTGAAATATTCTTCAAAGAAGCCAAAGCCCGATTCTCGCGAGCCGGGGATGGCGTCTCGAATTCGGTCATAGTAATTCCTCGCCGTCGCTGTCTGCCAATAGCCGTGGCCTTGGGCGTGCGAGTGCTTCGGGTTCCAACAGGGCTGTGTGATCGAATGGCCGCCGCCGTCGAACTGGACATCGTCGAAGCCCGCTTCCTTCATGCGGCTGAGCGTCCAGACCACGTCGTTGAAGATCGCAGGGACGGTCGGGCAGGCGTAGTTGCAACTATATGCCGGCGGGCCGACCCACGGTGTTTCGCCTTTCTCGTTCCTCACCACCGCGTCCTCCAGGACGATCCCGCGCGCCTTGATCGCCCGCAGTCCTTCCTCGCCGAAGCCGCCGTGATCTTCTTTCGGCCTGTGGATGCTCAGCTCGTTGAACATCACGTCGGTGGTCACGTGAAGGCCGGCTTTGTGGATGGCCCCGATGGCCTGACGAAGCGCCGCTTCGCCCTGTCGCGGCGGCCACCAGTCAGGGTTCTGCCACAAGCCCCACTTCTCCCAGCCGCGCAGGTCCACTACGCCGCCCAACTCGGTGATCTCCTTGGGCAGCGCGTCCATGACGGCGGGCACTTCGGCCAGTTGAAACCGTCCTTGGTGCGTCTTCTGGTGCTCCGCGATTTCTACGGCACTCATTTCCTTGGGCGGCTTCTTAAAAGTGTTCGGGCCGGACTCAGGCAGATAGATGAAGTAGTGGGGCACGCCGCGCAGACGCCAGGAGCCGATGTCGTTGCGCTCGCTCAGCGGCTTCGGAAACCACGGCTGCTTGCTGGCCCAGTCGCGATAAACCTCCGCCGCCTCATACGGACTGTCCTGAATCGGGCCGAGCCGGGCGGCGTATCGTGGTGGTGTATCGCCCGCCGCCATCTGGACGCTGTAGCGCCAGGCAATCGCATTCGGCATGTTCCCGGCAGCATCAAAATACGGCACCATCTCCACGCCCTTCACCCACTGGTCAGGGTCCAGAACCGTGAGAGACATGCCGCCGTGCGGCCCATATTGGTAGAGCATGGGAATGCGAGGATTGACCGGATACGTGCCGGCTTGAAAATGCCAGGCCGTGCCAAGCGAGATCGGCTTTTCGCCGCTGACGAATGTGTCTTTCGGCTCGTCGCTCAGCAGACCGCGCGTGACCATCTGCGGGAAAACGATTTCGCTGATCGTCCATCCAGGCTTCGGCTGGCCCGGCTCCAAACGCATGTCCACGAAGCCGCCCTCATCCAGAGTCACGTGGATCGAGACCTTGGCGATCGCGCCTGCGTGAGCAGCTTCGAGCAAACGGGAGCAGGCTTGTTCGCCAGTCCGCTTCTTCACCGAAACAGACAGTGCATCCAGCGAACGGATTTCCTCACTTCGTCCGTCCGGCCCGCGAAACCTGATTTGATACAGAGGCGTTTCAGGCCGCAGGCCGGGCGAAAGCTGCAGGCCCGGGCGTTTCTTGAACTCAACGGAGCGTATTCGCAAACGCGGCTCGGCGAACGCAATTTTGATCGCATCGTTTTCCAGCGTGATGAGCTTGCTGGCTTGAATCGCCATCTCCAGTTCTTTCGCCGTGAGTTTGGGTCTGCCGGTGTCCTTGACCAACAGAACGACATCATCAAGCCAGACGTTGCCCTTCATCGGCTGTTTGTCACCGGGCCGGCCGATGTGGCGCAGGCCGATGCGGATCGCCTCGGTCGTGAGGCTGGTCCGAAACGGCACCTCAATCTTCGTCCAATCCTGCTGGCCGCTCAGTGGCACCGAGCCTTTCGAGAGCAGCTTCCAACCGCGATCATCCTGAACTTCGAGGTGGATCGTGCCGCTCGCCAGCGCGGTCTTGATGCAGACAGAAAGCAGATACTCGGTGTCGGCGAAGACCGCCACGGTCTGCGCCGGCGTGTAGAACTGGGCATTCTCATCAAAGTTGAGCGTCAGCCTGGCGGAGCCATTGCCCGAATGGCGCACCTGCCGATCAATGCTCACGTCCACTTTCCGGTCTCCCTCGCCTTTGCGCGGACTCTGGACCGCCCAAGCTTTGAGACCTTCCTCAAATCCGGGATTCTTGACGAGGTTGTCCGCCGCGAGGCTGCAGCGAACCGCGGCGATTTGAAAAATCAGAAGCAGGACGCCGAATTTGCCGAGAGACACACGGGAACCTCCGAAAACTGCTTTTCGGAGTCGGGTGGATGGCGGCGATTCGGTCTTCGGTGCGGATGGATTCATGGCGGCAACGGCTGTTTGCGTCTTCATGACGGATGCCTCCTCATTCACCGTCCGAACTCCAGGTAGCCGAACCGCAAGGGTTCGTGAAAGCCGCGCAGGCGCGTGGGCGACCAGCTCAGTTGTTGCTCGGGGTTGTTCGCGCCGCGAGAGAAACGGTAAAAGTTGCCGCGCCACACGGTGCCCGGCTTCGGCGCGGTCACGCCGAGGTCGGAGAACGGCAGCGTGATCTCGACATTCCAGCCGCGGTCCACGTCCGCGCTGTTGCTGACCGTGCCATCCACACGCACGGCGCTCTTCAGCCCTTTCGCGGTGTAACTCCAGTCGCCGGTGAACTTTTGCGAGCGGCCATCGGGACCGAGTTGGTTGTGAATGATGGCATCGAACACGCCGCCCAGCGGATTCCATTGCAGCTCGAAATACTGTTCCAACTTGTCGGGCGTGACGAAGAACTCCACGACCTCCTCTTCCCAAAACCTGCTGTCGCGCTCGGTCAACGTGGCCTGGATATCACGGTCGGTGCAGACCCAGCCGAGATGCAGCGCGGTGTGGTCATACCACAGGCGGATTTCCGTGGCCTCGGAGTCGCGTCCCTCGCCGCGGTTGGGAAAGAACGGCTTGAGCACCGCTGCGCGCTGCCACACGGGTTCGTCCAGTCGGCCGTCCATGGTCAACTCTCCGGAGAGTTTGGGGACCACGGCGCGACGCGGTTCGGAGGAAATCGTGGCGCAGCCGAATCCAACCGCACCGAGGACGAGCGTTGTCAGAACCAGTGATCTCATAGAAGGTCCTTCTCGCGATAGTAATCCTTCGCGAAGAACACTTTCGTCGCGATGAAGATCAGCGCCGCCCCGAGCAGATAGACGAACGCCAGCGACGACAGGCCGATGCTGAGATTGATGTGCTGCTTCACGTAGCCCAGCAGCACCGGCGAGGTCGCGCCCACCGTGAACGCGCAGCAAAGCATGAGACCGGTGGCCGACGAGCGGTAGCGCGGCGGAATCACGTCGAAGAGCGCGGCGAAAAGGTTCGAGTCGTAAA
>JACRKA010000264.1 GCA_016219905.1 Verrucomicrobiota bacterium
ACCACGGGCGGCTGACATTCTCGTTCAGCAGGCTCTTCAAGAACAAAACACACTCCGCCTGCATCAGGTCGTCGAAAGTGACGCCTTTGATGGTGGTGCGCTGTTTAATCAGGTCTGCCTCAACACTGAGGCGGTTGAGCTTCAGCCGCTGATTTCGAATCTCGTTTAGCGACCCGCAATAGCCCCGAAAGACCGTAAAGGGCACTAACGCGTTGCCTCGGGATCCGGCGTTGTCAGGCAGGCAGTAAAGCCGGTCCGTGAACAACAGCACTTCCTTCAATCGGCGGTTCCGAACGAGCATGGCAACGACATAGAGAAACAGCTCGTAGAGGATGAACTGGAAGTTGTCGAACCACATGTCGTTCCACGTCTTGAGTTCCTCTGGCCGGAACTTATAGCGGATACACCGCTCGAAGAAACCGGCAACGTCCTCGTAAAGCTCCTGCTCATTCTTGTAAAGAATCACGGTTCTGAGGAACTCAATGAAATCGTCCCTGAATGGGAGGAACGTCTCGATGCTGGCAACAACCTGATCGTCGAATTCCATCCCATCCTTTGGCGCGATGCGAAACTCATCGAGCCTATCGGCAAAGCTGTCGAGAAACGAAGCGGCGTGGCCCTTGTATGTTGACCTGTCCTGAAGCACCGCGTCCTTGAAGCTCTGCAACAGAGCTTTCGACCAACGATGCGGTTTGTCCCCGTTGAGAATGTATTCCGGCATCTTCCCGATGGGAGGACGTTTGTGCAACGGCCTGTTGAAAATTGCCCGCACTAGCTTCTCGTAGTTCTCGTGGGACGTCTCGGGGCTGGAGAAATCGAAATAGATTCGGCTCTTCAGAAACACTGGCAGATATGGCTTACCTTCGGCATCCAGCTCGCAGACCACGGGCAAGAACTTCTCCTGCGTAACTCGCTCGTAGATCTCCTTCGAGATGATCTGCGACTCCGTGCCGACCCCGCCTTTCCGCGCGTCCGCTTTCTCTGCGTAAGCCTTGTCTGAAAAAATCAGAACCTTGGCGACTTCTGGATCCGTGACCATTTGCTCCATGAAGGCATACTTGTCTTGCCCTTCCTTCAGGTGCCACTTGTCCAAGATAACGTCCACCCCGTCATGCACCAATCGTTCGGCCCACTCCAGTATGCAGGTCTGGTGTTCTTGGGACGACCAACTGTAGGAAATGAAGACTCTCGGTGGTTTGGAAGGTTCAACTGGCATACTGGATTCGTTTGTTGCTGTATCCGAAGTCTAGCGACGGATGGCGGCAGGGCAACGAGAAAAGTCCCGACCTCGCGAAAATGAATCGGATCTCAATTTGAACAGCTTAACGGTCGCGAACGTCCCGAAACCACCGTCGAAGAGTTCTAGTTCGCTTCGACCTGTAAACTCAAACCGCTTCGGGTTGTGATCCAAGATGAAGCATCTGGCCGCGCGGCGCGTCAAGTTCACGAAGACCCGCGATAAGCAACAGCCTTCGTTTCATGTTCGGATTCACTTGGTTGCCTTCGCTGGTGTCTTGGACCCAGATCGCAAATCCATCGGGCAGTTCGGATCGTGCGGCACGGGCTTGCCGACTTGCTCGACGGGATGGGTGAAGAGGTAACGCCAGACGGCCTCGTGGATGAACTTGCCGGAGGCGTCCTTCACCGCGGCGCCACCGGGAACCACGGAGCTGTGAGCGCGGCGGGCGTCGTTCTTCACGTCGGCGTCGGTGATGAGACGGCGGCTGTTGCCGTAGGGCGGCGCGGCTTTGTCCACGTTCACGATCGGGCCGAACTGATGCAGGCCGAGCAACTCCCACGAGCGATCATAGTGATGGCCCGTCCAGCCGCCGTCGAGCACGTGGCTGAAAGCGAAGAACCGGTTCGCCGGCGTGGCGGAGGGCAGCGCCTGCCATGTCTCAAGCTGGTCGCGCGGGCCGCAGAACATCACGACGCGGTCCACGCGCTGGTGCTTCGCGAACCGCGCCGACGTGGTCGAGCCGTGCGAACTGCCGCTGATGATGACGCGGTCCCAACGCAGCGCCTGCTTGTCGTTGGTGAGGAAATGCTCCCAGCGGCCCGGCGGGTTTTCCTTCCCGAGCCATTTCACGAACTGCAACGCGCGTTCCATCATGCCGTCTGGCTCAGGGATGTTCACGACGGGGCTGAAGTCCTCGCCGGTCGCGGCTTCGAGCCGGATTTTGCCGAGGAGCTTGCCGTCGTCGCCCGGCGACATGTTGCCGAACTTGCCGAACCAGCCGTTGGCGTAATGCACCCGGATGGCGTGCAGGCCGTAGCTGTTGACGCGCTCGAACAACGGCGCGCTGTGGCCCATGAGCCAGATAACCAGCTTGCCCTGCGGCTTGACGCGCGTGTCCACCGACGCATTCTCGATGTCGGCCGGCTTGCCGGCTTTCTCGAAGACGAAATCAATCTCCGGATGAGGCTTCGCGCGCGGATCAATCTGGCTGGCCCGCGCGGTGAGTTCGTAGCGTTGCGGCTTCGGGTCGTTGAAGGCCGGCGGCGCATCGGCGGCGTGCAGCATGGCCTGCGAAGCCATGAGCAGGACAGCGGCGGTGAGCGTTCTCATTCGTTTCATTTTGTTGCCGCTGCTTTGAGTGTCTTGATGAGGTAATCCAGTGCCGAGGCGTGTTTCACATCGGGCGCGCCGGAATAAACCAGTTCGCATTCGACGCCGAGGCTGCGGCATTTCTCCTGCAACTTCACGCCGTAATTCGCCGTGTGCGTCGGGTCTTTCTGCGGCTGACCGAGCACGGGCGGGTCGGTGTATAGAAGATAAACCGGCGGATCGCCGGCGGTGACGTGCTCGATGGGCGAGTATTCCTTGATCCACGGCAGGACTGATTCGCGCGCGGCGAGGAACTCGGCGAACCGCGTGTCGCGCGACCGGATGTCCTTCGGATCCATGAAGCCGAACGCATGGCCGCCGTAGCGGCTGTTGGGCGTCCACTCCTTCAATTGCTGCGGGTCGAGCGAAGTCTGCGCGCCCCTCACGGCGGCACACCACAGGCGGGTGGACTCGCGCGCGACGGGATCGCTGCTCTTCGCGTCGGCCATGTCGTCGTGAAACGCGAGCCACAGCGACGAACACGCGCCCGCCGAGCCGCCCGACGCGCCGATGCGCCGCTTGTCGAGGTTCCATTCGCCGGCCTTGCTGCGGACGAACTGCAGCGCGCGCGCCGCGTCGTGCAACGGCCACTCGACCGGCGGCTTCACGCCGGCGAGTTGCGCCTGCCACGAGTAGCGGTAGTTGATGGCGACGATGGAGATGCCGGCGTCGAGGCATTGTATCAACTCGCGCACGCCGCTCTTGTCGCCCGCCACCCAGCCGCCGCCGTGGATGAAGAACAGCAGCGGCGCGGGCTTGTCCGACCTGGCCTTGTAAAAGTCGAGCACCTGCCGCTCGTGCGTGCCGTAGGGGACATTTGCGAGCGTCGGCTTCGGCAGGGGTGCCTGGGGCGCGGCCTTGGCCGGGGCCTTGGCGCCGGCTTTCGGTTTCGCGGGCGCATCGGCGGCTTGGAGCTGGCTGCAGAGAACAACGGTGAGGAGGAGGCGGAGCAGGTTCATGGTCGTGGGGGCGGCGTTGGCAGCGATTGTCGCCACGCGAGGGCCTGCGCCGTGAGGCGCGCGGCCATGTCGGGCTTCCCGGTGGCGAGGTTGTTGGTTTCGTTCGGATCGTCGGCGAGATCGTAGAGTTCGGCGCCGCTGCCGTCGGCGTTGACCAGCAGTTTCCAGCGGCCGTCGCGGACGGCTACGTTGGGGCTGCGGTCGGGGCCTTCGGGGAACTTGAAGGCCTTGTCGTTGCGGCCGTATTCCCAGAAGAGCGGCTTCGCGCGCGTCACCGGTTTGCCGAGCCACGCGGCGCTGAGGTCTTCGCCGTCGAAAACCACGCCGCCCGGCAACGGCACGCCGGCCACGGCGCAGAAGGTCGGAAACAAATCCACCGCGTTCAGGACCGTCCGCTCATCCACGCGTCCCGCGGGCGTGCGGCCGGGCCAGCGCACGATCAACGGCTCGCGCACGCCGCCTTCGTAGAGACTCAGCTTGCTGCCTCGCAACCCGCCGGCGCGTTCGCCGCGAAACGTCGGCAGCGGCCCGTTGTCGCTGGTGAACACCACGAGCGTCCGGCCGGCGATGCCCAGCTCTTTCAAGCCCGCCAGCAGCCGGCCAAGCTGGCGGTCGTATTCGGCGAGCACGCGACGCAAGTTTTCCGGCGTGTCGCCTTTGGGCGCGTCGTCGGCCGGCACCCACGGCGTGTGAACGTCGTCGGGCCAGAGGTTGACGTAGCACGGCCGGTCTTGGTGCCGGCGCAGGAAGTCGAGCGTCTTGTCCACGAAGAACGCCGTGCGGTCCCGGCGTTTGACCTTGTCCTTCGGCGACCAGATCCAGTTGCCGGCGGTGATGTCGGGATGCGGCTGCGGGCTTTCCCAGGTGCCGGCGTGTTCGTCGAAGCCGTAGGCGGCAAACGGCGGCGCGTCGGCGACGTCGCGCCCGCCGCCCATGTGCCACTTGCCGATGTGGGCAGTGGCGTAACCGGCGGCCTTCAGCGCGCGCGCCAGCGACGGCGCCCGCGGGTCGAGAAAGTCGGCCTGTTCGCAGCCGCGGTTGCCCGTGCGGGTCTGGAGGTAACTGGTGATGCGCCAGCGCGCCGGAAACATGCCGGTGGTCGCGCCGGTGCGCGACGGCGAGCAGATCGGCGAGGCGCTGCAGTATTGGGTGAACCGGATGCCCTCGCGCGCCAGACGGTCCATGTTCGGCGTCGGCGTCAGCTTTCCGCCATAGCAGCCGGGGTCGCCGTAGCCCATGTCATCGGTGAGGATGAAGAGGATGTTCGGGCGCGATTCAGCCGCGTCGGCGGCGGCGAGACAAACTGCAAGGAGGATTCCTTTGCGCTGCATGAGCGTTCACTTCGTCTTCGCCGTCCGCGCGACCCATGCCGCCATCTCGCGGTTGGCGGCGGCGATGCCGGCAATGGCCCCGGTGTCGGGCTGCTCGCGCTCGTCACGCAGGCCGCGCTGGCGGCAACGGTTGCGCAGATACGCGCCGCACAGATGCATCCCGATACAGCCGCGCACCTCGCGCAATGCCGCGAGCACGTCGGCGTAACCTCTCGCGTCGTGACCTTGCGCGCCGGCGGCGAGTTTCCTGGCGCGGCAACCGTCCGCGTAAAGGACCGGCTTGCCGGTCAACTCGTGCCAGCGCGCGAGGTCGTCCTTCACCTTGTCCGGCGGGCCGAAGTGCTGGAAGCCCAGCACGTCCACGAACGGCAGCGCGGCGCGCCCCACCTCCTCCGGCAACGGCGCGTTCGCCTCGTAGCGGTCGCCGAGGATGAGGTGATGCTGGTCGTAGCGGCGGATCGCGTCGTGCGTGACGCGATAGTAGCGCGTGGCGAGTTCGCCCAGTTCTTTGCGGCCCGCCCCGGTCTTGAGCTTCTCCGGGTCGAACAGCGGGCCTTTCCATGCGCAAAACTTCGTCGTGTGGACCCACGTGGGGCAGTCCACGTAGAAGTAGCCGATCAACTTGGGGTCGTCCTTCATCCGCGCGCAGTTCTCGCGCGCGACGTAATCGCACCAGTCGGCGAACTCCGCGCTCGCGAAGTCCGGGTGGCGCGTCTCGGCCTCCCACTGGTGGAACTCGGCGAACGGCAGCAGGTGGCAATACGGCAGGCCGAGCCACTGGTATTCCTCGAACGTGAACGCGCGCGAGTGGCGGTGGTTCGTCAGCCCGCGCGTGACGACCTCCTGCGTCCAGCCGACGCTGTTGAAGCCCCACGCGCGCAGGTCGGGCGCGACAGCCTCCTTCAACCAGCGCTCTAGCGAGTTGCCATACTTCCGCTGCCACAGGTCGCCGTTCTCCTCAAAGCGCAGCGGCGACGGGTCAATGTGGTTGAGTCCGATGGAGAAGAACGCCTCGCCCGCCGGCGTGACCAGCCACCAACGGCCGTTGCGCTGAGCGAGCGAGAAGAAGCCTTTGCCGTGGGGCGCAGCAGCCAGCGCACCGCTCCCGCCTGCGAGCGCGCCCGCCAGTAGCGCGCCGCTGCGCACTAGGAACGCGCGGCGGTTCATTGGGCTGATTGGGTGCGTCATTGCTTGAACGGCGACCCTGACGTTTCATCACCTCGCTGGATGTGAAGGCCGCGCATCTCAGTTGTCTCGTGGCTGGTGTCGGCTAACGTCGTGGCGCCTTCACCGTCGGCCATGCACCGCGGATACAGCCGGGATGGAAACGAACGCCGCCGGTTGCCAATGCTTTGCGGAGTGCCGCCACGTCTCCACGGTATAAGGCCCCGCTTGAATCCAAAACGCATTTCCCCGCCTCGTCCGGCGGCAACGCCGCGACCAGCGCGCGGGCTTCCTCCACCACGACGCGCCACCTGCGGGAAAGCGCGCCCGCGTCGGGCACCGGCCCCTCAAAAGACAGCTCGGCCACTTCGGCGGCCGAGTAACGCGCGCGCGCTGCCTGCTCCAGGATGAGCGGCGGGCTGAAGCCGGGATCCTTGCCGCACGCGGCCCAGACCAGATAACCCAGCGGCTGGACGCCTTCGTGGCACTGGATCGCATCGAGCCAGTCGCGCACCTCCAGGCGTCCGACCAGCGCCAGGACTTTGTTCGTCGCCAGATCGAAGGGATGCAGGACCAGTCCGAATTCCTCGTGTTCCATCAGCGGAAAGAAGCGATACGCGCTATCGCGCGCCCATTGCATCAGCACGCTCTCGCCCGCCTTGCTGACAGTCGCCTCGACGAAACCCATCCGCTCCGCGAGAACCGCCAGCCGATAGCCGTTCGTCTCCAGGAGCTTCCGGTCGGTTTCCCATGTGGCGGCCAAGGCTTCCGACGTGTCGTGAAACAGATCAATGTCCCGCGAGACCCGCGAGGCGCCGAGCAGCGCGTTGAGCGCCACGCCGCCCGCGACGTAGCTCTCGCCGCTGTCAAGCCGGTGCCGCGCGATTAGGCGGCAGATCGCCCGCTGGAATTCTGTAAGAGCCATTGTTTCAGGGGAGCCACTTTGCGAAACGCGGCCATGTCGCCCCGCCGCTCGATGTAGCCCAGCACACGGAGCGCCTCCGCCGGCGTCGCGGGATAGTAGTCCCCCCGCAAAAACCACAGGCAACGCAGCCGGTATTCGTCCGTCAGCGCTCTCACGGCTTTGAAGATTGCATCCGCATCGGTCATGGCTGCGCGCACTCTAGCCGAGCCGGGAATAATCAACAAGCCGCTTTGCAGGGCCTTGTCGCGCGGCGGGCGTCGCAGTCCCGCGCGCCGCGAGCGAGAGAGCTTGTTTCATCCGAAACGTCAGGCAGAATATCCGCGCCATGACCGCCCTGCTGCACATCGCCCTGTTTGCCGCCGCCTCGTCCACCAACGTCATCCAGGTCTATGAACCGATCAGCGGCCTGACCGAGCCGCCCATCACCTACGTGCTCGACTACGGCTCCAACCACGTCGGCAACGCCGAATGGCTCGCGCAGGTCGCCGCCGCGCCGCCGACGCTGCTTCACCTCGGCAAGGACGTGCCGATGACCCACAGTTGGGGCCCGGTCCGCGCGCTCGGCGGCGAGAACCAGGCGTTCGGCAAAGGCGACGCGATCACCCTGCTCAAACCGGCCGAGGTGGGCAAGCGCATGACCAACATCACCGGCATGGTCCGCGCCCTCCACGCCGCCGGCGTGAAGATGGTGATGCCTTACGTTTGCTCGATGACGCTTGCCGGCCACGACCAGAAGCGCACGGGCTTCTGGGCGTTCTACGACCAGTGGGTGAAATACGCCGCGGGCTGCGACCTCGGCCTGCGACCCGCGCCCGACCCGGTGAAGTGGCTCCAACGCCAACCCGACGGCAGTGTCCAGCGGTTCTACAAATACGACGGCGACTTCTACCCGGCCTACGAGCCGAACCACCGCTACGCCGCCTGCGCCAACAACCCGAACTGGCAGCACTGGCTCTCCCGCGTCGTGTCGCTCGCCGCCAAGTGCGGCTACGACGGAGTGTTCACCGACAACGGCGCCTCGCAACGCTGCTACTGCGCCGAGTGCCAGAAGGAGTTCCGCACGTGGGCCACGCACCGCAAGCTGGCCCACACCGACCTCATGCGGGCCGCGCCCGAGGACGCCGGCCGCTACGAGCAGGCGCAACGGTTCTGGCTGGAGAGCATGCACCGGCTCCAGCTCCGCCTCCGCACGGCGGCGATGAAACACAACCCGGACTTCAAGATCTTTGCCAACGGCGGCCACAACCGGCCCGAGGCGGTCAAGCTCGCGTTCGCCGACAGCAACTTCGTCATGTTCGAGAAGTCCGTCGGCGAGCGCGGCACGCATCCGGGCCTGGCGGGCGGCCGCGTCAACCACAACGTCGTCGAGCTGAAATACGTCCAGTGCCTCCGCAAGATGGTCAAGCCGGTCATCCTCACCCGCAGCGGCTATCCGAAGTCGCAGCCGGAGTTCGAGATGAACCGCGCCAGCGCCGCGCTCGGCTGCGCGGAGATGGCGGCGTTCGGCAACGGCGGCGGGTTCCTCATCCGCCCCAACTGGCCCGATGGCGCCGCCGTGGTGAAGCAATACCGCGCCTTCTACGAGCGCAACGCCGACCTCTACCGCACCAACGACTCGTTCACCCCGGTCGCCGTCGCGTTCTGGGGCGAGCAGAAACTTGCCGGCAACAAGAAACACGCCGAGGTCGTGCGCCAGGTCAGCGACCAGTTGCTCGCCTCGCGCGTGGCGTTCGACTACGTCGTCGAGGACTGCTTCACCAACAACTTCATCCGCCGCTACCCCGCGCTGGTGCTGCCGGAGATCGCGCATGCCGGGCCGAAGTGGCTGGAGACCGCCGCCAGCTACGTCCAGCAGGGCGGCAACGTCATGATCGTCGGCGCGCACCCGGAGAACTCGCCACTGTTGCCGATGATCAAGACCCGCAGCCCCGGCCGCGGCCTGGTCTCGCGCCTGGACTCGCTCGACGAACCCACCGCGATCCCCTCGTGGCTCAACGACTACGTCCACGTCAGCGCCCAACTGCTCGCCGACGACGGGCGCGAGGAGTTGCAGCGCGTCTTCGTCAACTGCTTCGCCCGCCGCAGCCGCGAGACGGGCGACATCCGCGTCGCGATCCATCTGGTGAACTACAACGTCCCGCTCGGCGCCAACGCGCCGCCGCCCGCGCCGCTCGGCGACCTCATGGTCCGGCTGCCGGTCCTGCCCAACCTCAAGCTCCGCGGCCTCACCGCGCTCGACCCCGATTCGCCCGACGCCGAGAAGCTCGAGTGGAAGCAGGGCGAGAGCGGCCTGTGGGTGAAACTGCCCCGTCTCGCCATCTATAAGATCGTCGTCGTGGACTTCGCCTCCACCGTCCCGCCGCCCCCGCCCGTGCCGAAATCGCAGGTGTTTTAACCCCGGCTGCCATCGCCCAAATCCTGGTTCAGCGCGGCGCTGATCAACGACCATGAAACGACTCGCAATCATCTTCTTGCTCGCTGCCGCTCTGGCGTCGTCGTCTGCGCCGGCGGCTGTTCACGTCATCCCGCAACCGCGCGAGGTCGCGGCCAGCGGCGCTGATTTCGTCCTCGATGCCGACGCGGCCATCGTGCTTGGCAAACTGGACGATGAGCAGGATCGCTTTGCGGCCGGGATGTTGCGCGAAGAGTTGAAGACACAGATTGCCGCCAAAGCGAAGCGACCGATCCTCATCGGCATCGCGAGCCGCGACGCGACGGTGCGCGCGGCTTGCGAGCGGCGCGGACTGAAGGTGACACCGGAACTCGGCGACGAAGGCTACGTGCTCGATGTGGGCGCCGACGGCATCGTCGCGGCGGCCAACGCCGCACCGGGCGTGTTCTATGCCGTTCAGACGCTGCGGCAGCTTGTGAAACGGCTGCCGGACGGTCGCGTGGCCATCGAGGGCGCGCGCGTCCGCGACTGGCCGGGGCTGCGCTATCGCGGCTGCCAGGACGACGTGAGCCGCGGGCCGGTGCCGACGATGGAGTATTTCAAGAAGCAGATCCGCACGCTGGCGGCGTTCAAGATCAACGTCTTCTGTCTCTATACCGAGCATGTCTTCAAGTTCCGCAAATACCCGCAGATCGCGCCGGAGGGCGGCGAGATCACGGCGGAACAGACCCGCGAACTGATCGCTTACGGCAAGAAGCATCACGTTGAACTGCTGCCGCAAATCCAGTCGTTCGCACATCAGGCGCACATCCTCAAACATCCGGAGTTTGCCGGGATGCGCGAGATGCCGGAGGGCGGCCACGTGTTTTGCCCGCTGAGCGAGGGCACCTACAAGCTGCTCGCCGACCTCTACTCGGAATTCGTGCCGGTCCACGACATGAAGTTCTTTCATGTCGGCTGCGACGAGACGTTCGAGTTGGGCAAGGGCCGCAGCAAGGCGAAGGCCGCCGAGATCGGCGTGGACGGCCTCTACCTCCAGCACATGAAGCGGCTGCGCGACATCCTGAAGCCCTACGGCAAGCGGCTGATGTTCTGGGGTGACATCGCGCTCCATCACAAGGACATGATCCCGAAGCTGCCGAAGGATTACGTGGTGATGAACTGGACCTACGGCGGCGCGACCAACTACATCGCGCGGCTGGAGCCATTCAAGGCGGCTGGCCTCGACCAGTGGGTCTGCCCCGGCGTGAGTTGCTGGAACCAGGTTTTCCCCGACTGCATCACGGCACGGACGAACATCGCCTATTTCGTCCGCGACGGCGCGGCGCTGGGCGCTCCGGGAATGCTGAACACGGCGTGGGACGA
>JACRKA010000265.1 GCA_016219905.1 Verrucomicrobiota bacterium
AGCCGGCGGATTGCCGTCCGTAGGGGCCGCCGGCAAACGCATAGGGCTGGCCCAACTCGGCGATGTAGTTCACCTGGTTGCTCAAGCCCCGCGCTTGGATCGCGTTGAGAATCGGGTCCACGTAACTGGTTTTCCACTGCGCCTCCGTCGGCACCGCAGTGAACATATTGGCGAAGCCCTTCAGCGGCGTGATGAAGAGGATGTTGGCGTCGGGAATGCCGCGCAGTTGCTGGTATTCCTGCGCGATGCGCAGCGCGTTCTCGTCCTCCGGGTTGACGACCAGCAGCATGTTCTCGCCGCCGCCGCCCGCCCGGGCCAGCGGCGCCCCACCCAACAGCGCCAGCAACGCCCACAGCGCCACAACGCGGCCACGCATCAGGTCGGTTCCGACTCTCATCAGCCTTTCAGAAATCACGCGCAACTCTCTTGGAGCGCGCCTCTGCCAGCCTTGACCGGTCGGACGCGCACGTTCGCAGCCCGCAGAGTTTCAACTTGACTCAGGCACATCAAGCGGAATTCTATGCACCGGTTGCATGCCCTTGAAAAAGACAACTTCCTGCACCCTGCGCGACGTGGCGGAGCATCTCGGCATCTCCCACGCCACCGTCTCCCGCGCGCTGCGCGATGACCCCCGCATCACCGAAGCTGTGCGGCGCCGCGTGCGGCAGGCCGCGCAGAAGCTCGGCTACCGGCGCGATCCGAAACTGGCCGAGCTGATGACCCACCTGCGCGGCTCCAAGCAGCGCGCCTTTCACGGCACGCTGGCATGGATCACCGACCTGGACATGGCCAGCGCCCATCACCGGTGGCTTCACAGCCTCAACTTCAGCCCCGCCTCCGAGCGCGCCGGCGAACTCGGCTACAAACTGGAGCCGTTCACCCACGTCACCCCGGCCGACGCGCCCCGCCTCGCGCACACGTTGGAGGCGCGCGGCATCCGCGGCATCGCGCTGATGTTCTTTTTCCGCCCCGTGAACCTGGAGGAATGGCGCTGGGACTGGAACCGCCTCGCGTTGGTCCACGCCGGCACGATTCCCGCCGAACCGAAGTTCGACATCGTGGACGCCGACTACACCGCGAACAGCCTGCTGCTCTTCAAGACGCTGGCCGGGCGCGGCTACCGCCGCATCGGCATCGCCACGGCGTTGAGCCTCGAACAATGCCTGAACTACGCGCTCTGCGCAGCCGGCGATCTGTTTGCGCGGCTGCAACCCAACCATCCGATGTTCGACCCGTGCCTGTTGCCCGAAGTCAGCGCCGCCACGGCTCCCCTCGTGCAGAAGTGGATCAAACGCCATCGCGTGGACTGCGTGGTCACCACGGCGCTGGGGATGCGTGACCTTCTGGCGAAGACCCTTGGCTACCGTCTTCCAAAAGATCTTGGCCTTGCCGCTCCCGGCGTGGATCCCAAAGGCGATTGGTCCGGCGTCAACCAGCGCGACAACCTGATCACGAAGACCGTCGTGGAGACACTGGCCACCGCTGTGGAACGGGGCCGTTTCGGCATCCCCGAATCCCCCCGGCGCATCCTGCTGCCCGGCGTGTGGTATCAGGGCGCGACCTGCCGGTGATTCAAGCCCGCCTCTTCGCGCGGCGACGGCGGCGGGCGACGAGGCCCAGCAACCCGATCCCCACCAGCGCGCCCGTGGACGGCTCGGGGATGAAGACGATCTGGCCGCCGTTGCTGAAGAAGATGTTCAGCGGGTCCGGGTTGTTGCCGCTGTTCAAGGTGCTGCTGGTATAGGTCTGGCCGGTGTTGTCATCCAGGAACGCCAGGCCGACGTAGATCGTCAACTGGCTGATCTTCATCGTCGCCCCGCTGGCCAGGTGCAGCAGGTCCACGTAGAGCACCTCGTTGCTCAGCCCGGCGATGCTCCCGTTCTGGAACTCGTCCACGAACGCGATGTGGTTGGTGACGTTCAGCACGCCGAGCGCGAAGTTGTTGGCGAAGCCGGCGAAGTTGGTGCCGAGGTTCGTGCCGGCGACCTCGAACGTGTTGGTGACGCCCGTCGCGACATTGCCGAAGGTGATCGTGCCCCAGCGCGTGTCCCAACCCATGTTGTTGGTGCTGTTGTTGGCGAAGTCGCCGCGAAGCACCAGCACGTCGTTGGTGGTCGGCAGCGAGAGGATGCTGGCGGCGCCGAGCGTCAGCGTGCCGCTGATGATCGCCGTGGACGGATCCAGCGTGAGGCTGCCGCCGCCGGTCAGTGTCAGGCCCTGGTTGAACTGCAACAGGCTGCCGCCGCGGGCCGTCAGCGCGCCGGCGTTGGTCACCGCGCCGTTGAAGGCGATGGTGCTGCCGCTGTAGGCGCCGACCGCGCCGCCCGCCTGGTTGTTCACCGCGAGGCTGAAGGTCAACACCCCGGCGGTGCCGTTGCTGACAACACCCGCGTTGTCGAGGAAGGCGTTGATCGTGCCCTGGCCCTGGATGAGGGCGCCGGCGGCGTTGACGAGGTTCGAGGAACTGTCGGTCAGCGTCACGATGGCCGTCGGGTCGTTGAGCCAGATCGTGCCGGCGTTGGTGAAGGACTGGGCCACTTGCAGGTGGCTGCCGCCGCCGAGCGCCGCGATCAGGCCGGCGTTGACCGGGCCGGTGCCGCTGTTGGTGAAGCCGCTCATCAATCGCAATGTGCCGCCGGTGGCGGCGATGCCGCCCGCAAGCGACGGCTCGTTGCCGATGACCGGCCAGACATCGCCGACGCCGCCGATCCGGCCGAGGTTGGTCAGCACGCCGCCGGTCACAAAGTTGGTCAGCGTGCCGTTCAGGCCAATCAAACCACTGGCCGCGTTGATGAACGCGTTGGAGAACTGCAACACACCGCCGCCGGTGACAAGCACGTTGCCGAGGTTGGTGAAGGTGTTGACCACGTCCACGCGGGGGGTTCCGATCCCCAAGTGCTGGACCGTGCCGGTGTTGTAGAGGTTGTAGGCGAACACGCTCTTGTCGTTCAGGTCGAGCACGGAATTGATGGTGGCGACGATGAGGTTGCTGACGGCGAGCAGTTCGCTGCCGGCGCCGGCGGTGTTGGGGCGGTTGTCCACCAGTTGCACGAAGGCGTTGCTGCCGCTG
>JACRKA010000275.1 GCA_016219905.1 Verrucomicrobiota bacterium
GACCGTCACGCGCGAGCAGGCGTTCGACAAATTGACCTTCCGCGAGGCGGTTGACCCGCGCCGCCAATACCTGTTGCTCGACGGCGTCTCCGGGATGGATCACGGCCACATTGACGGCAACGGCATCACGCGGTTCAGCGACCTGGAGCGCATCTGGCTGTTTGACGTGGGCTGGACGCGTGTCTATCCGCGCGACCACAACATGCTGCAGGTCATCAGGGACGGCGAATCCCGCGGGCCGCAGAAGTTCACGCGACTCGACCTCGCCGCCGACCTCGACACGGCGGCGTTCACGCGGACAACGATCCCCGACTACAACGGCTTGGACTGGTCGCGTCATCTGGTCTGGCTCAAAGGCGGCTGCGTGCTCGCGCTCGACCGCGCCGTGGCCAAGGCCGCAGGCGATTACACGGTGCGATGCCGCTGGCGCAGCGCGGGCGAGGCGGCGTTGCAATCCGACGGCCTTCTCGTGACGCAGTCGGGGCCGAAGTTCCGCATCCTGCACGCCGACAACTCGCGTCAGCGGCTGCGGCAACTCTGGCTCGACGACACCGTCGGCGGGTTCCGCACCTATCCGCACGGCAACAAGCGCGGCGAGACCATCGTCTATGACAACGTGGTCGAGAAGCGGTTCGCGGCAGGCGAGAGCCACACGTTCCAAAACCTCTTCTACGCCGCCTCTGACCAGGCGCGGCGCGACTACCGCGTCGAGCGCGTGGACGACTCCACGGTGCGGATCGTGTCGGCAGCCGGCGTCACGGTCGCTGGCGTCTGGAAGGACAGTTCGTTCTTCATTATGTCGGGCAGCAAGTTCTGGCTCGCGCAAGGCACGGCGCTCGGCCAGCCGCCGTTGTTCCAAGCCAACCAGCCGGTGGACATCGAGTATGACTTCACCACCGGCCGCGGCACGGTCGTCGCCAAAGCACCGACGCAGATCACCATTGCCGGAGTCCTCGTGCGTGTTCCCGCCGGCAAACACTCGCTGGCGCTCCAGCCGTCGCGTGAGGCCGCGACGCAACTCAGCAGTCTGGTCGCACGATACGCGCCCGCGCCGCGCCCGCCCACGCTTCCGCCGACTGCTCATCCCGCCGGCCTCGCAACAGTGTGGGAGACTCGTGCCGCGCAACCCGCCGAGATTCTCGACATGGCCACCGGCGACCTCGACGGCGACGGCAAGCCGGAGATTGTCACCGCCAGCGACGACGGAGCGGTCTCCGTTCTCGGTCTCGACGGCAAAATCCGTTGGCGGCGAGACGGCCTCGGCCGCGCCACCTCGGTGGCCATCGCGCGTTTCGGTGGCAAGTCGCACGTCATCGCCGGCGCTCACCAATCGCCCTACATCTTCGTATTTGACGCAGCCGGAACGCGCATCGAAGGCGAGTGGGCAAAGCTGGACGCCGCCGCTGATGCCTACAAAGGCATCGCCGCGCCCGTGCGGTTCGTCGCCGCGGCCGACATGAACGGCGACGGCAGCGACGAAGTGTTGGCGGGAAGTCGTTGCGCGCGCCAGGAAGACATGCGAGGCCACATCTATTGTTACAACAGCACGGGCCAGATGATCTGGCAACGCCGGCCCGTTGAGCACGAGATGTGCACCGGCACTATCGGCACGCTGAAACCCGACGGGCCGAAGATGTTTTTCGTTGGCGGCTCGTTCGGCAACTGCGGCGGCGTGGACGGCACCGGCCGCGAGGCGTTCAGCGCGCTCACCAGCCATCGCTCCACCGTCATCTGCACGGCCGACGTGGACGGCGACGGCAACAACGAAGTCCTCATTGGCGGCCAAGACAACAACATCCACCTGCACAGCGCCGACGGCAGACGCCGCTGGATGCACAACGTCGGCGGCCCCGCCAGCGGCATCGTCGTGGCCGACCTCAACGGCGACCGCAAGCCCGAAATCCTCGTGACGACCGCCGAACTGAACTCCAACGTCTTCGCCCTGAAACCCGACGGCACGCGCCTCTGGCAGGCCAAAGCCGGGGAAGAAGTCAACTCGCTGCTTCTCACCAACGTGGACAACCGTCCCGGCGACGACATCATCCTCGGCACCGACGGCGCAGGCGTGCTCATCCTTGATGGCCAGGGCAAACTTATTACCAGCGCCCCAACTTCCGCTCCCGCCGCCAAGCTCGCGTTGTGTCCGAGCGTCGCATCCGGCCGCAGTGACATCATCGCCGCGTTAAAGAACGGCTCCGTAGTCCGCCTTTCTGCTGGTAGAGTTGGCCAAACACGATGAGTCGAGCATTTGTCCGCGAATCCGACGACCTGCCCGAGCGACCGGCGCTTGCGCGACGGGCGGCGCCGCTGCCGCCGGGCGCACCGAATTACATCACGCCGGATGGGGCGCGGCGGTTCCGGGAGGAACTGGAACGGCTCGCGCAGGTTGAGCGACCCCGCCTTGTCGCGGCGGATGATTCTGAATCGAAACGCCAGCTTCAGAAAGTGAACCAGCGGATTGATCTGCTCCAGCAATGTTTCGAGTCAGCGGTGGTCGTGTCTCCGCCGGGGGAGGGGAGCCGGGTTCAGTTCGGCGCGACAGTCACGGTGAGGGAACACAGCGACGGGGAGGCGTGCTATCGCATCGTCGGTGTGGATGAAGTGGACATAGACCGTGGTTGGGTGAGTTGGCTCTCGCCGATTGCCCGCGCTCTGCTGAACGCGCGTCTGGGCGAGCGCGTGCGGTTCAAGTCGCCGGCGGGCGAGCAGGAACTGGAGATCGTGGCAATCAGCTATGAATAAGCTCGCGGTCTGAATGCCTTTCTCATCCACTTCCGCGTGCAGTCCGGCAATCACACTTTTCGTCGCGTTTTACGCTTCACGTTTCACGTTTCATCGCTACAATCCCGCCGCCATGACAAACTCAACCGAACCTCTCCTGACCATCAACATCCCCGGCCTGAAGAAACTCCGCAGCGGCAAGGTCCGCGAGATTTTCGACCTCGACGACCGGTTGCTGTTTCTTGCCACTGACCGCATTTCGGCGTTCGACGTGATCATGCCGACCGGCATTCCGCTCAAGGGCCGCGTGCTGTCGTCCATCTCGAAGTTCTGGTTCGAGAAGACGGCCCACATCATCCCGAACCACGTCCTGACGATGGAGTTCGCCGACTTTCCTGCCCAACTGCAATCGTATCGGCAGCAACTCGAAGGCCGCGCCATGATCGTCAGGAAATGCGAGCCGCTCACCGTGGAGTGCATCGTGCGCGGCTACCTGGCCGGCTCCGGCTGGAAGGAATACAAGCAGAGCCAGAGCGTCTGCGGCGTCAAGCTGCCCTCCGGCTTGCTGGAATCGGCGGAGTTGCCGGAACCGATCTTTACGCCTTCCACGAAGGCGCAAAGCGGCCACGACATCAACATCAGCTACGAGCAGTCAACGAAGATCCTGGGTCAGGAGCTGGCTGCGCGCGTGCGTGACGCCTCGCTGGCTATCTACAAGTGGGCGCGGGTCTTTGCGCGGGAGCGCGGCATCATCATCGCCGACACGAAGTTCGAGTTCGGCCTGCTGCCCAACGGCGAGGTGATCCTCATTGACGAAGTGCTGACGCCCGACAGCTCGCGATTCTGGCCGGCGACTGAATACCAGCCCGGCCGCGGC
>JACRKA010000268.1 GCA_016219905.1 Verrucomicrobiota bacterium
GGTCTCGCCCGCAAGCGGCGGCAGACGGACGAGCCGGGCTGCGCGCACCTTTACTTCACCGGCGCCGCGGGCAACATCGCCGCCGGCAAATACAACGACGGTTCGCCCGAGGCGCGCGTGCAGCTCACGCAGCGCATCTACGACGGCATCGTCGCGTCCGAGAGGTCGCTCCAGCCCGCCCCCATCGCCCGCGTGTCGTGGAAAACCCGCGGCATCGTGCCGCCGGTGAATCCGCTTTTCAAAGAGGCCGAGTTGCGCGCGATGCTGGCGGACAAGAAAAACGCCCCCGCCAATCGCATCCGGCCCGCCATGCGGCTCGCCTGGATGCAGCGCATCGCCAGCCGCACGCCCATCGTGCTCAGCGCGTTGCATGTGAACGCCATCTCGATGCTGCACCTGCCCGCCGAGTCCTTCCTCGAATACCAACTCCGCGCCCAGCAAATGCAGCCCAAGCGTTTTGTCGCCACCGCTGCCTACGGCGATGGCGGCCCGTGGTATATCCCCGTGAAGGAGGAGTATCCCAAAGGCGGCTACGAAGTGAGCGTCGCCAACTGCTCCGACGCCGTGGACGACCTCCTCACGCGCGGCATTCGTGAAGTGCTGACAGTCTGACTTCCGCTTCGTGACTCAACACCGCCATCCCAAAATCTCATGATTGCAGCCATGAAACCAACTTCCTTCATCATCCTGCTGCTGGCCACGGCCCAGCCAACGGCGTTGCTCGCGCAAGCTGCGAGCGGAAAGGAAAGCGTCGCGTCCGATCAAGCTGCCGCAGCCACCAACGAGGTTCGCATCGCCGTGGACCTCACCAGGCTCATCAACACGATGCGCGGCGGCATCGGGGCGTCGTGGCACGCGATTGAGGAACCGATCCCCTACTCGGACAAACCCCACCCGGTGTTCGGCAACCGGAGCCACGGCGGCAGTGGTTGGGGCGCCTATCCGCCGGCGGAAGACGACGCGGCTTGGGCGCAGATTGACCGCCACGCCCGCTGGCTGGGCTTCGACTGGAACCGCGTCGAGTTCGAGCAGCGCATCTACGAACCGGAGCGCGGGCAGTTCAGTTGGGACAACCCGGAGATGCGCATCCTCTACCGCATCCTCGACTGGTGCGAGCGGAACAAAGCGGATGTCTTCCTCCAACAAATGTGGGGCAACGTCAGGTGGAACACCTTTCCCGAATGGCGCGACGATCCAGCGGGCCGCGTCCACAGCGGGCCGCTTTCGATGGACGATTTCGGCGAAGGCCTGGCCACGCTGGTCGAACATCTGGTGAAAAAGAAGGGTTACACCTGCATCCGTTGGCTGTGCATCAACAATGAGCCAAACGGCAACTGGTCGTGGTGGCAGGGCTATCCCAACCATCTCCTGCCGCTCAAGCCCGGTCTGGCCGCCGTGCGCAAGGCGCTGGACGCGCGCGGCCTCAACCTGCCGCTGTCCGGTCCCGACATGACCGGCGGCGTGCCGGAACTCGACCCGGGCAAACTTGACTTCCACGAGCTGTTGGGCGCTTACGACTTTCACTCCTACAACGAGGATTTCGATTGGCGACCCAAGGGACAGATGGCGCGCTTCGACAAAACCACGCGCGACTGGACCGCTTGGGCGCACGAGCGCGGCAAACCGCTCTTCATGTCCGAATTCGGCACGATGGCCTACGGCTGGCTTGCCGCCCATCCCGGCCCCGGCAGCTACGAAGCCGTGTTGAAGGACGCCGAACTGGTCGTGCGCCGGCTGAACGCCGGCGTGGACGGCTTCAACCGCTGGAGCTTCCTCAACCGCGGCGACCTCGACGGCCAGTGGCAGTTCATTGAAACGTGGGACCGCAAGACCGGGAAGTTGCTCAAGGACTTCACGCCCCACCCCAACACCTATTTCGCCCTCGGCGTGCTCTCGCGTTTCACCGCGAAACATTCGGCCGTCCTCGCCTGCAACGTGACGGGCGGCCGGATCGGCGAATGGCCGCGCGTCTTCGCCACAATGCTGCGCAGCCCGAAAGGCAACCTCACGCTGGCCGTGGTCAACGACGCTCCGGCTTCGCAGGACGTGTCCATCGAACTTCGCGGCCTGGCGAGAAACACGCGGCTTCATCGCTATGGCGTGAGCGAAACAGAACGCGACCGGGCCGATTTGAAAATCGAGCCGCAAGCCGCATTCCCGCTTGCGCGAACTTCAGCAGCGTTTAGAGACCGCGTGGCGCCCATGAGCGTGACGATTTACTCGACCTACAAACTGGCCCACTCGGACGATGGCGTGACGAGTGACCGGAAGAGGGAGTGAACGCAAAGAGGAGGGCAGACACCGCTATAACCAACACCACCATCCCAAAACCCCATGATTGCAGCCATGAAACGAACTTCCCTCATCCTGCTGCTGGCGCCGCCGTTGACGCTGCCTGCCGGTTTGCTTACACTGCGTAGCATGGGTATGAAATCCTCGTGGCCGACAGCCGAAAGAACAAAACTGAAGCCCCAATGACATTCGAGGATTACTACCGCCAGCTCTTGGAGTGGGAAGGCTTCGCCCGGACACCGTTGATTGCGGTTTGGAACAAAGGCGATGTCAGTGCCATCGGCGACGACATGGCGGATGCTGCGGCAGCGAGCAAGTTGAAGGCGATTGATGTGCCGATTCGGCGAGGCAGCACCAATCAATCCGTCGGCAATCAGGTGGAGGATTTCTTTGTCAGCCAGGTAAACGGCTTCCTCAAGCGGTTCGAGATCAAGAACTGCCCAGGTGCTGGTTACCCTGACAAGCAATTATGCTTCAGAACCAGCGACAGAACATTTCCACTGGAATTGAAGGCGACAGGTCAGTGGAATCCTTCGGACTCCAACCGCAGAGTTCTGACCTCATCATCCAAGAAACTAAGGGGATGTTTTACGGCTCCGATCAACCACCTATTGTTGACGGTGTGCTACGAGATGGCTGGCGGGAAGCTTCGCATACGCAACGTGCGTCTCGATTTCATCCAGCCCACGACGGAAGTGAATGTGCGATTGGAGGCTTCCGTAAACCACAAAAGCCTGAGCGCCGGCAGCCATCCTTGGAAGCTGATCTGAGATATGAAACTTTCCATTGACCCGTCGGCGACGTTGCTTCCGCTTTTCGAAGCGCGCGCCAGCGATCCGTTGAAAAAGCAGTTGCGCGGATTCAGTTGGAAAGGCAAATCCACCAAAGTTTCGCAGACTCACGCTCGATTGGATGACGGCCACACGCTGGCCGTTGACACTTTCTTGAACGAGTTCTGGACCAGCCGGCAGCGTCAAGCCCACAACTTGCACGAAATCTCCTATCGCGCGTGTTTCAAACCGCAGTTGCCCCGTTTTTTCATCGAACGCCTCACACGGCCGGGCGAGGTGGTCTATGATCCGTTCATGGGGCGCGGCACGACGCCGCTGGAGGCCGCGTTTCTGGGCAGAGTGCCTTTCGGCAACGACATCAACCCACTCAGCGCCATTCTGCTGGCTCCCCGGCTCTGTCCACCGACCGTTGAGCAAGTGGCGGAGCGGTTGCGGAAGATGGAATTCGTGAAGCGGATAACGCCTGTGGATATCGAAGACTCGCCGGTCACCATGGACGATCTACTCGTCTTCTACCACCCCGACACGCTCCACGAAATCTGCGCCCTGCGACGTTACCTTTTGGAACGCGAACGCCAAGGCAAACTCGACCACGTGGACCGATGGATTCGAATGGTGGCCGTCAACCGTCTTACCGGCCATTCGCCCGGTTTCTTTTCTGTCTATACGATGCCGCCAAACCAGGCGGTGTCGGCCAAGTCGCAGCGGAAAATCAACGAACGTCGAAAACAAATCCCGCCGCGCCGCCATGTTCCGGAGTTGATCGTATCCAAGACTCGAAAGTTGCTCTCAGACTGTGATGCGGAGAGCCGGCGAATACTGGCCGAGATATCTGCACGAGCGAAACTGCTGACACGTGTCGCATGGACGACTCCGGAACTTCCTGCGGGTTCTGTGGACCTCGTTGTGACTTCTCCGCCGTTTCTCGACGTGGTGGACTACGCCTCCGACAACTGGTTGCGCTGCTGGTTCTGCAACATCGCTGCGGCTGACGTGAAGCTGACCGTGCCGAAGAAGACACCGGAGTGGCAAATGGCCATGAGCGCGACCTTCAGCGAGCTTCACCGCATTCTGAAGCCGGGTGGTCACATCGCGTTCGAAGTCGGCGAAGTCCTCAAAGGGACATTAAAGCTGGAGGAAGTTGTTATCCCTGCCGGCAGCGCCGCCGGTCTTGAACCGCTTTTAGTGATGATCAACTCGCAACGGTTCACCAAAACTGCCAATTGTTGGGGCGTGGACAACAACGCCAAAGGCACCAACACCAACCGGATCGTTGTATTCAAGAAGAACGACTGAGAGCACTGCCTGCGCGGGACCTTGATTACAACTCTGCGCCGAGGGGAAACGCGGGCAAGGATTTTCTTGTGGCGCGCGGATGGCGCGCGGTGGCACGCTGCCGCTTACCATGAAGAAACTCAGCGTCCTCACCCTCGCCGCAACTGCTCTGTTGCTTTCCGATCAGCGCGCATCGGCTCAAGACAAGGCGTCACCACTACAGCGCGATCTGGCGGCGCACTGGCCTCTGGCGGGCGACGCGCTGGAACTGAAAGCACCTGGGCGCGAGAGCTGGCTGGAAGTGCCCGCGGAACGCGCGCCGCGGCTTGGCAAAGGCGATTTCACCATCGCGCTGTGGATGCAGTCGGATGAGGTCTCCGACGTCGTGCCGGGCGATCTGCTCAGCCAATACGACCCGGTGAAGCGGCGCGGTTTTCATTTCACGCTGAAGAGCAATCTGGGCGTCACCTCCAACCAGGCCAACTGGCGTCATCTGCAATTCGGCATTGATGATGATCGGGCATCGGCGTGGAGCGATTGCGGCCGTCCGGGCAAGGCGCTCTTTGCCTTCGCCCTGGCCACTCATGAGGGCGCGCTCTACGCGGGCACTTGCGAGCCAGGGAAGGAGCAATCGGGCCGCGTTTACCGCTATGCAGGTGGCGAGCAATGGATTGACTGCGGCGCGCCCGATCGGGCGAACAGCGTCACCGCTTTCGCTGTTCACGCAGGCGCGCTCTACGCCGGGACGGGGAAGTATCGCGTGGCCGGCTCCGCGTTGCCCGAGTCTGAGAACACGGTCCTCGGTGGCCGCGTCTTCCGCTACGCCGGAAAGGAGCGCTGGATTGATTGCGGTCAGTTGCCGCAGACGGAAGCCGTGGGCGGCATGGTCGTGTTCCGCGGCAAGCTCTACGCGTCGTCGCTCTACAAGCCCGCCGGCTTCTTCCGCTACGAAGGCGGCTCGCGCTGGACGGATTGCGGCACGCCCGACGGCAAGCGCGTGCAGGCGTTGACGGTGCACGACGGCTTCCTCTACGCCAGCAGCTATGATGGCGGTCACGTGTATCGTTATGACGGCAAGAACTGGACGGATTGCGGGCAAGTCGGGGACAACACGCAGACGTATTCCTTCACGTCGCATGAAGGGCGTCTGCACGTGGGCACGTGGAGAAGCGGCCGCGTCTTTCGCTTCGAAGACATCGGGAAATGGACCGACATGGGCCGGCTCGGCGAGGAACTGGAAGTGATGGGCATGGTGGTGCACAACGGACGCCTGATCGCCGGCTCGCTGCCTTTGGCCGAGGTCTATTCGCATGAAGGCGGCGCCACCTGGAAACGGCTGGCGCGGCTCGACCTCACGCCCGACGTGAAGTATCGCCGCGCCTGGACCATGGCCGAGCACGATGGGCAGGTCTATTGCAGCACGCTGCCTTCGGGCAAAGTCTTCGCCTTTTCCGCAGGCCAGCAGGCCATGTGGGGCCACTCACTGTCATCGGCCTGGCATCATGTGGCTGCCGTGAAATCAGCGAGCTGCCTCACGCTCTTTGTGGATGGCAAAATGGTCGCCCAAACTCCTGCGTTCGAAGCCGCCGGTTATGATCTCGACACCACCGCGCCGCTGCGCATCGGTGCCGGAGCCAACGGTCCCTTCAACGGGCGCTTGTCCGACCTGCGAATCTATCGCCGGACTCTGGAACCGGCAGAGATCCGCCAACTCGCCGCCAAGGCACCGAAGCGGTGAAAGCCTAAAGCCCCGCCACCACCACACGCGACCATGAAACGAACCGCGTTGCTCACCCTCGCCGCCCTCCTGCTGGCTCCGTTGGCTGCGCGATCTGAAGCTCCATACGCCGTGGACCGCAACGGCCAACGCCCAGCGCCGGTCACCACGGCTCCCGGTCATTGCGCGTGGCCGAACCTGAAGCTGCTCAAGGACGGGCGCGCGCTGGCCGCGCTGATTTTCAACGACGCGAGCCACGGGCATCATCCGGGCGACATCGAGTGCTGGCTCAGCGGCGACGGCGGCGCGACGTGGAAGTTCGGCAGCGCTGCCACACAACACGAGCCGGACACCATCCGCATGAACCACGCCGCCGGCCTCGCTGCCAACGGCGACTTGGTCGTGCTGACCTCCGGCTGGTCGAACCGCTGGCCGCCGAACGTGCCGCGAACGCGCGGCAGTTTTCGCTACGAAGTGCTTGGGCCGTGGTTGAGCCGCTCGCCGGACGGCGGCAAGTCATGGTGGGTAAGCAAGGATGTATTTCCGCAAACGGTGCCGGGCGGCCAGCCGGCGGTGCCGTTCGGCGACGTGCAGACCGCGAAGGACGGCGACCTCTGCGTGGCCGTCTATTCCACGCAGGGGCCGTGGGAGAAATACGAAGAGCGGAAGTTTCGCTCGTGGCTCTACCGCAGCAAGGACGATGGCAAGACGTGGGGCGAGCCGGTCGTCATCGGCCCTGACGCGAACGAGACGACGCCGCTGCATCTCGGCAACGGCCGCTGGCTCGCCGCGGCGCGCATCGGCAGCGGCGTCGAGAAGAAAGACCAGATGCAGCTCTTCGCCTCGAACGATGACGGCCGCACATGGACGTTCAAGCGCGCGATGACCGGCTTTCAGCGCGTCAACGGGCATCTCGCCAAGCTGCGCGACGGCCGCGTGCTCTTCACCTACGGCGACCGCGCCTCCGACTTCGGCAAGAAGGGACTCGAAGCGATGGTCAGCGCCGACGGCGGCGAGACGTGGACTGAGCCGGTGCGCCTCATAGATTGGAACGGTCTCGACGGCGGCTATCCGTCGTCGGTGCAACGCGCCGACGGCCAGATCGTCACGGCTTACTACTCGTCCGCGTTGCCCGGCGACCCGCCCGACTCTTACAAGAACTACCACATGGAAGTCATCGTGTGGGACGCGGAGCGGACTTTCCCGAAGCGATGAACCCCTTCATTCACCCAGAACCACAACCGGAGAACCCCATGAAGCTTGTGAATTCAACACCCAACATAACCAAGGCGTCGCGAATGAAGTTGCCGGCTCTGCTCACGCTGCTGCTTGGCCTTAGCGCAGCCCTCCAAGCTGCTGATCCACGGCCTGCTGCTCCGACATATCCGCGTCCGCTGCGCGAGCTTAATTCCAGCTACTTCCCGTTCAATGCCGATGGCCCGGCGATTCCCGAGGGCTTCGCGCAACGGAAAGAGGCCGTGCGCAACCGCATTCTGCTGGCGGCCGGGTTGTTTCCGCTGCCGACGAAGACGCCGCTCAACGCCGTGATCCACGGGCGCATTGAACGTGACGACTACACGATTGACCGGGTTTTCTTCGAGTCGTTCCCCGGCCACTTCGTCTGCGGCAATCTGTATCTGCCGAAGAACGCGCCGAAGGACAGCAAGATGCCTGGCATCCTGTGTCCGCACGGGCATTGGCCGACTGGGCGTATCATGGATCTGAAGGCGGGTTCAGCCGCCGTGAAGGAACAGATCGCCATCGGGGCGGAGCGCTGGGAATGCGGTGCGCGGTCGCCGTTGCAGGCGCGTTGTGTGCAACTGGCCCGCATGGGGTGCGCGGTGTTTTTCTATGACATGCTGGGCAATGCGGACAGTATCCAGATCGCCGAGCATCGCAGCGGCCGGCGCAAGGAACTGGATGGCGCGGAGCCGGGCAGCTTCGGTCTCTACAGCGCCATGGCAGACTTGCGGCTGGAATCGAACTTCGGCCTGCAGACTTGGAACAGTATCCGCGCGCTGGACTTCATCCTGACGGTGCCGGGCGTGGACCCGGCGCGCATCTCCTGCACGGGCGCGAGCGGTGGCGGCACGCAGACGCTGATGCTCGCGGCGGTTGATGACCGGCTGGCGGCGGCCTTCCCCTGCGTGATGACGAGCACGGCGATGCAAGGCGGCTGCACCTGCGAGAACGCGTGCTACCTGCGCATCCACCAGGGCAATATTGACATCGCGGCCAACTTCGCGCCGAAGCCGATGGGCATGACCGCGGCCGATGACTGGACAAAGGAACTGGCGACGAAGGGCTTCCCCGACTTGAAGATGGTGTGGACCAAGCTGGGCAAGCCGGACAACATCATGGCGACGTTCAACATCCACTGGAAGCACAACTACAACCATGTGTCGCGCACGACGATGTATGGGTTCATGAACCAGCACTTCAAGCTGGGCTTCAGCGCGCCGGTGCTGGAGCGCGAGTTCGTGGTGAGCACGCCCGAGGAATTGACGGTGTGGACGAAGGACCATCCGAAGCCGGAAGGCGACAAAGCCGGCGGCGCGCATGAGAAGGCGCTGCTCAAGCATTGGAGCGAGGACAGCGACGCGCAACTCAAGGCCAAGCCCGAACTGCTGGCGAAGGCGTGGGACATCATCGTGGGCCGGCCGATGCCAGCGGGCAACGATGTGACCTTCGACGCAGGCAAAGAGGACAAGCGCGGCAGTTGCGTCATCACGCACGGCATCACACGCTACACCAAGGACAGCGAAGAAGTGCCCGTCACATTCTTCAGCCCGCCGGCAAATCAATGGAAAGGCACCACCGCCCTCTGGCTGACCTCGCAGAGCATCCAGGAACCCGATGCGGCGATGAAGAAGCTGCTCCGCGCGGGCGTCGCCATCGCCATTCCGCAGCTCTATCTGCCGGGCGCCACGCAGAACCCGTGGAATCCGGTGAAGACCAAGGATCAAACCAACCACGACTCCTGGCAATGGTCCGCCTGCTACACTTACGGCTACAATCATCCGCTGGTGGTGCATCGCGTGCATGATGCGATGAGCACATTGGCGATGCTGAAGCAGCGCGAGCAGAAGCTGAAGCGGATCATCCTCGCCGCCAGCGATGGCATGGGCGCGGTGGGCGCGCTTGCGGCTGCCACACTGAAAGACGTCATCAACGGAGCAGTCATAGACACCGAGGGCTTCCGCTTTGCCACGTTGCGCGATGCGATGCATCCGGAGTTCGTGCCCGGCGCGGTGAAGTATGGCGACGTGCCGGCGTTGCTCAGCCTGTGCGATCCGGCCCGGCTCACCGTGCTAGGTGAAAAGGAAATCAAGGGCGGCCCTGAAGCCGTGGCGGTGGCCGTGCTGAAGCTGGCAAAGTGATGCATCGTCCGCCTGCGCCCGACTCCGGCCGGCCTTGCAGAACCACCGCGTGCGTGTGCTAGGCTTGCCAAAGACATGAATAGCAAACTGACTCGACGACAATTGTTGGGCCGCGCGGGCGTCGCCTTCGGAGCGGCCGCGGTCGGCTCGCCAGCCAGCCAGGCCGCTGATCATCGTAGTGACGCGGCGGGCCACTGGTTCGGCTACGCGCTGAACACGGCGACGATTCGCGGCCAGAAGCTCGCGCTGCCCGAACAGATCGAGGTTGCCGCGAAGGGCGGCTACGATGGCATCGAACCGTGGATGGCCGACATCGGCAGGTTCGCCGAAGGCGGCGGCTCGCTGAAGGACCTCGGCAAGCGTTGCAGCGACCTGGGCCTGAAGGTCGTGGACGCCATCGGCTTCGCCCAGTGGGTGGTGGACGACGACGCGCTGCGGGCCAAGGGCGTCGAGCAGATGAAGCGCGAGATGGAGCAGGTGGCCCAGCTCGGCGGCGCGCGCATCGCCGCGCCGCCCGCCGGCGTCTATAAGCCCGACACGAAGCTCGACCTCGACCGCGCCGCCGAGCGCTACCGCGCCATCCTCGAGATGGGCGGGCAGCTCGGCGTCGTGCCGCAGCTTGAGATCTGGGGCGGCTCCGCCAACCTCAACCATGTCGCCCAAGCCGCTTACGTCACGGCCAAGGCCGGCCATCCCGACGCGTGCGTGCTGGCCGACGTTTACCATCTCCACAAGGGCGGCACCGACCCGGCCGCGTTGAAGCTGCTCGGGCGCGAAGCGGTGCACGTCTTCCACATGAACGATTATCCCGCCGACCCGCCGCGCGAGACCATCAAGGACTCCCACCGCGTCTGGCCCGGCGACGGCATCGCGCCGTTGAAGCAGATCCTGGCCAACCTCGCCGCCAACCATTGCCGCGTCATGCTTTCGCTGGAGGTGTTCAACGCGGACTACTGGAAACTGCCCGCGCTGGACGCCTGCAAGACGGGCCTCGCGAAGATGAAGGCCGCCGTCCAAGCCGCCGGGCTGTAGCGTGCGAGCGGAAAGCGCGCGGCGCGTTGCCCAAGATGTTCAATCGCCCCTACGGGATTCTGCTTGAATCCAAATCCCGTTCCCGGCGTTGAAACGCCGGGCTGTTTTCGTGGCGTCCCTGACGGGACGGCACTTGCCCGGACACTTGTCCCATCGGGACATTCGAGAATAACCCGCCAGTTCACTGGCGGGAACCGCGATCACAAAAGCGATGAGTCCCGTGGGGACGATTGAACTCGTCCTCAGCAGTTGATTCTCGCCAACGAAAGGCGTCAGCGGTAAAGCGCAATCTCCAGCGAGACGAACTGACACGACCCTTTCTTCCTGTCGAGGTTCTTGATCTCAATCTTGTTGCTGCCCGGGATGAGCAGGTCGAGCGGGACAGCATAGAACTTGAGGACATCACTGGCCGCGTAGCCCTCGTTCTTTGCGAGGGGCGGAAACAGTTCGGTGTCCTTGTGCTCGACGGACTCCAGTGCCTTGCCATTGAGCCGGACGCCGATCTGCTGGTCCGCGCAACTCTTCCTCGTCTCGACGCGCAGCACGGCGTGCGCAAACTGCACCTTCGCTGTGTTGTCGGGAATGATCACGTCGAGCGTCTTCTCGTTGGTGGCGGGAAAGCTGCCGAAGCCGCGACAGACGACGTAATTCTTGGACTGGGTCTTGAGAAACTCGATGTCGGTGATCCGCTTCAGTCCCTCGGTCATGGGGAGCCGCTGTTTGTCAGGGACGTAGTCGTAGTTGAACAGGCTCAGCCCGTCCGCGCCGCGATGGAAGAGATTCAGCGCCGACGCGCGGTAGATCTCGATGGTCGTGTAGCGGCGGGCGAACTTGCTCACCGTGCTGTTCTGATACGTCACGTAGTTCATCTCGCCGTAGAGCTTGGCGCGTTTCGTTTTCGCCCGGAACCCCTCGATGTCCAGCTCCATCGTGTGGTTGTAGAACGACGAGATGTTGATCATCTCCACCAAGCCCGCCGAATCCCAACCGGGCACATCCAGCCCGGCTTCCTGGCATTTGGCGAGAGTCTCGGGCACGCGGATGCAGAGCTTCAGCGACTTGCCGCGCTCGCGGCCGATGCGGTCCATCATCTCCTTGATGCGCCTGACAAACGCGGTCATCACGCGGGCGCCTTCGTCTAGCTTGTCGCTGGGGAAGAACTTCGGGAAGCGTTGAAAATCCAGCTCGACGCCGTCCACGTCGTATTTAGTGCAAAGCTCCTGCAGGATCGCGAAGTAGTAGTCACGCACCGGCGGCAGCAGGTAGTTGAAGAGCCGGACGTTGTCCTTCTTCGTATAGGGCGACGTGTCCGAATCCCCCAGCCAATACTCGGGGTGTTCGCGCCAGATGGCGTTGTGGCTCGGCCAGTCGCGGTCGGTCACGTAATGGTGGTCGTTCATGCGGTAGGAGATGAAGAAATCTTTCCCGCTCTTGCGGCAGGCTTCGAGCGTGTCCCGCACCGGGTCGCCGCCCGCGTGGAGGTAGCGCATGATGTAATCGTATGACCGGAACTTGCTCATCGGCTGCTCCGGCCGGTATTGCTTCCACGTCGGGTCCACGTCCGACGGGAACAAGTTCGTGCGCCACATCCCGGGGCAACACATCACCGCATCCACGTCCGTGTCCTTGAGCTTCTCGATGAAGGACTTGATGTATTGCGCGCTGTTGGTCTTGTTGTGGCTGATGATCAACAACTCGTGGTTGAAGATGCACTTGTAGCCCGCCGCTTCGGAGGTCTTGTGGTAAGGCTCGGCTTGGGCGAGAGGCTCAAACAAGACGATAAGCGCGAAGGCCCCTGCGATGTATAAAGGATTCATTGGGCAAACAACTCGTGATCTCCTTGAATACCATCGTCCCTGCTTAATCGAGCCGCCAGATCAAAGGTTCCGCTTCCATGACTCGGGATGGCGGTGCATGTGCATCACGGAGACGATCAAGATGCGGTCGTCCTCGACGGTGTAGATGATCGCGTAGGGAAACCGATGGGTCCTGCACCGGCGGAAACGATCATCCAAGGGAAACCACGCGTGGGGGTAGGCGACGATGCGCCGGATGGCTGCCCGGACTTCCGTCAGAAACTCAAACCCCAAGCCGGGGACTTTTCCCTCGTAGAACCCCGCTGCTTCCCTGAGTTCCCGCAGGGCTGGAGGCAGGAACTTGAAGGTCATTTGCCGAGGTCGGCTTCAATCCGCCGAAGCGCCTCTTCGCCATCCACGGCGGCCAGCTTGCCTTCGTGATGAGCCTTCAAACGGTCGCGTGATTCCTCCAACCACGCTTGGTCAATCGCCGCCTGCTCGGCCGGGTCAAGGCTTTGCCACAGGCTGTCTATGACCTGCACCCGCTCCGCCGGAGGAAGTTTCAATGCCTCGCGAGTCAAAATCACGTTGTCCATGCCCCGATTCTATCCGCATGGCCGCCAAAAGCAACTGCTTCGCTGGCTGAGATCGCGGCAAGCTACCGGTGGACAAAAAAACGGGGGACAGAAAAACTCCGAGATGATTTTTCTGTCCCTAGTTTTTCTGTCCACCAACACCTTCACTTCAACTGCATCGTCCCCGCCTGCTCCAAGCGCCAGTTTTGGGCGAGGGTGCCTTCGTAGCAGCGCCAGACGCCGTCTTCGGTGCGGCGGACGCCGAGGTTGAAGGCGATCTTCTGGCCGGGCGTGCCCTTCAAGCCGAGCGCGTCCCACGGGATGGCCCATTCGCTGCGCCAGCCGCCCATCGCTTTGCCGTAGGGTTTGGCGGCGAAACGCACCGCTTTACCGAGACGCTCGGCGGCTTCGACGGGCGCGCCGGCCAGCGTGACGCTTTCGAACGTGCCGTTGGCGAAGCCGTGGACGACGAAGGTGACGGTCTTGCCGTCGGGTGTCTTGCCGGCGATGCAGACCTCCGCGCCGTCGTCTTTGCTCCACTTCGTGCCGGTGCTGAGCTTCGTTGTCTCGAACATCGTCACGTTCATCGCGACGTAGAGGCACTGGTCGTCGTAGGCGAGCTTGGCATACACCGGCGCGCCGCTGGCGCTCCAGCGCGACGGCTCGCGGTCGAGGTGCAGCATCGCGCGCGGCCATTCGTCCCATCCGATCTCGCCGTCCAACGTCGGCGGTTGCGCGAGGCGCTCGACGGCGGCCACAGACGTCCGGCGCGCGGGCGTCGTCACGGGC
The DNA here is from genome assembly GCA_016219905.1 of Verrucomicrobiota bacterium. GTDB lineage: Bacteria > Verrucomicrobiota > Verrucomicrobiia > CAIQCK01 > CAIQCK01 > JACRKA01. The sequence goes on from JACRKA010000268.1 coordinate 13,648, forward strand.
GGCATGGCGTCATCAATGATAAATGGTTTCCAAAGGGTGGGGCGAGACTCCGTCGAGCCTCCGGTTCTTTGCCGCTGAGCTGTCGAAGGAGGCTCGAC
>JACRKA010000269.1 GCA_016219905.1 Verrucomicrobiota bacterium
CTCCTCGCGACCGGCGTCACCGATGTCTCCGGCCTGGAGGGCGCGGGCGAGCTGGCCGCCGTGGCGATCCAGTCGCCGAACTTCTTCGGCTGCATCGAGCCGATGCAGCGCGCGGGCGAGCTGATCAAGCCGAGCGGCGCGTGGTTCACGGCCTGCGTGAACCCGGTCTCGCTTGGCGCGCTCAGGCCGCCGGGCGAATACGGCGCCGACCTCGCGATTGGCGAGGGCCAGCCGCTCGGCGTCCCGTTGAGTTTCGGCGGGCCTTACGTCGGGTTCTTGACCAGCAGCCAGCGGCTGGTGCACAAGATTTCCGGCCGGATCGTCGGCCGCAGCCTCGACGCGGACGGCGAGCGGGCATTCTGCCTGACGTTGCAGGCGCGCGAGCAGCACATCCGCCGCGAGAAGGCGACCTCCAACATCTGCACCAACCAGTCGCTGATGGCGCTGCGGGCGGCCATCTTCATGTCGGTGCTCGGCAAGGCCGGCATCCGCGAGCTGGCGGAGTTGAACCTGCTCCGCAGCCACCAGGCCGCGGACGCGATCGCCGCGCTGCCGGGGTTCGCGCTGAAATGGCCGCGCACGCCGTTCTTCAACGAGTTTGTCGTCACCTGCCCGGTCCCGGCGCAGACGGTGTGCAGCCGGCTGGAGCGCGAGGGCATCCTGGCTGGCGTGCCGCTGGGCCGGTTCATCCCGGCGATGGAGCGCGAACTGTTGGTGTGCGTGACAGAGGTCAAACTCACCAGCGACATCGAACGGCTGGTGGACGCGCTGCGCCGCGCCACCGAACACCGTGAACTGCCGATCTCGCACCGATGAAGGAATGCCTGATTTTTGAACGGTCCGTGCCCGGCCACCGCGGCTACGCGCTGCCGGTCTATGACGGGCCGAAAAAGAAGCTGGTCGAGATGGTGCCGGGCGACCTGTTGCGCGAGCGCGACGCGGCCCTGCCGGAGGTGTCGGAGATTGACGCGGTGCGGCACTACACGCGGCTGAGCCAGCTCAACTTCAGCGTGGACACGCATTTCTACCCGCTCGGCTCCTGCACGATGAAATACAACCCCAAGGTCAACGACCGCATGGCGTCGCTGGCCGGGTTTGCGAACCTGCATCCCTACCAGCCCGCGGCGACGACGCAGGGCATGTTGCAGTTGCTGGCGGAACTGGAGCAGATGCTCTGCGCGATCACGGGCATGGATGCGTTCACGCTCCAGCCGGCGGCCGGCGCGCACGGCGAACTGACGGGCTTGCTGCTGATCCGCGCCTACCACACGCAGCGCGGCAACCCGCGCAAGAAGGTCATCGTTCCCGACTCCGCGCACGGCACGAACCCGTCGTCGGCGCACATGGCGGGCTACGAGGTGGTGACGGTCCCGTCGGCGAAGAACGGCGAGGTGGACTTCGACGCGTTCAAGGCCGCGCTGGATGAGGAGGTCGCCGCGGTGATGCTCACCAACCCGAGCACGCACGGCATCTTCGAGACGCGCATCCTGGACATCGCGCGGCTGGCGCACGAGAAAGGCGCGCTCCTTTATTATGATGGGGCGAACCTCAACGCGCTGGTCGGCCTGGCCCGGCCGGGCGACATGGGGTTCGACGTGGTGCATCTGAACCTGCACAAGACCTTCAGCACGCCGCACGGCGGCGGCGGTCCCGGCGCGGGGCCGGTGGGTGTGAGGGGCGCGCTGGCGCCGTATCTGCCGATGCCGCGGATCGTGGGGCGTGGAGCGTCGGCGTTCGCGTTGGACTACGAGCGGCCGTTGAGCATCGGCAAGATGCGGCCGTTCTACGGCAACGTCGGCGTGCTGATCCGCGCGCACGCCTACATCCGCGCGCACGGCGCGGAGGGGCTGCGGCGCGTGTCGCGCGGGGCGATCATCAACGCGAACTACATCAAGGCAAAGCTGCGCGACCTCTACGACGACCCGTTCACGCAGCCGTGCATGCACGAGGTGGTGCTCTCGGCGCGGCGGCAGAAGAAGCAGGGATCGGGCGCGCGCGACATCGCGAAGCGGCTGCTGGATTTCGGGTTTCACGCGCCGACGGTGTATTTCCCGCTGACGGTGCCGGAGGCGCTGATGATCGAGCCGACGGAGACGGAGAGCCGGCGGACGCTGGACCGGTTTATCGCGGCGATGCGGCAGATCGCGGAGGAGAGCGAGCGCGACGCCGCCACGCTCCATCGCGCGCCGTTCACGATGCCGGTCAGGCGGGTGGACGAGGTGAAGGCGGCGCGCGAGCTGGATGTGAACTACGTGAAACGTGAAGCGTGAAACGTGATGGGATCACCTGCCGGAGACTGGTTTGCGGCGGCCGCATCCCGTTTCATGTTTTGCGGTTCACGATTCATTGGCTGCGCTTGCGCGAACGCCCGGAGCCAGTATCGTGATTGGCGATGAAACTCCCGGATGCCATCGCGGTGATGTCGCTGCCGAACGCGGTGCTGTTCCCGCAGGCGGTGTTGCCGCTGCACATCTTCGAGCCGCGTTACCGCGCGATGTTGAAGGACGCGCTGGCCGGGGACCGGATGTTTTCGGTGGCGCTGATGAGGGAGGAGCCGCAGCCGGGCCGGCCGGAACCGGAGCCGTGCGACGTGGCGTGCGCGGGCCTCGTGCGCGCGGCGGTGAGGCTGGGCGACGGCACTTCGAACGTATTGCTGCAAGGCGTGAGCCGCGTGCGGCTGACGGGATTCCTCGGAGGCAGACCCTACCGTCTGGCCACCGTGGAGGAGCTTCCCACCAGCCACACCGCTTGCGCGGGGACGAAAACGCTGGTGGCGAAGGTGGCCGAGTTGGTGGACTTGCGCCACGCGGCCAGCTCGTCGCCCGTGGAGGATTCCATGAGGGCGCTCGCGAAGGTCCGCGATCCGGAGGTGCTGGCCGATTTCTCGGCGCTGCTGTTGCTGCCGGATTACCGCCAGAGGCAGGAGATCCTGGAGACCGTGGACCTGCGGCTGAGGCTGCGGAAACTGGCGCGGTTGTTTCAGAGCGAGATTGACCAATTGAAGGGGCAACGGCAATCTTCGGCCCGCGAACCCGACCAGGAGTTCGGGCCGAATTGAACCGGTGAACACGCTCCAGCGCTACATCCTGCGGCAAGTGGTGGTGACGTTTCTGCTGTCGGTGGCCATCTTCAGCATCGTGCTGTTGACGGGCAACGCCATGAAGCGGCTGCTGGACCTGTTGACGGCGCGGTCGGTGCCGTTCTGGCCGGTCATGAGCCAGACGTTCTACCTGCTGCCGTTCGTGCTCACGTTCTCGTTGCCGATGGCGATCATGACCGCGTGCCTGCTGGTGTTTGGCCGGCTTTCGGCCGACAACGAGATCAGCGCCATGCGCGCGTGCGGGATGAGTTTCTGGCAGTTGATCGCGCCGGTGTTGATGCTGGCGTTTGTGATGTCGCTGGTCTGCCTGGAGTTCAACCTCCAGGAAGCGCCCCAGTTGAAGCAGGCCTTCAAGCAAAACCTCGTCCGGCTCGGCTTGGAGCATCCCACGGCCCAGTTGCAGGAAGGGCGGTTCAATGATGAGTTTCCCGGCTATCTCATCTATGTGCGCCGTGTGAAGGGCAATCACATCCGCGACGTGACCATCTACCAGCTCGACACGCGGGGCGACGTCATCCAGAGCATCCGCGCGGTCGAGGGCTGGCTCGACCCGCACCTGGAGCGGAAGCAGGTGACGATCCGCCTGCATACGGTGCGGTCGGAGATCCGTGATCCCGACGATCCCGCCAACCCGCAAAAGGTCCGGCCGGGCATCGTGGCCGAGAATTACGAGCTGGTGATGGACGTGGCCCCGATGCTGGCCGCGACGCAGCCGGTCAAGAAGAGCAACGAGCACATGACCTTCAACGAGTTGATTCCCACCATCGCTTTGTTGCGCCAGCACGGCATCAACCCTTCGCCCTACGTCGTGCGCGCGCACGAGCAGTGGGCCGTCTCGTTTGCGTGCGTGGCGTTCGCCATGATCGGCATCCCGTTCGGCATCCGCGCGCACCGGCGCGAGACCACCATCGGCATCGCCCTGGCCTTGGGGCTGGCGTTCGCCTACTACTTCCTGCTCATCCTCGCCAAGGCGCTCAGCAACAGGCCCGATTTCTACCCGGAGATCCTGATCTGGCTGCCCAACCTCGCCTTCCAGGTCATCGGCCTGGCGCTGCTCTGGCGCATCAGCCGCGTCGGCGCGGTATAGCATGGAGTTTTCGCCGCGCTGCGTTCAGCCCAGCCTCCGTCCCATCAGTTCCACGAACGGCCTCAGCGCCGCCATCAGTTCCGCGAAACGGTCCGGCGTCATCTGCTGCGAGCCGTCGCTGAGCGCCTTCTTCGGGTCGGGATGCACCTCCACCATCAACCCGTCCGCGCCCACGGCCACCGCGGCGCGCGCCAGCGGCACGATCAGGTCGGCGCGGCCCACCCCGTGGCTCGGGTCCACGAACACCGGCAGGTGCGTCTCCTTCTTGGCGACGGCGACCGCGTTGAGGTCGAGCGTGAACCGCGTCGAGGTCTCGAAGGTCCGGATGCCGCGCTCGCACAGGATGATGTGCGAGTTGCCCTGCGCGGCGATGTGCTCGGCGGCGTTGAGCCACTCCTCGACCGTGGCGGACATGCCGCGCTTGAGGAACACCGGCTTGCGCGACTGCCCGGCGGCGTGGAGCAGCGCGAAGTTCTGCGCGTTGCGCGTGCCGATCTGCAACATGTCGGCGTAGTCGCTGACCACCTCGACATCCTGGGGCGACATCACTTCGGTCACGACCGGCATGCCGGTCTCCTGCCGCGCTTTCTTCAGGATGCGCAGGCCCTCCTTGCCCAGCCCGCTGAAATCATAGGGCGACGTGCGCGGCTTGAACGCCCCGCCCCGCAGCAGCGTCGCGCCCGCGGCGCGCACCGCGCGGGCCACCTCCAGCGTCTGCCGCTCACTCTCCACCGAGCACGGCCCGGCGATGACCTGGAAATGCCCCGGCCCGACCGGCACGCCGCCGACGCGCACGGTCGTGTCGGCCTTGTGAAAATCCCGGCTGACCAGCTTGTAACGTTTCTGGACCGCCGTGACGTGGTCCACCTGCGGCAGCACCGGGAGCGACTCCAGCGTGTGATGACTGTGCTCGTCGCCGACCGCCGCGATGACGGTCAACTCCACGCCGCGGATGACGCGCGGCTCGTAGCCGAACTTCTTCACGGCGTGCGCCACTTCCTGGACTTGTTCCTCGGACGATTTCGGCTTCAGGACGATGATCATGGTTTTCTTTCGCTCGCGGCGGGCCGGCGGGGCACAAAAAAACCGCAGACCCGTGCGGGCCTGCGGTTGTCGGTCTTTGTCTTGCTTACCCCGACACGCGCGCCAGGCCCGGCCTGCCAAAATAGTAGGCCGCAAAAAACCCGCGCGTATATCGGTTCAACTTCATGTTGGCGGCCAATCTAAGGCGGCGCGGCAGCGTGTCAAACCAATTCTCCACAAGGCATCCCGCCGGCAGCGAAACGGCCGGCGTGGCGGTGTCACGCCGTCTTGTGTTCCATCCAGAACGGCGTGGCGAGGAACCAGACGGCTGTGCCGGCCAACATCCACGCCTGCGCCTGCGCGAGGTCCAGTTTGTCCACGAAGAACAGGCACGCCGGCGCCAG
>JACRKA010000270.1 GCA_016219905.1 Verrucomicrobiota bacterium
CGCGCACCTAGCGATGCTCGCGCCGCACCGCAAGCTCGATTACGCCGTGCTGGCCGAGGCGTTCCAGATTTTGTGTGTAGCGATTGACGACGCGCTGCCGCTGTTGAAGGCGCATCCGCCCGCAGCGACGACGCGCGACACGCCGTTGGGCAAGGTGATCATCGGCACGGCTGGCAACGATGTCTATCGCGACGACGCGCTTCTGATCATTGACCCGGGCGGCGATGACGTTTACCTGAACTCGGCCGGTGGCGCCGACGGACTCGCAGGCCGGCCGATTTCCATCGTGATAGATTTCGCCGGTAACGACCGCTACGAGGGCAACCGCAGTTTTGCCCAAGGCTGCGGCTTCTGGGGCATCGGCATTCTGGTGGACTGTGCCGGCAACGACACCTACGTCGCGCAGAACTGCGCGCAGGGCGCGGCGCTGTTCGGCTGCGGCCTGCTCGCCGATTTCGCGGGCCATGACCGCTACGAAGCCGATACGATGGCGCAGGGCGCGGCGACGTTCGGGCTTGCGGCGTTGTGGGACCGCGCAGGCGACGACCGCTACAACGCGGCGCAGTTCGCGCAGGCCGTGGCGGGCGTCGGCGGCTGCGGCGTGCTGCTGGAGGGCGAAGGCAACGACACCTATTACGTCGGCGGCAAATACGGCGACGCGGAACGCTACAGCGCGCATTTCATTTCGGTCGGCCAGGGTTTCGCCATCGGCGACCGGCCGTTCGCGGCGGGCGGTGTTGCGGTGCTCTGTGACCTCGCCGGCAACGACAGCTACTATGCCGACATCTACGGGCAGGGCGTCAGCTATTGGTATTCGCTTGGCCTGCTGCTGGACCTCGCGGGCAACGACACCTACCGGGTCTATCATTATGGACAAGGTTCGGGAATCCACCTCAGCGTCGGCCTGCTGGCGGATTGGGCCGGCGACGACAGTTACAGCGCGCACGGCCTTTGTCAGGGCAGCGCGCACGATTGGGGCGTGGGGCTGCTGTTTGAAAAGGCGGGCCACGACCACTACATGGCCGACGAGATCGCGCAGGGCAGCGCGGTCAACAACGCCACGGGCATCCTCGTGGACTCCGCCGGCGACGACGTCTATGCGGGGCGCGATCCGAAGCAATGTCAGGCCGCCGGCCACGATGGCGTGAAGCGCGAATACGGCGCCGTCGCGTTGTTGTGCGACCTCGACGGCAAGGACGCCTACGTCGGCGGCGGGCGGGACAATCACATCTGGCTCAAAGCGTTCCACGGCGCGGGCGTGGACACGGAGATCACCAATGCCGTGTGGACACTGAGCGCGAAACCCGAAATCCGAAATCCGAAATCCGAATTGCCGGAAGCGATGGAGCCACGTTATGGCCCGACGCCGTGGCGCGCGCCGCGTGACGACGCGGAGCGTGAACTGGCCGCGCTCTTCGAGCTGACGGTCAGTTATGGCGACAGCGGCGAGAAGCTGGCGCGAAAAACCAAGGCTGCGGAGGAAATCCGCAAACGCGGCGTGGCCGCGCTGCCGTTCCTGCTCCGGCAGCTTGACCGGCGCGAGCCGATGGCCCGGCAGCGGGTCGAGGATTGGGTGAGCGATTGGGGCAAGGCGTGCATCCCGGCGTTGATCGAGGGCCTGGCCGCCGACAACCTCGACATCCGGAGGCACATCCTCTTTTTTCTGCGCCAGTGGCCCGACCCGCGCGTGCCGCCGGCGGTGATGAAGTTCCTCGAGAACGACAAACTCCAGGCGACCTGCTTGCACACGCTAGGCAAGCAAAAGGCCGCCGTCGCGCTCGACGATGCGATCCGGCTGCTGCGCTCGCCGAAGGAACTGGTGCGGATGCGCGCCGCGCAGGCGCTCGGCCGCGTCGGCTCGCCCAAGGCCATTCCGCCGCTCCTTGCCGCGCTGAACGACCCGCTTTGGACCGTGCGCCGTCAGGCCGAGACGGCGCTGGTCACGCTCGACCGGCCGGGCGCGCTGTCGGTGCTCGACGCGATCCCGCATCTGAAGCTGCGCGCGCTGCCGCACGCCGAGGTTGCGCTCAGCAGGCTCAAGGCGCGCGTGCCCTCCGGCCTCCTCGGGCACAGGGACTGGCTGGTGCGCGGCCTCGCGGTGGCCACGCTCGACGATGTCGCGAAGCTGCGCGCGATGCGCAAGACCGAGACGCATCCGTTCGTGTTGTCGCGGATTGACGACGCGCTGTGGAGGCTTCGCGACGCGCCGCGATGAGCCGCCGCGCGGCGGTTTGGCCGGATGGTGCTGTCGCTCAGGCGAGCTTGGTTTTGCCCGGCACCGCCATGGGGACGATGGGCAGCGGCATGTTCCAGTCGAGCTTCTCAGGCACGAGCACCTCTTTCGAGTTGAGCGCCTGTTCCCAGGTGACCTCCGCGCCCGTGTAGGCGGCCATGCGGCCCATGATCGCCATCAAGGTGCTGTGGGCCATCCGGACGCCGTTGTTGATCGGCTCGCCCTTGCGGATCGAGGCGAACAGTTCGTCGTGCTCGATCTGATACATGTCGGACTTCTCGCCGGTGTGGCTCCACCGCTCCTTGCCCTCGATGACCGGGCCGAGGCGGCCTTTGATCGTGCCCGTGCCCGTGGCGCCCAGCACGTAGTCGGAGGTCTCGCTGTAGCAGCCGGGAATCTGGCGCTGGGCCATGAACGCGCGGACGCCGTCGGGATACTCGTAGAACACGTCAATGTGGTCGAAGATGTTGCCTTCGTGGTTGGGGTTGACGCGGCCGCCGGACGCGACGGCCTTCAACGGCGGCGCGTCCCGCAACGCCCACGCGATCTTGTCAATGCTGTGGCAGGCCTGCTCGACCAGGCCGTCGCCGGAGAGCCAGACGAAATTATACCAGTTGCGCAACTGCCACTCGACGTCGGTGACGCCAGCCGCGCGGGTGTTGGCGGGCGGCATCGGCTTGACGGGGCTGGTCAGGTAGGTCGCGTAGATGGCGCGCACGTCGCCGATGGCGCCGTCCAGGATGCGCTTGTAGAACTCGCGCCGCGGGGAGTCGTAGCGCCAGCAGAAGCCGGCCACGACGGCCAGCTTCTTTTCCCTGGCCTTGGCGACCGTTTCGAGGACCGAACGGACGCCCGGCGAATCGGTCGCCATCGGCTTTTCGCAGAAGACGTGTTTGCCGGCGGCGACGGCGGCCTTCAGATGCTCCGGGCGGAAACCCGGCGGCGAGGTGAGCAGCACGACGTCCACGCCGCTGTTGATGACCTTGTGGTAGGCGTCGAGGCCGACGACGCAGTGGTCCGGCTCCACCTGGACCTTCTCGCCGATCTCCTTGTTATTGCTCAACGAGTCGAGACTCTTCTTCAGCCGGTCTTCAAACACGTCGCCCATCGCGGTCAACGCGACGTTGGAGTCGGCGTGCAGCGCCTGGCTGGCCGCGCCCGTGCCGCGCCCGCCGCAGCCGATGAGGCCGACCTTGAGCGGGCGGCTGTCGGCCGCGCGCGCGGGGCCGGCCAGGACAAACGGCCCGATGGCCGCGCCCGCGACGACTGCGGCGGTGGAGGTTTTGAGGAATTCGCGTCGGGTGGTGGATGCATTCGCTTCGGGATTCATGGCTCGTGTGGCTCTCTGGGTTGGAGTTTCTCGTTCTTGCTGCAAACCAAATCAAGACGGCTCTGCGGGACGGCGCCCACGAGGCGGCAAAGTTGTTGCGGCTCCGCAAGCGGCCCCAGTAAACCAGACCGCTGCGACGAGGGCAATCGTCAAAGACGGGATGACGCGCTCGCGCCCCGATTTCTACGCCTTCTGGGCCGACGGCAATCCACCGGAGAAATCGGACTCCAGCCTCTACTTCACCAACAAGGACGGCAACCACGTCTGGCGATTGCCGGCGAAGATGGATGGCGAGTTCTCGAAACCCGATGTGGTTTGGTAATCCGCCGCGCGTCTATTCATCCATTTGCGACACCTACGACGAGGGTGGTTTGGCCGACTAGGGAGCGGCTTTCTTTGTCTCGCCCAATCTCTGGAGCGCGTCACGAATAATCGCAGCCTCTTGATCAGTCAGACGGACGCTTCCGAGGCACTCATGAAGGAAAGGCACATCCTGCGCTGTGCCTAGATGGCAGAGAGGTTCAATTCCGAGCGGCCAGCGGTATGCCGCCGGAGCCTTTGTCGCCAGCAGGCGAAATAATGGCAGCGTGAAAGCGGCTTTCTTCTGGTCATCCGCTGTGCTCCATCCGTGATCCAAGAAGAAGTAATGTTTAACAAGGACAGCATACGGTTTAGCCTTGGTTCCCGGCTCAAACCACGGAATCCACTCTAGATGGTTGGTTGTCTCTATGAACTGTCGCACATCCTCGATCGCCATCTGCAGGTATTTCTCTTCCTTGGTTGCGTTCAGAATCCCAGCCAAGGCAGCCCGCCTGAGCCACAGGTTCTTGCTCTCCAGGAAAGGTGTCAAGCGGCGGGCTTCATTCGCAGTAAGAATGGGGGCAACCTGCAAGATTAGATGCTGCTGGCGCTCCTCGGAACGTTCATCGGCCAACTCAGCCAAGATCTCATTCGCCGCGAGCCGCTTGAATGATTCACTGTCGCTTGCTCGCTCAAAACTTTGCCGACGGGTTGGAATGACTGCGCAGATTTGATGTTCCTTTGTGACCCCCGAACATTTTGGCCTCAGAATGAGAATGCACCGGGTCCCGATTCTTCGTGGCACGAGGACTTGTGGCCAATGGAACGACTGCACACCTATCCAAAGCTGTGTGTTTCTGACCGTAGGATCACCAGCAATAACAGACTCGACCTGCACATTTCCTGGTCCTTCCACAAACCGGCCGGCAACAATAAGGAAAGAATCCGGTCTTTCGAAGATGGGGTGATCGAGTTGAAGATTGCCGCCGACCATCCGGGCGAAGGCCACGCGAGGCAATAAAACGCCGCTCAGTGTAAGCAAGCACGTCGCTACCCAGGCTCCTCGTTTAACCGACATCATACTCATTTCTTATTCCTTCGGATGCGGAAGATGTAGCCACAAAGTTCGATTTGAGAGAAGGCGCTTTAGTGGGCGCCACGGACGGGCTTGAGCCGCGCGGCCTCCGGCGGAATCACGTCGGTCTCCTGCTCTTGCTGCCGGATAGCCTCTTCGTGGATGTGCTCGAAGATGTCGAGGACGAAGTCCTCATCGAGCGCGTGGGCCGTGCCGTAGCGGGTGCGGTCCTTGACGATGGCGCTCCAGCGGTGCGGCTGGAAGGAGGAGACGCCGTATTTCGCCTTGTAGTGGCTCATCTGGCGCACGATCTCCATGCGGCGGCTGAGACAATCCAAAAGCTGATGATCAAGGCCGTCCACCTCTTTGCGAAGCTCGGCCATGTGACGGAGGTAGTCCTGCACGGCCGCGAGTTCCTTCTTCGGCTTCAAGCTGGCGAGCAGGCTGCGCAGCCGTGACGGTGTGATCTGCTGGCCGCGATCGCTTTGTGCTTTGTCCGGATGCGGATGCACCTCGATCATAAGTCCGTCGTAGAGCAGGTCGAGCGCCTCCTGCGAGATGGGCTTGAGCAGTTCCCGCGTGCCGCCCATGTGGCTGGGATCGCACAACAGCGGGATCTCCGGCATCCGACGGCGCAGTTCCAGCGGGATCCGCCAGATCGGCTCGTTGCGATAGATCGTCTCGCGCGCCGTCGAGAAGCCGCGATGGATGGCGATGATCTTGGTGACTCCGGCGCGTCGCAGCCGCTCGATGGCGCCCATCCAGAGTTCAAGGTCGGGGTTGACCGGGTTCTTCACCATCACCGGCAGGTCCACGCCGCGCAGCCGGTCCGCGAGGGCCTGGACGGAGAACGGATTGACCGTCGTGCGCGCGCCGATCCACAGCACGTCAATGCCGTTTGCGAGGCAGGCGTCCACGTGCGCCGGCTGGGCCACCTCGCACGCCACGGGCAGCTTCGCGGCCTTGCCGGCGGCCTTGAGCCACGGCAGAGCAGCCTCGCCGATGCCCTGAAACGAGCCGGGGCGCGTCCGCGGTTTCCAGATGCCGCCGCGCAACGCGCTGATGCCCAGCTTGCCCAGTTGCAGCGCGGCCTCCATGACTTGGTGTTCCGACTCGACGCTGCACGGGCCGGCCACGACGATCTTGCCTTGCAGGCACGCGCCGCGGCCCTGAAGCCTGCGAAGTCCACCGTCGGATGTGCTCATGATGTTTTCCTCGTCGAGCTTGTCGCTGTCGCGCAGCGTAGGCAGTCGGTCGCGGACAAACAAGCTGAGAATCCGTGTCACACGCTGACGAGTTTGGGCTTGACCGGGCGATGCGGCTGGCCTTGCCTATGCCAGACAAGCATCCCGCCATGAAACGCATCAGCCGCAGACAGTTTCTTCGGACGGCCGCCGCGCTGGCCGTCGCGCCCACCATCATCCCCGCCCGCGTCCTCGGGAAAAACGCGCCGTCCAACCGCATCACGATGGGCTGCATCGGCGTCGGCGGCATGGGCATGCGCAACCTCCGCGCCGCGATGGCCAACGACGACGTGCAGATCATCGCCGCGTGCGACGCGGTCAGCGCCAGCAACGAATACGGCCACTGGTTCAAGGACGGCTGGCAGGGGCCGTGGTTCGGCCGCGACTCCGCGAAGAAGATCGTCGAGCACCACTACGCCCAGCAGACGGGCCGCGAAAGCTTCAAGGGATGCAGCGCCTACGTGGACTTCCGCGAACTGCTCGCGCGCGACGACATTGACGCGGTGACGAACGTCACGCCCGACCACTGGCACGCGCCCATCACCGTCGCCGCCGCGCGCGCGGGCAAGGACATCTACTCCGAGAAGCCGCTCTCGCTGACGCTGACCGAAGGGCGCGCGATGATCGAGGCCGTCCGCCGCAACGGGCGCATCCTCCAGACCGGCACGCACCGGCGCTCGTTCCCCGCCGCGCGCCACATGTGCGAGTTGATTCGCAACGGCCGCATCGGCAAGCTCCGCAAAGCCACCGTCGAGATCGGCAAGAACCACCGCGAGGGGCCAAAGGACAAGCTGGAGGCGCATCCGGTGCCGCCGTGGCTCGACTACGAGATGTGGCTCGGCCCCGCGCCATCCGCGCCCTACCACAAGGACCGCTGCCTCTACAGCTTCCGGTTCATCAGCGATTACTCCGGCGGCAACGTCACCAACCTCGGCGCGCACATGATTGACCTCGTCCAATGGGCCACCGGCCACGACGACGGCGGCCCGGTCGAGGTCGAAGACCTCGGCGGCGTGTTCCCGCCCGAGGCGCTCTTCGACGTGGCCAACCCGGCGCGCTTCCGCTGCCGCTACGCCGATGGCACCGAGGTGGAGTTGTTTTCCGGCGAGCGGTCGGCCTACGTGAAGTTCGAGGGCGAAAAAGGCTGGCTCGCCTTCGACGACCGCATGACGGCCTCCGACCCCAGATTGCTCCGCGAAACCATCGGGCCGAATGAGATCCATCTCTACGAATCCAGCGACCACATGCGGAACTTCCTCGACTGCGTCAAGAGCCGCCGCGAACCCGCCGCGCCCGTGGAGATCGGCCACCGTTCCGCCGCCGTCTGCCATCTGGGCAACATCGCCATGACGCTTCGCGCGAAGCTTCAGTGGGATCCGGTCGCGGAACGCTTCATAGGCAAGAACGCCGAGCGCGCCAATCAGTTGCTCCACCGCGCCTACCGCGGCCCGTGGACGCTGTAGAAGAGAAACGAAGTTTCACGAACCCGAAGCCGCCGAAACCGACAAGCGACCATGAAACGCAAACTCAACAAGCTTCCCCGCCACGTTCCAATCCTCATGCTGTGCGCCACCGCCGCCGGCGCCGCGCAATTCGGCGACGACGTCGCGTTCCTCCAGAAACACACCGAGGTCATCGTGCTCGCCGACAAGGCCGGCCAGGCCAAGGTCGCCGTCGCGCCGGCGTGGCAGGGGCGCGTTATGACCAGCACCGCCACCGGCGACGCCGGGCTGAGCTTCGGCTGGATCAACCGCGAGTTGATCGCGTCGCGCAAGCTCCAGCAGCACATCAACGTCTTCGGCGGCGAGGACCGGTTCTGGATGGGGCCGGAGGGCGGCCAGTTCTCCATCTTCTTCGCCAAGAGCGTGCCGTTCGACCTCGAGCACTGGTTCACGCCCGCGGCGATGGACACCGAACCGTTCAAGGTCGCCGGCAAGTCAGCGGACAAGGCTCGCTTCACGCACACCTTCGCGCTTGCCAACTACACCGGCACCAAGTTCGACGTGAAGGTGGACCGCGAAGTGCGGCTGCTCTCCGCCGCCGACGCGTGGAAGAAACTCCGCGTCAAGCCCGCCGCCGGCGTGAGCGTCGTCGCCTTCGAGTCGGCCAACAAGATCACCAACGCCGGCAAACAAGCGTGGAAAAAGGAGACCGGCCTGTTGTCGGTGTGGATCCTCAGCATGTTGAATCCCTCGCCCGCGACCACCATCGTCGTGCCCATCAAGCCCGGCCCGGCCTCGAAGCTCGGCAAGGTCGTCACCGCCGATTACTTCGGCCAGGTGCCGCCGGAGCGGCTCGTGGTCAAGGACAGCGTCATCTTCTTCAGCGGCGACGGCAAATGCCGCAGCAAGATCGGCATCGGCCCCAAGCGCAGCAAGGCGATCCTCGGCAGCTACGACGCCGCCAACAAGGTGCTGACGCTCGCGCAGTTCACCCAGCCCGCCGGCGCGACCGATTACGTCAACTCGCTCTGGAAGCTTCAGGACGATCCCTTTGCCGGCGACGCGGCCAACAGCTACAACGACGGCCCGCCCGCGCCCGGCGCGAAGCCGCTCGGCCCGTTCTACGAAATCGAATCCTCCTCGCCCGCCGCCGCGCTCAGCCCCGGCAAGAGCCTTGAGCACATCCATCGCACGATCCATCTCTGCGGCCCGGAGAAGGCCCTCGACGCCATCGCCCGCGCCACGCTCGGCGTCTCGCTTCAGGAAATCGTGACCGCATTGCCGAAAGCCGGGAAGTAGCCGACGAGTGCGGTCGTTCGGATTGAAGGCGTTTCTTCCAGCGAGCAAACCTCACTGCCACAACCGCCCGGTCTGCGCGACCGCCGCAAACAGGTCGGCCACCGCCTCGCCGATCTGCCGGAGCGCGCGGCGGAAGTCCGCCTTCTCCGCCATCGTCACCATCCCGGCGTAGTGCAGGCCGGTGATCTCGCGCAGTGGCGATGCGCAATCCCAACCGTCCGCAGTGCGCTCCAATTCAAGCTCTTTGAGCCACCCGGGGATGAGCACCTTCAGGTAGCGGCGGTTCTCCGCCATCACCGCGTTGAGCAACGGCGCGAGGTCGGGCCGCCAGCCGTCGGCGACGTGCCGGCCAAGTTCGCCTCGCCGTTCGCCGACGCGCATGTAGTGCGCCTGCGCAGGCTCGACCGGCGTCGCCGCGAGGGCGGCGAGCAACGCGGGCCAGTCGAGCTTCAGTTCCTTGCGCCCCACTTCATGGAACGTCACCAGGTCCTGGATGGGCCGGTTGCGCGGCGTGTATTGGCCGTCGAGCAACCGCAGCGTCAGCCCCGGCTGGACGGACTTGATGAGGCTGTCGCCGCCGACGTGCGCGAGCGTCCCGAAAAGATAAGCCGCGGCTCGTTCGCCCGGTCCGAACAGCGCGCGCGCATCGGCAATCGCCCACGCAAAATATTCCGCCAGATGGTCCCACGGCTCCTGCAAATGCCGCTCCTCGCGGCTCCAGCCGAACACCAGATGCGAGCGGCCGTAAAACAAGGTGTGGATGTCGCGCGCCGTGTATTCGCGTCCGCCGAAGGCGAGCTTCCACGGCCTGACCGCGCCGCCGGTGATCGGGCTTTTGGCCAGCGGCGCCGTGCCGTAGCCGACCTCGCGGCCGGTGTCCACGCAGACGGCTTCCGGCATCGTCTGGATGTCGCAGCCGAGGTAGGAACCGCAGAGGTAACTTGCGCGATGACGCCGCAACAACGGCGCGACGGGCAACCGGCGCGCCGCCGCCTCCTGCTCACCGAGCAAGGCATACATCACATGGCCAATGATTCCGCTCATAGCAAGAAGTTCATCACGAGTCGGCTTGTCTATTCCGCCGCCTGCTTGAGAAACCCCAGCGACTTCAGGAACGCCTCGGTCTTGCGCAACGTGTCCTCGTAAAGCGCGCGGTCGAACAACAGGTAACCGTGCTTGCCGCCTTCGTGCACGTCGAGTTCGCAGCGGTTGCCGGCCTTCAGCATCGCGTCGTGAAACGCCTGCGCGCCCTTGAACGGCGTCACCGTGTCGCCTGTGCCGTGGAAGATGATGGTGGGCGGCACGCCGGGCTTGACGCGGTGCAACGGCGAAATCTCCTGCCAGCGCTCGCCGATCTTGGCGTTGCCGTAGCCTTCCTTCGACGTGTCAATGACGGGGAAATACAGCACCAGCGCGTTCGGCACGCAGGACACCGACGTGCCCTCGCCCGCCTCGTCCACGCCCTCGAACAGCGCCGTGCCCGCCGCGACGTGGCCGCCCGCCGAGCCGCCGTTGGCGATGAGCTTCTGCGGGTCCACGCCGAGTTCCGCCGCGTGGGCGCGCACGTAGCGCACTGCCGAGCGGCCGTCCTTGACGCAATCGAACACCGTCACGCCGGAGTTCGGCTTCACCAGCCGGTATTCGACGCTGATGCCGACCATGCCACACTTCGCAAAGTGCGCCGCGAACGGATACTGCCGGCGCGGCGACAAGCCGGTCCAGCCGCCGCCGTGGATGGAGATGAAACACGGCCGCCGGTCGCTTGCCTTGTGTCCCGCTGGCTCGAAGATGTTCAGGTGCAGCTCGCGGTCGCCAACCTTCTTGTAAACCACCACGCGCGTCGGCTCCAGCTTCGCGGCCATCTCGTTGATCGGATCGGCTGCGGATGCCGGCATCTCCACTGCCGCCGTGATGAAAATCAAAATGAAGGAGTGCGCCGTCAGCTTCAAAGTGTGCATGGCGCCACGCTAAAGGCAGCCGCGGTTCTTGCCAAGAATTTGTTGTCGTCCTTCAACGGCGCGCGGGGTAGAAGTCTGGCCGCCATGAAGCTGCTGCCCCGTCTGCTCCCGATTGCCGGATTGCTCGCCATCACCTCATGCGCCACCGGCCCGCGCACCACGGCCACGCACGCGCCTGTTGCGCCGGCGCAGCCGGATTTGCCAGGACAACGCGCCGACGGCTCGGTGCTGCTGCCGAACCAGTGGTCGTTGCGGCCCGCCGGCAAGCAGGCGTTGCTCGAGGATTTCCCGGTCAATGTCGCCGTGCATCCCTCCGGCAAGTTCGCCGCGGTGCTGCATTGCGGTTACAGCCAGCACGCCATCGTCGTCGTGAACATCGCGACGGCCGAGGTCGTGTCCCGCGTCGCGCTCGACGAGGCGTTTTACGGATTGGAATTCTCCCGCGACGGCAAGACGCTCTTCAGCAGCGGCGCCGGCGG
The DNA here is from genome assembly GCA_016219905.1 of Verrucomicrobiota bacterium. Taxonomy (GTDB): domain Bacteria; phylum Verrucomicrobiota; class Verrucomicrobiia; order CAIQCK01; family CAIQCK01; genus JACRKA01. The sequence continues at coordinate 11,361 of JACRKA010000270.1, forward strand.
CGAGGTGATCCATCGCTTCGCGTTCGCGGACGGCCACCTCAGCGAGCATCAGGAGATCGCGTTGCGCGACGTCAAGGAGCGCGGTGTGCCGGCGGGGCTGGCGGTGGACAACGACACGCGGCACGTCTATGTCGCGAACCTCTGGGGGCATCGGATCACCGAGGTTGACCTGACCGGCGAAGCCAGACCGGCCGATCTCCTGTTCGGCACGAACACGGTCGCCACCGTTGCGAACCTTCCGCAACCACCATCCGACGCCGACCTGGCCGCGGCCACCAAGCGCGCCGAGGCGGCGCTCGACCCCACGACGCCCGCCGACCCGTTCCCGTATGCGTGCCGGCTCGACGAGCAGCGGCAGCGGCTCTACGTGAGCCTCTGGGCGCAGGCGGCCGTGGCGGTGATTGACCTGAAATCCGACACCATCGTGGCGCGCTGGCCCACGCAGGAGCATCCCAACGAGATGCTGCTGACGGCCTCCGGCAAACATCTCTTTGTCGCCAACGGCAATCGCAACACCGTCACCGTCTTCGACACCGACAGCGGCCAACCCATCGAGACGATCTCCGCGGCGCTCTTTCCCAACGCGCCGCCCGGCGCGACGCCCAACAGCCTCGCGCTGACGCCGGACGGGAAGCTCCTGTTCATCGCCAACGCGAACGTCAACTGCATCGCCGTGTTCGACGTGAGCGCGCCGGGCAAGAGCCGCTCGCTCGGTTTCATTCCCGCCGGCTGGTATCCGACAAGTGTCCGCGTCACGCCCGACGGCAAGCGGTTGCTCGTGGCCAACGGCAAGGGCATCATTCCGAAATCCAACCGCCACGGTCCGCAACCCGGCAGCGAGCCGCCCGCGACCGTCGTCGAATACATCGCCAAACTGCACCGCGGCACGCTCGGCGTCATTGAGTTGCCGAAGGGCGAGAAGTTCGAGAAGCAGATGGGCGATTGGACCGCGCAGGTTTTCCGTTGCAGCCCATTGCGCGGCGACGCGGGCGTGACCGCGACGCGCCCGAAGGACAATCCCGTGCCCGCTCAGCCGGGCGACGCCAGCCCCATCAAATACGTCCTCTATATCATCAAGGAGAACCGCACCTACGACCAGGTCTTCGGCGACATGCCCAAGGGCAACAGCGACCCCAGCCTCTGCATTTTCCCGGAGCGCGTGACGCCGAACCATCACAAGCTCGCGCGCGAGTTCGTGTTGCTCGACAACTTCTACGTGGACGGCGAGGTCAGCGCCGATGGCCACGAGTGGACGATGGGCGCCTACGCGAGCGACTTCGTCGAGAAACACTGGCCGATGAGCTACGGTCACAACAAGCGCGGCAAGTATTCATATCCGAGCGAGGGCCAATTCCAGCTCGCGTTTCCCGCCGGCGGCTACCTGTGGGACCGCGCGCGCGAAGCCGGCGTGACGTATCGCAGCTACGGCGAGTTTGTCGAGAACGGCAAGAAACCCACCGACCCCAGCCGCGCGCGGGTGAAGGCGCTCGAAGGCCATATTGACGAATGGTATCGCAGCTTCGACCTCGATTATCCCGACACGAAGCGCGCCGAGCGTTTCATCGCCGAGTTGAAGCGGTTCGAGAAGGAAGGCGAGATGCCGCGCCTCCAGGTCATCCGTCTGCCCAACGACCACACCTCCGGCACCGCAGCCGGCAAGTTCACACCCACCGCGCAGGTCGCCGACAACGATGTCAGCCTCGGCCTGCTGGTCGAGGCCGTCACCCGCTCGAAGTTCTGGCCGCGCACCGCCCTCTTCGTCATCGAGGACGACGCGCAGAACGGCTCCGACCACGTGGACTGCCATCGCTCGCCCGCGTTCGTCATCAGCCCCTACACGCGCCGCGGCGCGGTGGACTCGACGATGTATTCCACCAGCAGCATGCTGCGGACGATCGAGCTGATCCTCGGCCTCAAACCGATGTCGCAGTTCGATGCCGCCGCCACGCCGATGTTCAACTGCTTCCAGACCCGAGCCGACACGCGCCCTTACAAGGCGCTGCCCGCCAATGTGGACCTCAGCGAGCGCAACGTGAAGACCGCCTGGGGCGGCGAGCTGTCGGAAAAGATGAACTTCGCCAAGGAAGACGCTGCCGACGACCTGCTGCTCAACGAGGTCATCTGGCGCTCCGTCCGCGGCCCGCACAGCCCGATGCCGCCGCCCGTGCGTGCCGCGTTCGTCCGTGTGCCGCAGAAGGATGACGACGACGATTAGTTTGGCTTTGGCGCGCCCGGTTTCCTGCTGAGTTCCAGCCGATACCACGCCGACTCCACGGGGAAGAACTGCGAGAGGTGGATGCGATCATAGCGGTAGTGCGTGATGACATCGAGGATCGCGTCGCGGTGCCGCGCCACGAGCGCGTTGTCGGGACAGAGCGTCACCACCCACGCGGCGAAGCACGGCTCGCGCACCCAGTCCTTCTCCAGATGCAACCGCGGCGAGGCGCGATGCTGGACGCGCAGGCCGGCGTTGGCCACCTCGACTGTCTCCGCCTCGCTGTGTTGCGGTTTCCACACTTCGTTCATCACGCGCCAGTCGTGCTCGAAGTGCTCCTTGCCGTTGACATCGAACTCGAAGCACAGCGGCAGGCTTTTCGCCGACAGCTCCGCGCTCGCTCGCAATCCCTGCGCATAGGCGTCGCGCAACGCCGGGTCGGTCTCCATCTCCCACAGCGCGCGCAGGCAGATGACGCCCTCCGAGCCGGTCCACGAGTGGCGCTTGCCTTGGCCGGGATCGAACACCATACCCGTGCGGCAGATCTCCAGCCGGCTGCGCTGGCCTTTGCCCACCTTTTCGTTTGCTGCGGCGAGATAACGCTCTTGCCAGTGCGCGTCGCCCGTGAACTCGCGCATCGCCTTCATCACGAACAGCAACCGCGGCGCGCCTTCCCATGTGGGTTGGGCGAAACCGCCGCGATACTTCGATGGCCCGCCGTCGCACGGCATCCGCCAGCCGTTGGCGTCGAGCACGTTCACTTGCTCACAGAACTTCGCCACTAACCGCCCGCGTTCGGCCGGCTCCGCCAACCCCTCGCGCACGTAGCGCCAGAGGCCGTAGAGCCACGGCGTGGTCTGGTCGTTGGAACCCATCGGGTAGGTCGTCCTGCCGTCAGTGGCCACGCCGCGCGCGATGAAGCCCGGCGTGTTGCCGAGGGAGGAGAGAAAGAGCAGCCCATCCACGAGCCGTCGCGCCTTGGCGCGGTCGGTCTCGTTGCGCGTGAGCTTCCAGCGGTTGCACATCGCATCGAGGTAGAGGCCGTTGAACATCGGCCCGTCCTCGACCGGCACGCCCCACGAGAGCGCGCTGGGCTTGTGCTCTCGGCAGTCCTGCGGCGTCGGCCGGCGGAACGACCCATCGAGGTCGGTGTAGTCGAGCACGACGTTGTGCTCATCCACGAAACGCCGCCAGAGTTCGGCGTGGGCTTTCTCGACCGCTCCCCGCGGTTCTTTCAGTGTATCCAGGACTGCTTCCGCCGCAGCGAGGACGGCAGGAAGCGCAAGAAACGGCAGGAGGATGCGGCGCATGGCTTTGGTATCCTGCCTCCATCGTGCCGGACTTGCGCCCTGTTGCCAAGCCCGACAGGAAGGAGATCCATCCCCGCTCCAAAACAGGAGAGGTTCTTCGCAAAACTCCGCTACCACCACCCCTCTGCCGGTGTTAGTATCCGCGCCGATGCCGATCCTCAACGACAACCTGCGCGCGCAGGTCGAGCGCTACAAGCGCCGCGCGCAGCGGCTCACGCTCATTGAGGGCGTCGCGCAGACGCTGGCCGTCTTCCTCGGCCTGCTTGCCGTCACCTTCACGCTCGACCGCTGGCTGTTCCTGCCGCTCGTGGTGCGCGTGGCGTTGACGGTGCTGGTCTGGGGCGCGACCGCCGCCGGCATCGTCCGCTTCATCTACCGCCCGCTGCGCAAACGCTGGAGCGACATCGAGGTCGCCTTCAACGTCGAGGCCGCGCACCCGGAGTTGAACGAAGAACTGGAGAGCGTGGTGGAACTGGCCGCCAGCCGCGACCCCGACGAGGTCAAAGGATCGCCGCAACTCATCGAGGCGCTCGTCAACGACCTCGCCCGCCGCACCACCGGCCTCGACTTCGCACGCGCCATCTCGCCGAAGCGCGCCGCGCTCAGCGCCGCCGCGGCCGTCGCGCTGATGGCCGGCCTCGGTTTCTACGCCACGGTCGCCACGGACGACTTCGCGCTCCTTTTCAAACGCTTCGCCAACCCGCTCGCCCGCCTGCCGCGCGCCAGCACAGTCAAGCTCTCCGTCAAACCCGGCGACGCGCTCGTCGAAGCCGGCAGCGGTTTCACGGTCCGCGCCGTGGCGACCGGCCGCGTCGTCCGCCGCGCCGCGCTGTTCCTCGCCGCCGATGGCCTGTCGTGGATGCGCTTCGATTCCGATGGCGTCACGACCAATGCGGTGGGTGGGGCGCGCGCCTCGCAGTTCGAGTTCGCCCTGCCCGGCGTCCGCTCCAACGCCCTCTACTTCGTCCGCGCCGGCGACGCCGAGTCCGCCCGCTTCCACATCACCGCGGCGCGCGGGCCGCGGCTCCAGCGGTTCACGCTTACCTATCATTATCCGCCCTACACCAAGCTGCCGCCGAAGACCCTCACGGCCGAGACCGCCGACATCGCCGCCGTCACCGGCTCGCGCGTCGTCATCCAGGCCGAGTCCAACGAGCGCCTCCGCGACGCCGCCCTCGAACTCAACGGCACGCCCCCGCAGCCGCTGCCGCTCGCCGACGACCGCAACGTCTTCGCCGAGATCCACGTCGAGCACGACGCGGAGTTCAAGCTGCGCGTCACCAGCGCCGCCGGCTTCCGCAACACCGACGCCATCAGCTACCACATCAAGGCGCTCGCTGACCAGCCGCCCACCGTCAAGCTGCTCGACCCCGACGCGGACGTGATGCTCGCCCGGCCCGAACTGCTGCCGCTGCGGTTCGAGGCGGACGACGACTTCGGCCTCCAGTCCGCCTATCTCGTCCACAACGACAAGCGCGAGCAGATGCCCGTCGCCGGCTTCGAGAGCTTCGACCTCGCCCGCGCCGGCTACAAACCCGGCGACGAGGTCACGTTCTGGGTCGAGGTCGAGGACAACTCGCCCGCCCACCAGCCCGGCAGGACGGAGCCGCGCACGGTCCGCATCAGCGAGATGGCCGACCTCTCGCTCCAGAGCAAGGATTTCGCCACCCTCCGCAAACTCCGCGACGAGATCGGCCGCGCCCGCCGCCTGCTGGCCGATGCGCGCGCGTCTGCCGAGCGCCTCCGCGCCGACGCCGCGCAGGGCCGTTGGGACGCCAACCTCGCCTCGCGCGCCGGCGCGCTGGGCCGCGACCTCGCCGGCGCGCAGGACTGCGCCCGCGCCGCGCTCGGCTTCGTCGAAACCTGCGTGGCCGCGACCGCGCGCACCGCGCGGCCCCAGACGTTGCGCGATTGGGAGAACGTCGCCAACCAGCTCGACCAGATCGTCGAACGCGCGGCCTTTGCGCAGCGCAGCGCCGAACCGCTCGCCGTCGAGTCCGCCCAGCCCGCTGGAGCAAACGGCGCTTTGCAGGCGTGCGCCGGGATGAGCGGCTCCGCTGCCGACGTCGCCGCCCGCCTCGACGAGGCGTTCACGCGCCTCTACGACGCGCGGCAGATGGATGCGCTTGCCACGCTGGCCCGCCGTGTCCACCGCGGCCAGCAGCGCGTCGCCGACACGTTCGAACACGTCGCCCGCACGGGGCGCAAACAATCGTGGCAGCTCGCCGCCCAGCAGCAACAGGACGTGACGACCGCCACGAAACTTCTGGCCGCGGGCCTGCCCGCCGCCGACGCCGTGCTGCCAGCGAACGCCGCCGCGCTCAGGTCCGCCGCCGACCGGATCGCCACGGCCGCCGTGCCGCGGCAGGAACGCATCGGCGCAGAGATGTTCTCGAAACGAAACCACCGCGCGAAAGACGAACTCGGCCCGCTCATCGAGAGCCTCCAGAAGACCCGCGAGGAGCTTGCCCGCGTTGACACGGCCGCCGCCGGGGCCGCCAACACCGCGCGCGCCGCGCTCGAACGCAGCCGCGTCGAGTTGAGCCAGCGGTTCCCGCTCGCCGCGCAGGCGCCCGCGGCGGTGCTGCGCGAGCGCATCAGCAATTTGGTCATGCGGCTTGACGCGCAATCCGAGCCGCACCTCACCCAGGTCGCCGGCGACCGCCAGTGGGGCCGCGACCTGTTGCTCGTGCGCGAGGCGCTGCGCAAACTCACTGAAACCGTCGCGACGCAGCCCGCCACCATCGCCGCCGAGCTTTGCCAGCTTGGCGCGCAACTGAATCTCCTCGAACGCGAACGCGACCTGCGCCTGCTCGTGCGCCACCTGCGCGCGCTCGAGGCCCAGCAGACCAGCGTCGTCACCGGCCTCGAACAGGCCGCCGTGTGGCAGCGCCTCCGCTTCGGCCAGTGCGCCGACATCGAGCGCGACATCCGCGCCGAACTCGCGCCGTTTGGCGAGCGGCTCACGGCCCTCGTCGGCCGCGTCGCGCCGGTGGATGCCACTGCTGGACGCGAGATCGAGGCGGTCGGCCGGCACTTCGCCGGGAGCAACCTGCTTGCGAAACTCGACGAAGCCGCCAAAGTCGCCGAGGCCGGCGACAAGCTGGAGGCGCAACCCAAGGCAGCGGAGATCAAGGCGATGATCGCCGCGCTCCGGGCCGCGCTGGAGCGCATCCTCAAGAACCGCATGGAGACGGCGCACCAGGCCCGCGAGAAGCTTCAGCAGAACCAGCCGCCGCCCGCCCAGCAGATCGAGAAACTTGCCCAGCGCCAGGAGGCGCTCGCGCAAAAGACCGCCCCGCAGCCCGCCGCCGAAAAGCCGACGCCGGAGAAACGCCAGGAGTTGCGCGAGGAGCAGAAGGAATTGCGCGCCGACGCGAAGGCGGTCGAGCGCCAGCTCATGGCGCAGGCCCACCCCGACGACGAAGAACGCCAGCCGGATGCCGACAAGATGCGCGACCTGCATGACGCCGCGCTGCGCGTCGCCGAGACCGAGCGCGAGCAGATGAACGACGCGGCGCAGGCGTTGCGGAAGAACAAGCCCGCCGAGGCCGCGCAGCACCAGCAGGCCGCCGCGCAGAAGCTCCACCAGACCGCGCAACAGCTTGCCGACATCCAGAAGCACGACCATCTCGCCGCGCAGGCCGCCCAGGCCGCCGCGCTCGCGCAGCAGGAGGAGAAGATGGCCCAGACCTCCGCCGCGTCGCAGCCGCAGGCGTTGCCCGCGCAGGCGCAGCCGCAGCGCTCGCTCGCCAGCCAGACGCAGGCCCTCGCCCAGTCCGCGCAGAAGTCCAGCCCGACGCAGGCCGCGTCGCAGCTCGACGCCGCGCAGCAGGCGATGCAGCAGGCCGCCAAGTCGCTCCAGGCCGCGAACAAGAACGCCGCGACCAGCCAGCAGCAGGCCGCCGCGCAGAACCTCAAGCAGGCGGCGCAGTCGCTCGCCGACGCAGCGAAGGCCGCCTCGCCACAGGCCGACGCCGCGCGCCAGCAGTTGCAGCAGGCCGAGCAGCCGTTGCCAAACCAGCCGCAACTCGCGAAGGGCTACGAGTGGTTGAAGAAGCTTAACGAGATCGCCGCGCAGCAGGTGGATGTCGCCAAGCGCGCCGCCGCCAACGAGCCGCCGCAGCCGCTCGCCACGAAGCAGGGGGACGTGAAGCAACAGATGCAGAGCCAGCTCCAGAGCGATCCCTCGCTGCGCGCCGCGCAGCAGGAATCGGCGAAGGACAAGATCCGCGCCGCGGCGCAGGCCGTGGCCGAGCTGGCGCGGAAGGAGGGCGACGCGGCCAACCGCATCAACCAGCTTCACAACGAGCGCCAGTGGCGGCCCAAGGAGGACGCGCGGCACGTCGAGGAGATGGGCCGCGCGACGCAGAAGATCGCGCAGCAGGCGCCGGATCAGGCCGCGCCGTTCCAGCGCGCGCAGCAGGCGATGCAACGGGCCGCCGACGCGATCAAGCGCGAGGATTACGCCGCCGCGCAGCAGCAGCTCCAGCAGTCGGCGCAGGCATTGAAGGCCGATGCCAAGCAGGCGAAAGAACAGGCCAAGGAGCAGCAGAAAGCCCATCCGCGCGACCGTCGCCAAGCCGCCAAGACCGCGACCGCCGCCTCGGCGATGGACCAGTTGGCGCGCCGGCAGGAGGAGTTTGCCGGCCAGGTCCGCCAGACCGCCACCGCGCGCGACGAGCAGGCGCGGAACCTGGCGGGGCAGCAGACGCAGATGAAGCAGGACCTCCAGAAGCTCGGCCGCGAACTGGCCACGGCGCGCGACCAGATCAAGTCCAGCGAACCGGAACTGGCGAAGGCGATGGAGGGCGCGCCGGAGGCGGCAAGCGAGAAGATCCCGCCGACGATGCAGAGTTCCGCCGAGCAACTCCAGGCGCGCAACACGCTGCAAGGCGAGCGCGACGCGCGCAGCGCCGAGCAGGCGCTCAGCCGGCTGGCCGAGCAGCTCGCGCGCGCCGCGGAGAAGGAGCCGCCCGGCCCGCCGCCGGCGCAGGCGCAGCAGTCTCTCGCGCTGTCGGCGGCGATGATGGACCAGACCGCCGCGGCGTTGGACGGTGCGGGCCAGAAGATGGACGATGCGAAAGGCGAGTTCGAGCAGGGCCGGACGCAGCAGGGCCATCCGCCCGCGCAAGCCGCGGCGGACACGTTGCAGATGCTGGCGGCGCAGGCGGCGACGGTGCAGCAGCAGCAGATGGTGGCCTCGATGCAACAGATGGCGGAGGCGGCGAAGGCCGCCCAGATGGCCCAGCAGCAGGCCCAGCAGGAATCGCAGTCGCAGGATTCGATGGAGGGCGCGAAGGCGCGCGACGGCCAGCGCGAAGGCACGGCGGCCGAGTTGAAACTGAGCGGGTCGCTGGCGGACCTCGACAAGCTGCCGGCGGAGTTGAAAGACGGCCTCGCGCACGGGATGCGGGAGAATTACCCGCCGGAGTATGAGCAGCTCATCAAGCAGTATTTCCAGAAACTGTCGAAGTCGGCGAAGTGAGGTGCGTGGTGAAGCTCCAAAGGTTGTCACGTATGAGAAATCCGAAAGTCGAAACTCGAAATCCGAAAGAAGCTCGAAGCTCGAAGCTCGAATCCTTCCGGCCGGTTGTTCGGCGCTGTTCCAGCCTTCGGATTTCGCCCTTCGGATTTCTTTCGACTTTCGAATTTCGACTTTCGAATTTCCGCCGCCGTGTCGGCGCGCTGCTTTGCTTTTCCCTGATTGCGGCGGCGGAGACCGACGTGGACCGCGCGGTGGAGCGGGGGCTGGAGTATCTGCGGAAACAGCAGAAGGACGACGGCTCGTTCCACGAGAACATCGCGGTGAGCGCGCTGGCGACGATGGCGTTCCTGGCGCGCGGCCATGTGCCCGGCTCGGGGCCGGACGGCGACCGCGTCGAGCGCGGGCTGAAGCAAGTCATCGCGGAGCAGCGCGAGGATGGTTCGATCCTGGGCCGCGGCGGCCGGATGTATGGCCACGGCATCTGCACGTTGCTGCTGGCCGAGGCGGCGGGCATGAGCCGCAACGAGCAGACGGTGGGCGCGCTGCGGAAGGCGTGCGATTTGATCCTGCGCGCGCAGACGGTGAAGAAGCCGCCGCAGGCCGAAGGCGGCTGGCGTTACGAGCCGACCTCCGGCGACTCGGACCTCTCGTTGACGGGCTGGCAACTGCTGTCGCTGCGCGCGGCGCGGGACTGCGGCGTGCGCGTGCCGGCGGAGGCGATCGAGAAGGCGGTGGGGTTTGTGAAGCGATGCGCGCACCGGGAGGGCGGCTTCGGCTACGAGCCGGGCGGCCGGCCGGGGATGGCGCGGACGGGCTGCGGGATGGTGTCGTTGCAGATGTGCGGCCAATACGACGCGCCGGAGGTCCGGAGCGCCGCGGAATGGATCCGGCGCAAGGGGTTGAGCTGGAACGAGCAGTATTTCTTCTACGCGATCTACTACTGCACGCAGGCGATGTATCAGGTCGGCGGCGATGATTGGAAATGGTGGAAGGAACAACTGGAGCCGATCCTGTTGGGCCACCAGAACGCCGACGGAAGCTGGCCCAACGCCCCGCAGAGCGGCGGCGAGCGCCAGGGCGGACAGGTCTATTCGACCGCGATGGCCGTGCTGGCGCTGTGCGTGCAATACCACTACCTGCCGGCGTATCAGAGGTAGAGGACGTGTTGCCCAAGCGTCCCCGCCGCGGCGACCTGTCGGGAAAAACAACGAAGCCCGGTGAGGGCACCGGGCCTACATCTCCTCAAACCCTTTTCCGTAACACACCCTAGACAGACGGCCAACGGGTGGTTGGGTGGAATTGTTGTTCACTTGCCGCCGAACGACCCAAGCTCAGCGACCCGGCCCACGAGCGCGCTCGACTGCAACCTGGACGCGATGGCCGGGTTCGCTGCAGCGCATGGTTAGGCCGCCTCGGTTGGATACGGATAATCATACTCTTCCCAGTGAACAACGGCTCTCTGCTCTGGAATGGTATAGACAGAAAAATGGCTGCTGCCAACTGGAACGACGCCGTAAAGAAGCGTGACGCCGCAGTATGGCCGTAACTCCTCGCGCCGCTGCCGAAGTCTGGCTGTCCACTCAGGACCTCGTGGACTCAACCGAATCTGCGTGTCGAGAAACTCGATGTAAGTCTCGTCGAAACGTGACTCCTCAACTGCGAGCGCCTCGTGCGCGTGCGAACGAACCTGCGGCGGCAAACTCTCACAGCCGCGAACAACTTCAATAAAACGTTCGGGAAGCTCCATAGCGGTGCGAGCGGCCTAACATGTATTCGGCGACCTATTTGACGTGTTGTAAGGCGACACGGCGGACTCTGAACTTTGGCTTTTGCCTTGTCCAGAATGTTTTGCGCGGCTGGCGGGTTTCATATTAGGCCGGCAAAGGCAAACAGAGCGGCAGAGGGCTGCCGCAGTCCAAGACGCTGCCGCGTTGGCGATGCCCCTTTCAGAAACGCGAGAGCGTCTTGGACTGCGCCAGTCCTCTGGCGCTTTGGGGGCAAGCACGGATTCCCAAGTTCATGATCCCGATGCGTGACGGGGCAGTTCCGGCGATGTTCGCGTCGTCCAATCTGCAGTCGGCGACGAATGGCGCATCTGACCGGCAAACCTCACTGCGCTTCCGGCACGGTGACGGTGCGGCGCTGGTTGACGGGGTCGGGCGGGGGGACGTTCGGGCCGCGGAGGTAAGTCCAGAGGATGCGCGCGAGCTGGAGGGCGCGGTCGGGTTTCACGTTGCCGTAGGCGAGCGCGCCGCAGTCGGACTGGCCGAAGGCGCGGGCGGGCGTCTTTTCCCCGATGTCGTAGGCCACGGGGATGATCTTGTAAGCGCGGCGGCTGGGCTGCGGCGTGACGGCGTCCCAGAGCGGGACGGCGGCCATGTCGTAGAAACCGGCGGGGGCGAGGCCGAGAATCTGTTCGATGGTGCGGATGACAGCAGGGCCGTCGCAGTAGCGCGAGACGACGGCGCCACGGCGCGCGGAGGGGCCGACCACGATGAGCGGCGAGCGGTGCGCGTCGAGGTGGTCGAAGCCGACGCCGGGCTGGTCGGGCAGGATGAGGACGAGGGTGTCTTTCCAGAACTTGGTTTGCGAGAGCGAGTAGATGATGCGGCCGATGGCGCGGTCGTTTTCGCAGGCCATGGCGCGCGGGCTGCCGCCGCCGAGGGCGGTGCCGACGGTCTGGTTGTTGGGGAGCGAGATGACGGTGAGGGCGGAGAGGCTGCCGAGTTTCTCCAGCTTGGCGAGGTCGCGCTGGACGATCTCCGCGCGGGAGATGTCCGCGCCGGAGCGGATGCCGCCGGGCCAGTTGGTGCAGGAGGTGCCGGCGTAGATGCCCGCGCCGGCAAATTCGCCGTAGGCGCGGCGGCTGAGGTTGGCGCGGCCGGCAAGTTCCCAGAGGGTGTCCACCGTCGGCCATTTCAAAGCGTCGGCGCCGTCGGCGGGGACGGCTTCGGCTTTCTTTCCGTAACCGCTGGAGGTCTTGCTGGGGGTGGTCGTCGTGGCCGTGGTGGGTTTCTTTGCGTCGCTCTTGGGGAACGATTTTGGCGCAGCCAGGGTGAGGCCGCCGAAGAACCACGGGTTGGGGCCGGCATGCAGCGGGCCGTCGAGGTAGAAGTTGTCGCAGAGGGTGTAGGCTGCGGCGAGCGAGTGGAGGTTGCCGGTCAGCTCGCGGCCGAAGAGGCAGAGCCACGAGTCGCCCGCCGCGCCGGGCAGGTCGCCGAAGACGCGGTCGAAGCTGCAGCGCTCCTGCAGGATGACGAGAACGTGGCTGATGCTGCGGGGATGGCCGACGCGGCGCGGGATGGGCGCGGCGGGGATGACGGTGCTGATGGTGCGCTTGCCGGTGCGATGGTCGAGGAGATTGGCGTTGGCGACGCGGTCGCTCTGGAGGCGGAGTTCCTCGTCGTTGGGCGGCGGCAGGATTTGCAGGAGGCCGTGGTTGACGCGGCCGGTGTAGTCCTTGCCAGGCCCGGATGCGCTGAGGTTGTGGGCGCTGGCGATGTAGAGCAGGCCGCTCTTGGGCGCAACGGTGACGGCCGTCGGGCACCAGCCGGTGGGGATCATGCCGGCGATCTTGCGGGCGGCGGTGTCCACGACGAGCAACGCATGGTTCATCCCGCTGGCGACGTAGAGGCGCTGGCCGTCGGGCGAGACGGCCAACGCGGTGGGCCGGCCGGGATGCAGGTCGCTGGTGGAGGCGCGCAGGCTGATGGTGGAGGCGACTTTTCGCGCCATCGTGTCCACGACGGCGATGGTGTCGTTGCCGGCGCAGGCGACGTAGAGTTGCTTGCCGTCGGGCGAGAACGCGAACGCGGTGGGACGCTCGCCGACCTTGATGTTGGCCAGCACGGTCTTGGACTGGAGCGCGACGACGGTGATGCGCGGCTCGCCCCAGAGCGCGACGTAGGCGAGCAGGCCGTCCTTGTCCACCGCGACGGCGTAGGGCCGCGAACCGACGCGGACAGTTTCGATGAGCGCGGGCTTGGCGGGATCGCTGACGTTGATGAGGGCGAGTTCCTCGGCGAGGAGGTTGGCGACGCAGAGCGTGCGGCCGTCAGGCGTCAGCGCGAGGCCGGCGGGGAACCGCTGTCGTTGCGGCGGGTCGAAGGCGAACTTGGCGAGGCGCGTCGGCTGCCACCAGTTGGCGAGGTCATAGATAAGAATGGTGTTGGCGCCGCCGCCGGAGGCGAACACGCGCCGGCCGTCGGGCGAGAAGGCGACGCCGTGGAAGAAACCCTCGTCGGGGCTGGCGACCGCGGCGGGGAAGCCGTTGCCGGTGGTGGCGTCGAAGAGCCAGAGCGATTGCTGGCCGGCGCCGCCGTGGGAGATGGCGAGCCAGCGGCCGTCGCGCGAGGCGGCCATGCCGAGGGGCAGGTCGCCCAGCGGCACCAACTGGCCGGGCGGCGACGGCAGCCAGCCCCACGACGTGGTGCCGGCAAAGGGCGGCGCGGCTTTCGGCGGCGCAGACGGTGCCGTCGCAGCCAGCGCAAGCGAATGACAGAGAATCAAACAGATGGTGACAAGGAATCGCTTCATGGAATTGTCAGCCTGTGCATTACCCGATTCATCGGGCCGGCGCGAACAAAAAACACACCTGGACTTGGACGTTTCAGCGCAGCCCTATCGTCCCTTGCCTGCTGTGCGCCGCTAATTGCGGCAGACTGGCATTGACTTTAACAGTAAAACTGCTGACAAGAACACGACGTATCAACGAATGAGACCAAAGCTGATCAGGCTGTTTTTCTCGTGGACGTTTGTCACCGGGGTTGTTCTTGCGGCAGGCCCGAAGGAGCGGATTGCGGTTGTGGATTTCGAAGTGCAGGGCGCGGTCGGGGTGGCAGACGCGGGGAAAATCGTGTCACGGCTGCTCCTCTCCGAGTTTTCGGACCGGTTTGAACTGGTGACGCGCACTCAATTGCAAACCCTCCTGACCGAGAAGAACCTGCAAGTGACCGATTTGATGGAGGCGGACAAAGCCAAGGAATATGGAAAACTCATCGCGGTGAAATATCTCGTGGTGGGGGAGGTCATGAAAGGAGCCGAGTTCTGGATCACGGCCCAGCTTGTGGAGGTTGGTCCCGGCATTATCCGCAGCCCGCGAAAAATATCGGCGCAGACCTACCAGGAACTGGAGGCGAAAATTCCGTTGTTGGGACAACTCCTATCCATGAGTGATGCGCAATACCGGAATTGGCTGGAAGCCAAAGGCAATGTTCCGAAGCAGTCTCTCCTGGGTGGATTGATTGCTCAGTATCCCAAGATTCTGGAGTTCACATCGGGAGACTGGAGCTATGCCACTTATCACGGAGGCGTTGTTCTACGAGACAACGTGACTGGCGCGAAGCAGACCGTCTGGGCAGGCGAACCCGGGCACGAGATACTTGGAGATTTCAAAAGTAGTCTGGCCTCGGATCCAAATCTGAAAGCGAATTTGGGACCCGCACTGACAGATGCAGTTTCTGTTTTCAACGATGCACTCCGAGTCCAGATCTTTGCCGGCGGCGCTATGATCTACGAAACCAAGACAGCCATCACATGGCGGAGTTGCCACGAGAGGCGCATACCACCGCCGAAGTAGATTCGCGCCCGTTTGATATGGGCCGCTGGATCGTCCGCGATTTCCGCTATCCCAAGCGCAATGGAGAAACGTCATTCTTGGCACTTGAGGCAGAGGCACTTTGCTGGCAAGAATCCCGTGCTTTCTTATGGCTCGAAGGATGAAATCGCACAAGAACGCGGCGCGGCTGCACGCCGTCGAGACCGTCGGTCACTTCGCGAAGCTCGACGTGAAGCGCCACGAGCGCACCGGCATCCCCGAAGCGGTGTTTGCCGGCGGCAAGAGCACCGCGCAGGTCGTGGCGATCCTGGAGCGGCTCGCCGCCGCATCCGGCCAGGCGCTGGCCACGCACGTCAGCGAAGAGTGTGCCGCAGCCGTGCGCCGCAAGCTCGGCAGACGTTACACACTCGATTACAACACGCTGGCACGGACGTTGGTCGTGCGGCGGCGCGGCTTTGCGGTGAAGCACACGGGCGGGAAGATAGCCCTGCTGGCGGCCGGCACGGCCGATGTGCGCGTCGCCGAGGAGGCGCGCGTGACGGCAGAGTTGATGGGCTGCGAGGTATTGAGATTCTACGATGTCGGCATCGCGGGCATCCACCGGTTGATCGAGCCGCTCCACCAGATGCACGACGCGGACATCGCCTGCGCGGTGGTGTGCGCGGGCATGGAAGGCGCGTTGCCGGCGGTCGTGCGCGGGCTGCTGCACGTGCCGGTCATCGGCGTGCCGGTCTCGACCGGCTACGGCTACGGTGGCCGCGGCGAGGCGGCGTTGATGACGATGCTGCAAAGCTGCGCGCCGGGCCTGACGGTGGTGAACATTGACAACGGTTTCGGCGCGGGCGCGACGGCGGCGCTGATCGCGAACCGGATGGCGGCGGGCGTAAAGCGTAAAACGTGAAACGTAATGATTGATTCCGGGTCACGTTTTACGTTTCACGTTTCACGCGTCACAAATCGAGGACGACAACGATGAGCAAACCACTGGTGGCCGTAATCATGGGCAGCAAGTCGGATTGGGAGACGATGAAGAACGCGGCGGACACGCTGGCGGAGTTTGGCGTGCCGCACGAGTGCCGCGTGTTGTCGGCGCACCGCGTGCCGAAGCCGCTGGCGGAATACGTCACGCGCGCCGAGTCGCGCGGAGTCGAGGTCATCATTGCCGGCGCCGGCGGGGCGGCGCATCTGGCGGGCGTGGCGGCGGCACACACGACATTGCCGGTGCTCGGCGTGCCGATGGAAGGTGGCGCGCTGAAGGGAATGGATGCGCTGCTGGCGACGGTGCAGATGCCGGGCGGCATTCCGGTCGGCACGCTGGCAATCGGAGGCGCGGGCGCGAAGAACGCGGCGCTGCTGGCGATCGCCATCCTCGCCAATTCGCGCCCGGAGGTGCGCGTGAAGCTGAAAATGTTCCGCAAGAAGCAGTCCGACACGGTTCTCGCCGAGAAGCTGCCTTGAGTGAAGAGCCGGTCACTTCTTGTATAGCTCGATCTCGTTGAATCCGGCGGGGACGCCGGCGGGCGTGGCGGTGATGGTGATCCGCACGTAACGGCCCGCAGCTTCGAAGAGGACGTATTGGTCCAGGAACATCAGCGGCGGACGCGGAACCTGCAGGATGGTGGTCCGCTGTTTGCCTGAAACCGGCCGCCAATGCTCCTGGTCATCAGAGAACTGGAACACGAACTCCCGTTTGCCGTCGTCCTCCCAGATCAGCCGCGCGCCGCACAGCGTGACGCGCTCACCCAGGTCCACCGTGAACGATTGCGGCAGCGCGTTATCAGCAGCGCGCCAGCCGGTGCGTGTGTGGCCGTCCACGGCCTCCGCAGCGGCGTGATGCTCGCGCGCGCTGGTGGCGGTCACAGTTTTTTTCAATGCGAGGTTGGCCTTGCCTTGAATGGGCCGCTTCGGCGTGGCGACCTTCGCGCGCTCCACCGCTTGGTCCACGACCTTGAACGACCGGTAAATCTCGCGCTGGTATTCCGACACCATCCGGCCTTTCCGGTCGCTGAGCGTCAACGCGACGTTGATCACGTCCGAACCGGCGGGAAGTTGTGTCAGGTCCACGCGTCCCAGACACACGGCGTCATCGGCGCGGACATCGCCGGCGACTTCGCCGTGGAGCCGGTGCTCGCCGGCTTGGACGGTCCACTTCACTTTGCAGCCGGGCAACGCGACGGCCAGGTCGTTGGCGACCCACAACTCGATGGCCGCGCCGCGCTCGATCAACCGGTAGAGCGGCACGACGGGCTGGTTGACCTGCGCCATTTCGTAGTAGGCCATCTTCGGCTGCAGGTCGTGGCTGACGATGGACTTCGGCCAGTGCGCGGCGGTGGCGTCCACGAAATGAAACTGGAAGTAGCCCGCCATCGCCTGCTTCGAGAGACGGAAACCTTTCGTGGCCTCCGCCATCGCATCCGCCTGATAGGTCTGGCTGGCGGTGATGTATTCGGCGAGGTTCGTCGGCGGTTTGCCGCGGAAGCCGAAGACCTGCCGCAGGTCGTCGCCCTTGCCGGCCTGGCGCGCGCCCCAGAGTTTGTCTTCGGTCGGCGCGGGCGGCTTGTCCCAATGCGCCGGATAATTCGCCGCCATCGTCTCGTAGGCGTCGAGCGCCTCCGCGCCGAACTCGCCGACCGTCTGGAGCCGTGCGGGTTTCCGCGGCGTGGCGCTGTCCCACAACCGGTGCAGGCCGCCATACCAG